>JBQCGM010000015.1:0-17932 GCA_051955585.1 Novosphingobium sp.
GGCGCCCCCGGCCCCCCCCCCCCCCCGCCCACCCAGCCCATCCCGGCTGGTGGGGGGGCGGGGGGGGGGCGCGGGCCGGTGCCGCACCCTTTGGAGCACCGCCTTGCCTCGCCTCATCCTCGTCCGTCACGGCCAGAGCCAGTGGAACCTCGAAAACCGCTTCACCGGCTGGTGGGACGTCGACCTGACCGAAAAGGGGGAGGCCGAGGCCCGCGCCGCCGGCGAGCTGCTCGCCGCCAAGGGCGTGCTCCCCACGGTCGCCTTCACCTCGCTGCAGACCCGTGCGATTCGCACCCTGCACCTCGCACTCGACGCGGCAGGGCGCTCGTGGATCCCCGAGACCAAGGACTGGCGCCTCAACGAGCGGCACTACGGCGGGCTGACCGGGCTCGACAAGGCGCAGACCGCGGCGAAGCACGGCGACGAGCAGGTCAAGATCTGGCGCCGTTCCTTCGACATCCCGCCGCCGGTGCTCGAAGCGGGGTCGGAGTTCGATCTGGCCAAGGACGTCCGCTATGCCGGGATCGCGATCCCGAACACGGAAAGCCTGAAGGACACGATCCACCGCGTCCTGCCCTACTACCAGAGCGCGATCGTGCCGCAGCTGGCCAAGGGCGAAACCGTGCTGATCTCGGCCCACGGCAACTCCTTGCGCGCGCTGGTCAAGCATCTCTCGGGCATTTCGGACGAGGAGATCACCGGGCTCGAGATTCCGACCGGCCAGCCGATCGTCTACGAGCTGGATGACAATCTTCAGGCGCTGGAGCGCTACTACCTCTCGGAGCGGTGAATCGTATGGGGGCACCTGTCGCAATCGTCATGGGCAGCCAGTCCGACTGGTCGACCATGAGCCGCGCCGCCGAGGCGCTGGACAAGCTGGGGGTCGCGGCCGACGTCCGCATCGTCTCCGCCCACCGCACGCCCGACCGCCTGGTCAGCTTCGCCAAGGGCGCGGCGGCGGAAGGCTTCAAGGTGATCATCGCCGGGGCGGGCGGCGCGGCGCACCTGCCGGGCATGGTCGCGAGCATGACGCACCTGCCGGTGCTGGGCGTGCCGGTGCAGTCGAAGGCGCTGTCCGGGCAGGACAGCCTGCTCTCGATCGTGCAGATGCCCGCGGGCATTCCCGTCGGCACCCTGGCGATCGGCGAGGCCGGGGCGACCAATGCCGGGCTGCTCGCCGCGGCGATCCTGGCGACGAACGATGCAGGCCTGGCCGAGCGGCTCCAGGCCTACCGCGCGGCGCAGACCGAAAGCGTGGCGGAAAGGCCCTCGTAATATCGTGATCGCACCGGGAGAGACCATCGGCATCCTCGGCGGCGGCCAGCTCGGCCGGATGATCGCCGTGGCCGCGGCGCAGCTCGGTTATCGCTGCCATATCTATGCACCCGAGGCCGAGAGCGTCGCGGCCGAGGTCAGCGCCGAGTTCACCCGCGCCGAGTGGGACGATACCGCCGCGCTGGCGAAGTTCGCCGCCGCTTGCGCCGTGGTGACCTACGAGTTCGAGAACGTCCCGGTCGCCCCGCTCACCGCCCTGCCCCAGGCCACCGCGCCGCACTGGCGCGCGCTGGAGACCGCGCAGGACCGGCTGAGCGAGAAGACCTTCGTCACCGGGCTGGGCGGCAGGACCGCGCCCTTCGCGCCGGTCGATTCGGCGGGCGACCTTGCTGCCGCGATGGCCGAGATCGGCACGCCCGGCATCCTCAAGACCCGCCGCGACGGCTACGACGGCAAGGGCCAATGGCGGATCATGAGCCCGGCCGACGCCGAAGGCCTCGACCTGCCCGATACGCCGCTGATCTACGAAGGCTTCGTGACCTTCACCGGCGAGTTCTCGGTGATCCTGGTGCGCGGCGCCGATGGCGAGATCCGCTTTTGGGACAGCGCCGAGAACGTTCACCAGGGCGGCATCCTCGCGACCTCGACCGTGCCCGCCTCCCCCGCGATCCAGGCGCAAGTCCCGACCGCGCGCAAGCTCGCCGCGCAGGTAGCCGAGGCGCTCGGCTATGTCGGGGTGATGACCGCGGAATTCTTCGCCACCGCCGACGGCCCGGTGTTCAACGAGATCGCCCCGCGGGTCCACAATTCCGGCCACTGGACGATCGAGGGGGCGGTCACCAGCCAGTTCGAGAACCACGTCCGCGCGATCCTCGGCCTGCCGCTGGGCGACACCTCGCTTGCCGCCCGGCGCGTCGAAATGCGCAACCTGATCGGCGCCGAGGCGGACGACTGGGCCGCGATCCTCGCCGATCCGGCCAATCACCTCCATCTCTACGGCAAGGGCGAGAGCCGCCCCGGGCGCAAGATGGGCCACGTCACGCGGTTGGTGATAGAATGAACTCCGCTTCTCGTCATCGCGAGCGGAGCGAAGCAATCCAGAGCGCCGGGCGTTTGGCCCTGGATTGCCGCGCGGCTTTGCCGCTCGCAATGACGACGGAAAGGGCATGAACGAGCCCGAGATCTTCCTCGTCGTCGCGGTCACCACCAACGGCGTGATCGGCGCGGGCGGGACCATGCCCTGGCACATTCCCGCGGACTTCCGCCGGGTGAAGAGCCTGACCATGGGCAAGCCGCTGGTCATGGGCCGCAAGACCTTCGAATCGCTGCCCGGAATCCTCCCCGGCCGCCGCCACATCGTCATCACCCGCGATCCCCAATGGCAGGCCGAGGGGGCCGAGGTCGCGCATTCGCTCGACGAGGCGCTGCACATGGCCAACGCGCCGCACATCGTGATCTTCGGCGGCGCCGAGATCTACGCCCAGGCCCTGCCCCGCGCCCACCGTATCGAGCTGACCGAGATCCACGCCGAGATCCCCGGCGATACGCTGATGCCGCCGCTCGGAGAAGGTTGGCGCGAGACCTTCCGCGAGGAGCATGCGGCCGAGGGGAACCGCCCGGCCTTCGCCTTCGTGACGCTGATCCGCCCGCAAGTCGCATCATGATCCGCCTCGATCACCGCGAGCCGATGCCCGAAGCCTTGCGCGGAGCGATCCTGGCGCTGGGCAATTTCGACGGCTTCCACCTGGGCCACCAGGCCGTGGTCGGCGAGGCCATCGCTTGGGCTCGGGCCGAAGGCCGCCCGGCGATCGTCGCGACCTTCGATCCCCACCCGATGCGGCACTTCCGCCCCGATACCGAGCCCTTTCGCCTGACCACGCTCGACCAGCGGCAGGAACTGTTCGCCGCGGCGGGGGCGGATGCCATGCTGGTGTTCCACTTCGACGCCGCCATGGCCGGCATGCCCGCCCCGCTCTGGGCCGAGGGCATGATCAGCCGCCACATCGGCGCGGGCGGGATCGTGACCGGCGAGGACTTCACCTTCGGTCAGGGCCGCGGCGGCAACCCCGACCTGCTGCGCGAGCGCGGCGTGCCGACCCGCACCGTCGCGGCGGTGCACGACGCTGACGGCGTGGTCTCCTCCACCCGCATCCGCGCGGCGCTCCAGGCCGGCGACTGCGAGACCGCTACCCGCCTGCTCACCCGGCCGTTCTCGATCAGGGGTCTGGTCCAGCACGGCGACAAGCTGGGCCGCACGATCGGCTATCCCACCGCCAATATCGCGCTCGGCGACTACCTGCGCCCGCGCTACGGCATCTATGCGGTGACCGCGCGCCTGCCCGGCGGCCGCTGGGTCAAGGGCGCCGCCAACCTCGGCGTGCGCCCCAGCTTCGACCCGCCCAAGGAACTGCTCGAACCCTATTTCTTCGACTTCTCAGGCGATCTCTACGGCCAGGAGATCGAGGTCGAGCTGCGCCACTTCCTGCGGCCCGAGGCCAGCTTCGCCAGCCTCGATGCGCTGACCGCTCAGATCGAAGCCGACTGCGACGAGGCGCGGCGGCGACTGGCGGCGCTGCGCTAAATTTGATTTCACGCAAAGGCGCGAAGGCGCGAAGAGGTTGTGGGCGCCGCAGGCCTATCTCGATTTCCCAGGCGCAGCAGAGGCTGTCCCCGGCAAGTCGAAGGCGGCTTCGCCGCAAGCACGGCTTCTTCGCGCCTTCGCGTCTTCGCGTGAGTCAATAAATTGCAGTCCCACGCGCCGCCCGCTAAGGCCCGCCGGTCATGACCGAACAGCGCGATTACCGATCGACCGTCTTCCTCCCGAAGACCGATTTCCCGATGAAGGCGGGCCTCCCCCAGAAGGAGCCGGGCATTCTGGCGCGCTGGCAGGACACCGGTCTTTACCAGCAAGTCCGCGAGGCGCGCAAAGGCCGCGAGAAGCTCATCCTCCATGACGGCCCGCCCTATGCCAACGGCGACATCCACGTGGGCCATGCGCTGAACCACATCCTCAAGGACATGGTGATCCGCACCCAGACGCTGCTGGGCAAGGACGCGCCCTATGTTCCGGGGTGGGACTGCCACGGCCTGCCGATCGAGTGGAAGGTCGAGGAACAGTACCGCAAGAAGAAGCTCGACAAGGACCAGGTCGACCCCGTCGAATTCCGCGCCGAATGCCGCGCCTATGCCCAGAACTGGGTGAACACCCAGCGCGAGCAGCTCAAACGCCTCGGCGTAGGCGCCGACTGGGACAATCCCTATCTGACGATGGACTTCCAGGCCGAGGCGACGATCGTCACCGAACTGCTGAAGTTCGCCGAACGCGGCCAGCTCTACCGTGGCGCCAAGCCGGTGATGTGGTCCCCGGTCGAGAAGACCGCCCTGGCCGAGGCCGAGGTCGAGTACGAGGACATCGTCTCGACCCAGATCGACGTGGCGTTTGAGATCACGGAGAGCCCGATTCCCGAACTGGTCGGCGCCCATGCGGTGATCTGGACGACCACGCCCTGGACGATCCCGACCAACCAGGCTTTGGCCTATGGGCCGGAGGTTGATTATGTTCTCTATTCTGCGCCGGGCGAGAACACGAGCCACCTCGTGGCCAAGTCTCTGCTTGAGGATTTTCTAAAGCGCACTGGCATTTTTGACGCCGGGTCTGAAAAGATCATCAAAGGTTCCGAACTCGCGGGCACTGCCGCGCGGCATCCGATGCACCACCTCGGCGGCTTCTTCGCCAAGCCGCGCCCGTTCCTGCCCGGCGACTTCGTCACCACCGAGAGCGGCACGGGCCTGGTCCACATGGCGCCCGACCACGGCGAGGACGACTTCCTGCTGTGCAAGGCCCACGGGATCGAGCCGGTCTTCGCGGTCGAGGGCGACGGCAAGTACCGCGCCGACTGGACCTGGCTCGGCGGGCAGGGATCGGTCATCAACCCGAAGTTCAACGCGCCCGACGGGCCGATCTGCTCGGACCTGCGCGAGGCCGGCGGACTGCTCGCTGCCAGCGCCGACTACAAGCATAGCTACCCGCACTCGTGGCGCTCCAAGGCCAAGGTGATCTTCCGCTGCACGCCGCAATGGTTCGTGCCGATGGACAAGGTCCTCACCCACCTATCGCCCAAGACCCCGGCCGAAAAGCGCTGGGAAGGCGAAGGCGGCGCGGTCGATCCGCATGACGAGGAACTCTGCGCCGCGCCGACCCTGCGCGAGGCGGCGCTCGATGCGATCGCCCAGACCCGCTGGGTGCCCGAGAAGGGCGAGAACCGCATCCGTGCGATGGTCGAGGGACGGCCCGACTGGGTCCTCTCGCGCCAGCGCGCCTGGGGCGTGCCGATCACGCTGTTCGTCGAGCGCAAGACCGGGCAATATCTGGTCGATCCTGCGGTCAACGACCGGATCATCAACGCGATCCGCGCCGGCGGCGTCGATGCTTGGTCCGATGCCCGCGCGCAGGAATACCTGGGGGCGGACTACCGCGCCGAGGACTACGAACGCGTCGCGGACATCCTCGACGTCTGGTTCGATTCGGGCTCGACCCATGCCTTCGTCCTGGAAAGCGGCCGCTGGCCCGCCCTGCTGCGCGAGGAAGGCCATCGCGGCCCGCCCGCCGACCTCTATCTCGAAGGCAGCGACCAGCATCGCGGCTGGTTCCAAAGCTCGCTGCTGGAAAGCTGCGCGACGCGGGGCCATGCCCCCTACAAGGCGGTGCTCACCCACGGCTTCACCATGGACGCCAAGGGCATGAAGATGTCCAAGTCGCTCGGCAACACGATCGATCCGATCAAGGTGATGGAGACGAACGGCGCGGACATCATCCGGCTGTGGGCATTGAGCGTCGACTATACCGAGGACCACCGCATCGGCGACGAGATCCTCAAGGGCGTGGCCGACCAGTACCGCAAGCTGCGCAACACCTTCCGCTACCTGCTGGGCGCGCTCGACGGGTTCGACGAGAGCGAACGGATTTCGCCCGAGGCGATGCCGGAGCTGGAACGCTACGTCCTCGCCCTGCTCACCAAGCTCGACGCCGCGCTGCGTGCAGCGACCGCGAACTTCGACTTCAACACCTACGTCCGCGCGCTGGCCGACTTCTGCAACGAGGACCTCTCGGCATTCTTCTTCGATATTCGCAAGGACTCGCTCTACTGCGACGCCCCGAGCGACCCGAAGCGCCGCGCCTATCGCACCGTGCTCGACACGCTGTTCCACGCCCTGGTCCGCTACGCCGCGCCGGTGCTGGTCTTCACCAGCGAGGAAGTCTGGGGCACGCGCTATCCCGACGGCGGCTCGGTGCATCTGCTGGAGTGGCCGGAACTTCCCGCCGCCAGTGACGATGCGCTCGCCGCACGCTGGGAAACCTTGCGCGCGCTGCGCGCCCAGGTGCTCGAGGCGATCGAGCCGCTGCGCCGGGAGAAGGTGCTTGGCTCGGGGCTGGAAGCCGAGGTCGCCGTGCCCGCCGCCGCGCCCGAGGGCGACCTGGCCGAACTGTTCATCACCGCGACAGTGAGGCGCGGCCAAGGCGAAGGCGTGAGCGTCTCCCGCACCGATCAGCACAAATGCGGCCGCTGCTGGCGGCACCTGCCCGAGGTCGAGCACGACGGCGAGCTCTGCGCCCGCTGCGACGAGGTGGTCGGCGCGCTGGAACCCTCAGCGTGACCCCGCAGCGCAAGTATATTCTCGGCCTCGGCATCGCCGCGCTGATTTTTCTGGTCGATCAGTGGACCAAATGGCTCATGATCGGGCCGCTTCAGTTGCCTTATGTCGGTCAGATTCCCGACGTCCTGCCGATGTTCAATCTGACCTGGACCGAGAACCGCGGGGTCAGCCTGGGCCTCCTCACCGCCGAGAGCGACGCGATGCGCTGGATGCTGGTCGCTGTAACCGCCGGAATTGCGGTCTTTGTCACGGCCTGGATGGTCCGCGAGAAGAAGCTTGGCGATATCGCCGCGCTGGCCCTGGTCCTGGGCGGGGCGCTCGGCAATATAGTCGATCGGGTACGGTTCGGCTACGTCGTCGACTTCATCGATTTCTTCGTCGGCGCCTGGCACTTCTACATCTTCAACCTCGCCGACGCCGCGATCAGCATCGGCGTCCTGATTATCCTTGCCCGTTCGTTCCTTTCGCGCGAAAAGCGCGACGACCAAGCGGCCCAAACCGGCACCACGACGTCCGCCTCGGAGAGTTGATCACCATGCGCAAGACCACCCTCGTTCTCCTGATTGCGGGCACCGCGACGCTTGCCGGCTGCGGCGGCGGCGGCGGCCTGTTCAACCGCGAGCGGCCCGACGAGTTCGCGGTGCAGCGCCAGGCCCCGCTGGTGGTCCCGCCCGACTTCGCTCTCCAGCCGCCGCAGCCCGGCGCCCCGCGCCCGACCGAGAGCAACACCCAGACCCAGACTCTCGATGCGCTGTTCGGCGGCCCGCAGGCACGCAGCGACGTGGAGAACAACGCGCTCGGCCGCGCCGGTCAGGCCGCGCCCTCGATCCGCTCTACCGTGGGCGATGCCGGGACCAACACGGTCAACAAGGGCTCCGTGACCCGCGACATCCTCGCCGCCCCCCAGGGCGACGGCCGCGAGGCGCAGACCGCGACGACGCCAGGAGCCTAAGTTTCCGGGCGAGCCGACGCGCCGTTCTCTTTCCCCTTGATGGGGGAAGAAAGCCTGACTCCGAAACCCTACTTCTCTTCCTCGTCCGCCTTAAGCTTCGGCTTGCGGACCTTGCTCGCCAGCAGCTTGTCGATCTTGCGGCCGTCCATGTCGACGACCTCGAAGCGCCAGCCCTGGTCGGCGAACCATTCGCCCTCGCCCGGCAGGCGCTTGAGCACCGACAGGGCATAGCCCGCGGCGGTCGCATAGTCGCGGTCGTCCGGCAGGTCGATGCACAGCTCGTTGGCCAGGGCATCGGCCGGCAGGCTTCCCGCGATCAGCAGCGAGCCGTCGTGGCGCTCGACCACCATCGGCTCGTCGCCTTCGTCGAGGTGGCTGACGAAATTGCCGACGATCGCGGTGAGCAGGTCCGCCGGGGTGACGATGCCTTCGAGATGGCCGTATTCGTCGTGGACCATGGCCATGGCGACGTCGGACTGCTGGAGCAGCTTCAATGCTTCCATCGCGTCGAGCTGATCGGGGATGACCTCCGCCTTGCGCATCAGCACGCCGACGTCGATCTTGCTCCCGGAGAGCAGGCACCCCAGCACCTCGCGCGCCTTGAGCACTCCGACGATGTTGTCGGGCGTGCCGTCCGCCACGGGCAGCAGCGAATGCGGACTGGCCTTGATCGCGGCGCGAATCTCGGCCTCACTGGCGCTACGATCGACCACGTCGAGTTCGGTCCGCGGCGTCATCAGTTCGCGCACCGGACGGTCGGCTAGGCGCATGATCCCGCTCATGATCTGGCGTTCGTCCTCCTCGATCACGCCCGAGCGGGTCGCCTCGGCGAACATCAGGTGCAACTCGTCGGCGGTGACCTGCTGCTCGGTCGACTGACGCATGCCGATCAGGCGCAGCAGGAAGTCGGACGAGGTGCGCAGCAGCCAGACCAGCGGCGCGGTGATCTTCGCCAGCAGGGCCATCGGCCGCGCGGCGACGATCGCGATCGGCTCGGCAGCGCGCAGCGCGATCTGCTTGGGCACCAGTTCGCCCACCACCAGGCTGCCGTAGGTCGTGATCGCGATAACGAGGGCGAAGCCGGCATCGTCGGCGAAGCGCGCCGGCACGCCGAGCGCCGCCAGCCGTTCGCCGGTCGGCCCGCCCAGGCTGGAGCCAGAATAGGCGCCGGCGATGATGCCGACCAGGGTGATGCCGATCTGCACGGTCGAAAGGAACTTGCCGGGTTCCTCGGCCAGTTCGAGCGCGACCCTGGCGCCGCGGCTGCCGTTCTCCGCCGCGATCTTGAGCCGCGCCGGGCGCGCCGAGACGATCGCCAGCTCCGACATCGAGAACAGGCCGTTGATGAGGATCAGCCCGGCGATGGCCAGGACGTCGAACCAGGGAAAAGGTGTCACGGGGGGTGGGCTAGCAGATAATATGGCGGAGGCGAAGGCCGACGGCGGAATGGATTCATCTCACACAAAGCCACCAAGGCACGAAGATGTTCCGCACGGCGGCAGAGCGGCTTCCGATTCACTTGCCTGAGTAGGAAATTGGCAGCTGCCGCAAAGCTCGGACCCCTTCGTGTCTTCGTGGCTTGTGTGAGTTTCTCTTTTCCCAACTCTAACCCGCCAGCGCCCTTGCTCGATCCGCCAGGCGATCGACCGCCGCCTGGTGGATCGCCGGGGCGGTAACCAGCACGCCGAACGCCCGCGGATCGCGCTTGTTGTAGTTGAGCGGCTGTCCGAAAGCGTCGGTGACCGAGGCCCCCGCTTCGCGCGCGATCAGGGCTGCGGCGCCGACGTCCCATTCATAGCCCCAGCGCAGCGTGGCGAGCAGATCCGCCTCGTTCGCCGCGACCATGGCGATGCGCAGGGCGATCGAATTGGGCTTCTCGACCAGCACGAGGTCCTTGTCGGGATCGACCAGGCTGTCGGCGGGCACTCGGGCGCCGGACAACTCGCCGCGCGTGCTGGCGGCCAGCCGCTCGCCGTTGCGCCAGGCGCCCTGGCCGGATTCGCCGTGCCAGAACTCGCCACCCTTTTCCGGTGATCTGGCCGGGGCGCAAAGCATGCCGAACAGCGGCCGTCCGGCGCTGATCAGCGCGACCGAGACCGCCCAGCCCGGCCGCCCGCGGATGAAGTCGCGGGTGCCGTCGATCGGATCGACCAGCCAGAGTAGGCCGTTGTTGAGGCGATCCGGCGCGTCGGCGGTCTCTTCCGACAGCCAGCCGGCGGCAGGAAGCAAGGCGGTCAGTTCGCGGCGCAGGAAGGCGTCGACGGCGAGGTCCGCGGCGCAGACCGGATTGTTCGGGCCCTTCTCCCAGATCTCCGGACTGTGGCCCGCGCCGGGCCAGGCGCCGAGCGCCATGTCCCCCGCCTCGCGAACGATCTTTTCGAGGCGTTGGCGATCGATCATCGGGGCGAACTTGGCCCGCCATCCGGGCCTTTTCAAGGCGGCGAATCCATGCTTATGCGGCGGCGCACAATTTTCCTCCCTTCCTTCGGGAACCGCCAGAGAAAGCCGCGTCCATGAACATCCATGAATACCAGGCCAAGGAACTGCTCGCGAAGTTCGGCGTCGCCGTCCCCGCCGGTATCGCCGCCCTCTCCGTCGAGGAAGCGGTCGCCGCCGCGAAGCAGCTTCCCGGGCCGCTCTATGTCGTCAAGGCGCAGATCCATGCCGGCGGCCGCGGCAAGGGCAAGTTCAAGGAACTGCCGGCCGAGGCCAAGGGCGGCGTTCGCCTGGCCAAGACGATCGAGGAGGTCGAGGCCAACGCCAAGGACATGCTCGGCAACACCCTGGTGACGATCCAGACCGGCGAGGCCGGCAAGCAGGTCAATCGCCTCTACATCACCGACGGCGTCGACATCGACCAGGAATTCTATCTCGCGCTGCTGGTCGACCGTGCCACGGGCCGCGTCGCCTTCGTCGTCTCGACCGAGGGCGGCATGGACATCGAGGCGGTCGCCCATGACACGCCCGAGAAGATCCACACCTTCACCGTCGATCCGGCGACCGGGTTCCAACCGCACCATGGCCGCGCCGTCGCCAAGGGCCTGGGCCTGTCGGGCGACCTCGCCAAGCAGGCCGCCAAGATCGCCGGCCAGCTCTACGAGGCGTTTCTCGCCACCGACGCCAGCCAGATCGAGATCAACCCGCTCGCCATCTCGGGCGACAAGCTGCTGGTGCTCGACGCCAAGGTCGGCTTCGATTCGAACGCGCTGTTCCGCCACAAGGACCTGGTCGAACTGCGCGACGAGACCGAGGAAGACCCGGCCGAGCTCGAAGCCAGCAAGTACGACCTCGCCTACATCAAGCTCGACGGCGACATCGGCTGCATGGTCAACGGCGCGGGCCTGGCCATGGCGACGATGGACATCATCAAGCTGAACGGCATGTTCCCGGCCAACTTCCTCGACGTCGGCGGCGGCGCCACGACCGAGAAGGTCACCGCGGCGTTCAAGATCATCCTTGCCGACCCCGCGGTGAAGGGCATCCTGGTCAACATCTTCGGCGGCATCATGAAGTGCGACACCATCGCCGAAGGCATCATCGCCGCGGCGAAGGAAGTGAACCTGCAGGTTCCGCTGGTCGTCCGCCTGGAAGGCACCAACGTCGAGCTCGGCAAGCAGATTCTCGCCGGCTCGGGCCTGGCCATCGTCCCCGCCGACGACCTGGGCGACGCCGCCCAGAAGATCGTCGCCGAGGTGAAGAAGGCGGCCTGATCATATCGGCACCGCGCCGGCGAGGCTTGACCTCGCGGCCCGGTGCCGCAAAGGCTTTCGGCGCAGAATTTAATCGATCGGCTAAACCAGGCCGCTCCCGAGAGGAAGGACCTCGCCCATGAAGATCCTCGTGCCCGTCAAGCGGGTGATCGACTACAACGTGAAGCCGCGGGTCAAGACCGACGGCACCGGCGTCGACCTCGCCAATGTCAAGATGAGCATGAACCCCTTCGACGAGATCGCCGTCGAGGAAGCCATCCGCCTGAAGGAAAAGGGCGTGGCCACCGAGATCGTCGCGGTCTCGGTCGGCCCGCAGAAGGCGCAGGAAACCCTGCGCACCGCGCTCGCCATGGGCGCCGACCGCGCCATTCTCGTCCAGACCGATGACGAGGTCGAGCCGCTGGCCGTCGCCAAGATTCTCAAGGGCGTAGCCGAGGAGGAAACCCCGGGTCTCGTGATCCTCGGCAAGCAGGCCATCGACGACGATTCGAACCAGACCGGCCAGATGCTCGCCGCGCTGCTCGGCCGCCCGCAGGGCACCTTCGCCTCGGCGGTCGCGGTCGAGGGCGATTCGGTCACCGTCACCCGCGAGGTCGACGGCGGCCTCGAGACGGTGAAGCTGGCCCTGCCCGCGATCGTCACCACCGACCTGCGCCTCAACGAGCCGCGCTACGCCTCGCTGCCCAACATCATGAAGGCCAAGTCGAAGCCGCTCGCGACCAAGACTCCGGCCGACTACGGGGTCGACACCGCGCCGCGCCTCAAGACGTTGAAGGTTTCCGAGCCCCCGGTCCGCCAGGCCGGCATCAAGGTCGCCGACGTCGACGCGCTCGTCGCCAAGCTCAAGGAACTGGGAGTAGCCTGATGTCCAAGACGCTCGTTTGGGTCGAACACGACAACGCCTCCGTCAAGGACGCCACCCTAGCCGCCGTCACCGCCGCGTCGCAGCTTGGTGAAGTGCATCTGCTGGTCGCCGGTTCGGGCGCCCAGGCCGTGGCCGACCAGGCCGCCAAGATCGCCGGCGTGGGCAAGGTCCACCTCGCCGACAGCCCCGCCTTCGCCAACGCCCTGCCCGAGAACGTCGCGCCGCTGATCGTCAGCCTGATGGCGACGCACGACGCCTTCGTCGCGCCGGCCACCTCGAACGGCAAGAACATCGCGCCGCGCGTCGCCGCCCTGCTCGACGTCGCGCAGGTTTCGGACATCCTCTCGGTCGAAGGTCCCAAGACCTTCACCCGCCCGACCTATGCCGGCAACGCCATCGCCACAGTCGAGAGCAGCGACGCCAAGCTCGTGATCACCGTCCGCGGCACGGCCTTCGCGAAGGCCGCCAACGAGGGCGGCTCGGGCACCGTGGAAGCCGTCTCCGGCGGTGCTGACGCTGGCCTGTCCAGCTTCGTCGGCGCCGAACTCGCCAAGAGCGAGCGCCCCGAGCTGACCAGCGCCAAGGTCATCGTCTCGGGCGGCCGCGCACTCAAGGACGGGCCGACCTTCGAACAGGTCATCCTGCCGCTGGCCGACAAGCTCGGCGCAGCCGTCGGCGCCAGCCGCGCCGCGGTCGACGCGGGCTACGTCCCCAACGACTACCAGGTCGGCCAGACCGGCAAGATCGTCGCCCCCGAAGTCTACATCGCGGTCGGCATCTCGGGCGCGATCCAGCACCTCGCCGGCATGAAGGATTCCAAGACGATCATCGCGATCAACAAGGACGAGGACGCGCCGATCTTCCAGGTCGCCGACATCGGCCTGGTCGCGGACCTGTTCACCGCCGTGCCGGAACTGACCGGTAAGCTGTAACGCTTTCCGTACACCTCGGATCACGAAAGGGCGGCCCGCAACGGCCGCCCTTTTAATTGTCTACAGTACCCGATCCACCGCATGCAGCGCCAGACCGACCAAGCCGCCCACCACGGTCCCGTTGATCCGGATGAACTGAAGGTCGCGGCCCACCGCCGCCTCGACCCGGTCGGTCACCGTATGGGCATCCCAGCGCTTGACCGTCTCCGAGACCAGGCGGACGATCTGGTCGCCGTAGCGGGTAGCGATGCCGGCCAGGGTGCGGCGGCTGAAGCGGTTGACCTGGTGCTGGATCAGGGGATCGCTCTGCAGCGCGTTGCCGAGCTGTGCCAGGCTTTCGCCAAGCTGGCCGGACAGCATGTTCTTCGGTGAGCGCACACCGCGGAGCATGGACTCACGCAGGCGCTCCCACATCGCGTCGAACCACCGGGCCATGGCCGGGTTGGCGAGGATCTCGGCCTTGAGGCGCATCACCTGGGCCTGCATCTCGGGATCGTGCTTGAGCTTGTCGGCGAGCTGCTCGAGCCCCTGCTCGAGCCGCAGGCGCAGGGGATGGTCGGGGAAGACGAGGACCTCGGCCAGCATCTTGTAGATGCCGTCGAGGATCGCGTTGGCGACCTTCTCGTCCAGGCCGGTCAGGCGCAGGATGGTATTGGCCTTGTTGTGGATCATCTCGCGGATCAGGCCTTCGTTGGCCTCGATCGTCTCGCCGCCCCACTGGATGATCGCCTGGAGCACGGGCAGGTGCCGCTTGTCGGCGATCGCCGCCTCGATCAACTGGCCGAGCAGCGGCGCAAGGTCGAGCTTTTCCAGCTGCTGTCGCATGCCGGATTTCACCAGCCCGCCGAGTTTCTCGGGGTCGAGCGATTCGAGCACGTCGCCGATCAGGCTGGCCGCGCCCTGGCGCAGCCGCGCCTCGCCGCCACTGCCGGGATCGACCAGGAAGTTCCCCGCGGCGCCCGCCAAGTTCATCCCGCGCATCCGCCGCGCGACCACCTGCGGCGTCAGAAAATAGGCGCGCAGGAACGAGGCCATGGTATCGGCAATGCGGTCCTTGTTCTCGGGAATGATCGCCGTGTGCGGGATCGGCAGGCCGAGCGGGCGACGGAACAGCGCAGTCACCGCGAACCAGTCGGCCAGGCCGCCGACCATCGCCGCTTCCGAGAAGGCCAGGAGCCAGCCCCACGCGGGATGATGCTTCGCCAGTTCGCGCGAAACGAGGAACAGCACGGCCATCAGCACCAGCAGGCCAGTCGCCGTCCGGCGCATCCGTGCGGCACGGTCGAGCGCCGGGGCTCGGGAAGTAGATGCGGCGCTCACTCGGCGGGAACGGGCGCCGCGCCGTCCTGTTCCCCCCCAACCGCTTTCGCATCGCCCGGCCTATAGGTCAGGAACCGCCGACGCAGCGCTGGGCCGAGGCGCTTCTCCAGCCCGTCGGCCAGGCTGAAGGCAGCGGGCACGATCAGCAGGGTCAGCGCGGTCGAGACGACCAAGCCGCCAATCACCACGGTGCCCATCGGCGCGCGCCAGGCGCCGTCGCCCGAGATCGAGATCGCGGTCGGGATCATGCCCGCCGTCATTGCGACCGTGGTCATCACGATCGGCTGCGCGCGCTTGTGCCCGGCCTCGATGATCGCGTCGAACTGGCTCTTACCGGCCGCCATCTCCTCGATGGCGAAGTCGATCAGCAGGATCGAATTCTTGGCGACGATACCGAACAGCATGAGAATGCCGATGAACACCGGCATCGAGAGCGCCTGCCCGGTGATCAGCAGCGCCAGGAGCCCGCCGAACGGGGCCAGGAACAGCGAGCCCATGTTGACCAGTGGCGAGATCACCCGGTGGTAGAGCAAGACCAGGACGGCAAGGACCAGCAGGATTCCCGCCGGAACCGCCAACGCCAGGTTGTCGAGCATCTCGCCCTGCCAGGCATCGGCACCGAACGGGGTGTTGCTGACGCCCTTGGGCAGGCCTCGCATGATCGGCAGCGCGTCGATCGCCTTCGTCGCCTCGCTCTTGACCACGCCAGGCGCCAGGTCCGCGCCAATGAATATGCGCCGCGACTGGTTGTAGCGCTGGATCGTCGTGGGGCCCGACCCGAAGCTGATTTCAGCCACGCGCGACAGCGGGACCGAGCCGCCGGTGGTCGTCGGCACGGGCAGGTTGGCGATGTTGGCCAGGTCGCGGCGCGCCTCCTCGGGCATGCGGACGCGGATCGGCACCTGCCGGTCGGCCAGCGAGAAGCGTGCGGCGTTCTGGTCGATCTCGCCGATCGTCGCGATGCGGATCGCCTGGCTGAGCGCCTGGGTCGAGACGCCCAGGCTCGCGGCGAGGTCGAGCCGCGGCTTTACGATCACTTCGGGCCGCCGCATGTCGGCGCTGATCCGCGGGGCGACGATCTGCTTCACGCCCTTCATCTGCTCGACCAGCGTGGCTGCGGTCTGCTCGAGCAGGGCCGGGTCCGAGCCCGACAGCATGATCGAGATCGGCCGTCCCGTGCCGCCGCCCTGCTGGTTCTGCTCCGACTGGATGGTGATCCGCGCGTCGGGAATCGCCTGGAGTTGGGGAGTAAGCTCGTTCTCGATCTGGCCGCTGGTCTTCTTGCGGTCCTCGCGCAGCATGACGCGGACGCGGGCATTGCCTTCCTGGATGTTCTCGTAGACGTCGGCCACGTCCGGCTTGGCGGCTACGATGCCGCGCACTCGGTCGGCCACGGCCTCGGTCTGGGCCAGGGTGGTGCCCGGAACCATTTCGATCACCACGGTGCTGGTATCGGAGTCCTGGCTGGGGAAGAACTCCTGCGGCATGAACGAGCCCATCACCCCGGTCAGCGCCAGCGCGCCCAGCGCGACGCCGATCATCCATACGCGATGGTCCCGCAAGCGAGCCCCTAGCCGGGCGACGAGCGGCACTCGGCCGTCGGACCTACGCCGGGCATCGCGGAAGGCGCGGGCTTTCGACGTGTCCAGCGACCAGTGCAGCACCTTCAGATAGCGATCCATCCACGGCCCGCCGCCATGCTCGGCATGACCGTGCGCCTGAAGAAAATAGGCCGCGACCATGGGCGTGATCATCCGCGCCACGAGCAGGCTCATCAGTACCGAGGCGACGACTGTCAGGCCGAACGCCTTGAAGAATTCGCCCGAGACGCCCGGCATCAGGCCGACCGGCAGGAACACCGCGACGATCGAGAAGGTCGTCGCCACCACCGCCAGGCCGATCTCGTCGGCCGCGTCGATCGAGGCCTGGTAGGCGGTCTTGCCCATGCGCATGTGCCGGACGATGTTCTCGATCTCGACGATCGCGTCGTCGACCAACACACCCGCAACCAGGCCCAGCGCCAGCAGCGACTGCGAACTGAGAGAAAAGCCGAGCAGATCCATGAACCAGAAAGTCGGGACCGCCGACAAGGGAATCGCGATCGCGGAGATCACCGTCGCGCGCCAATCGCGCAGGAAGAAGAAGACCACGATCACCGCCAGGATCGCGCCTTCGACCATCGCCGCCATCGAACTGTCGTATTGATCCTTGGTATATTTGACCGTGGTGTAGATTTGGCGGAAGCGGACCCCGGGATTCTCGGCCTCCAGCTTCTTCATTTCGGCCAGGGCATCGTCGTAGACCCGCACGTCGGATTCGCCGCGGGCGCGGCTCATGCCGAACACCGCGACCGGCTTGCCGTTGAACTTGCCCTTGTTGGTGATCTCGCCGTAGCTGTCGCTGACCTGGGCGATGTCGCCGAGCCGGGCAGTCAGGCCGTTCCCCAGCGGGATGTTGGTCTGGGCCAACTCGTAGGCGGTCTTGGCATTGCCGATCACGCGGACCGACTGGCGCGTGCCGCCGACCTCGGCCCGGCCGCCGCCGGAGTTGACGTTGGCCATGCGCAGCGCCGAGTTGACCTGGGCCGCGGTAACTCCCATCGCCTGGATCTTGGCCGGATCGAGCGTGACCAGGATCTCGCGGTTGACCCCGCCGCTGCGCGATACGGCCGCCATGCCCTTGACCGCCAGCAACCGCTTGGCGACGGTATCGTCGATGAACCACGACAGCTGCTCGAGGGTCATGTCCTCGGTCTCGACCGCGAAGTAGGCGATCGGCTCGGACGAAGTGTTGGCCTTGTAGATCTGCGGCTCGAGGATGCCATCCGGCAGTTCCCCGCGGATCCGGTCGACCGCGTTCTTCACCTCGTTGACGGCCTGATTGATGTCCTCGCCGATCTGGAATTCGATCATCGTCTGGCTGGAGCCTTCCGACGCGGTCGAACTTATCGAGGAAACGCCGGCGATCGATCGCACCGCCGCCTCGACCCGCTGGGTGATCTGGTTCTCGATCTCGGTCGGGGCCGCGCCAGGTTGGCTGATCTGGACGATCGCCAGCGGGAACTCGATGTCGGGCTGCTGCTGGATGTCCATCCGGATGAAGCTGATGATCCCGACGATCACCAATCCGATGAACAGCACGATCGGCACCACCGGGTTGCGGATCGACCAGGCGGAGATGTTGCGGAAATTCATGGCCGGGGCCGCCTAACGCTTCGGCGCCA
>JBQCGM010000016.1:0-25783 GCA_051955585.1 Novosphingobium sp.
GGGCGATGCCTTCCGCCAGATCGTCGAAGCCCTGACCGAAGACAAGGCGCCCGAGCCGGAAGGAACCGCCTGATGGCCAGCAATCCGCCCTATGTTCCCGGATCGCTTCGTACCGGCACCAGCCTGCAATTGCGCCGCGGCCGCCGCGCCGAGTTCGGCATTTGGTGGCGCGAGATCGACCGGGTGCTCCTCGCGCTCGTCCTGACGCTGATGGCCATCGGCACGATCGCGGTCGCCGCCGCTTCCCCGGCCTCGGCCCGCCGCCTCTCGACCGCGGCGACCAAGCTCGACGACCTGCACTTCTTCGTCCTCCATGTCCGCTGGCAGATCCTCGGCCTGATCACGATGATCGGCGCCTCGTTCCTGCCCAAGGACCTGGCGCGGCGTGCCGGCATCCTGCTCGGCGCGGCGATGCTGGTCGGCCTGATGCTGGTCCCGGTGATCGGCAGCGAGGTCAACGGCGCGCGGCGCTGGCTGAACCTGGGCATCTCGCTCCAGCCCAGCGAGTTCCTCAAGCCTGCCTTCGCCATCGCTCTTGCCTGGATTCTCTCGTGGAAGGTCCGCGACCCCAAGCTGCCCGTGATCGCCGTGGCGACCGGGATGATGGCGCTCGTGGCCGTGCTGCTCATGGCCCAGCCGGACTTCGGCTCGACGATCCTGTTCGGCGGGGTGTGGTTCGTTCTCGTCCTGCTCTCCGGACTGCCGGTGAAACGGATCGCGGCGGCGGGCGTGGGCGGCGTCGGACTAATCGTCCTGGCCTATATGTTCTACGACAAAGCCCGCCACCGCATCGACGCGTTCCTCGGCGGCGGCACGGCCTTCGACCAGGTCGATCTTGCCGAGCGGACTCTGCTCTCCGGCGGCTGGACCGGTTCGGGCCTGTGGCTCGGCACGCGCAAGCTCGGCCTGCCCGAGGCGCATACCGACTACATCTTCTCGGTGATCGGCGAAGAGTTCGGCCTGCTGGTCTGCGCCGTGGTGGTGCTGGTCTACCTGGCCCTGATCGTGCGCGTCCTGCTCCGCCTGGTCGACGAGGACGACCTGTTCACGGTGCTCGCCGCCAGCGGGCTGATCGCCCAGCTTGGCGGGCAGGCTTTCATCAACATCCTGGTGAACCTGCAACTGTTCCCATCGAAGGGCATGACCCTGCCGCTGATCTCCTACGGGGGTTCCTCGACCATCGCGCTGTGCCTCGGCGTCGGGTTCCTGCTGGCGATCACCCGGCGCAATCCCTTCCTCAAGCGCGATCCTTTCACCCTGCGCGAACTGGAGGCGCTGAAGTGAGTGCCGTGACCCGTCACTACGTCCTTGCCGCGGGCGGCACCGGGGGCCACCTGATCCCCGCCTTCGCGCTCGCCGTGGAACTGGAGAAGCGCGGCCACCATGTCGCGCTGATCACCGACGCGCGCGGCGCGCAGATCCCGGGCAAGCCCGAAGCCCTGACCGCCCATGTGCTTCCGGCCGGGCGCTTCCAAGGCAAGAATCCGCTGTCGTGGCTCAAGGCCTTCAAGGCGATCGTCGAAGGCCGCTCGATGGCCTTGCGCCTGTTCGACAGCTTCCAGCCGAGCGCGGTGGTCGGCTTCGGCGGCTATCCGGCGCTCCCTGCCTTGCTCGCCGCCACCTCGGCGGGCATCCCCACGGTGATCCACGAACAGAACGCCGTGCTGGGCCGGGTTAACCGGCTCCTGGCCGGCCGGGTCAACGCCATCGCCACCGCCTACGGCAAGGTCGATCGCCTGGCCGACAAGCTGGCGCCCAAGGTCCACCTCGTCGGCAATCCCGTGCGGGAGGAGGTGCTCGCGCTGCGCGACCAGCCGTTCCCGGCCTTCACCGCCGACGGACTGTTGCGCGTGCTCGTCACCGGCGGCAGCCAGGGCGCCAAGGTGCTGTCCGAAGTCGTGCCCGACGGCCTGGCCATGCTCCAGCCCGCGCTGCGCACGCGGCTGCAGGTCACCCAGCAGTGCCGCCCCGAAGATCTCGAAGCGGTCCGCGCCCGTTATGCCAGCCATGACATTCCGGCCGAGCTCGGCACCTATTTCGAGGACATGGCCGCCCGCCTAGCCGACGCGCACCTGTTCATCGGCCGCGCCGGGGCCTCGACCATCGCCGAGCTGACCGCCGTGGGCCGCCCGGCGATCCTGGTGCCGCTGCCGATCGCGACCGACGACCACCAGGCCGCCAATGCCCGCGAGATGGCCGCGTCGGGCGGCGCCCGTTCGATCCGCCAGGAGAAGTTTACCGCCGTGGAGCTCGCCAAGCAGATTCAGGCCATCGCCCAGGGCCCCGATACCCTGGCCAACGCGGCCCATGCGGCATGGAACTGCGGGCATCCGAACGCGGTAAGCGACCTGGCCGACCTCGTCGAAAGCTTCGGCGGTGCGCCGCTGATGGACGTGATCCGCGTCGCGCAAGGCGTCTCGGCGCAAGGGCAGGGCGCTCTGGCCGCGGAGGGCGGGGCGTGATGCTGTCTTCCTTCTTCGATCCTCCCCATTTTTCCGAAGGACAAATGGGGAGGGGGACCGCCAGCGAAGCTGGTGGTGGAGGGGTAGCCAACCCCTCCGTCAGGCCTGCGGCCTGCCACCTCCCCATTTGGCTTCGCAAAATGGGGAGGAACTTCTGGTGAAGGGCGTCGGCACCGAGATCGGGACGATCCACTTCGTCGGCATCGGCGGTATCGGCATGTCCGGCATCGCTGAGGTCATGAAGAACCTCGGCTACGACGTGCAGGGCTCCGACATCGCCGAGGGCTATGTCGTGGAAGGCCTGCGCCAGCGCGGCATCCGCGTCGCCATCGGCCATGCCGCCGAGAACGTGGGCCAGGCGGCGGTGGTCGTCACCTCGACCGCGGTGAAGCGCGACAACCCCGAGGTCGCCGCCGCGCTGGAGAATCGCATCCCCGTCGTCCGCCGCGCCGAGATGCTGGCCGAGCTGATGCGGCTCAAGAACACCGTCGCCGTGGCCGGCACCCACGGCAAGACCACCACGACCTCGATGGTCGCCGCGCTTCTCGATGCCGGCGGGGTCGATCCGACCGTGATCAACGGCGGGATCATCAACTCCTACGGCTCCAACGCCCGGCTCGGCGCCAGCGACTGGATGGTGGTCGAGGCCGACGAGAGCGACGGCTCGTTCCTGCGGCTCGACGGGACCATCGCGGTCGTCACCAATATCGATCCCGAGCACCTGGACCACTACGGCTCGTTCGACGCGGTCAAGGATGCCTTCGTCGAATTCATCGAGAACGTGCCGTTCTACGGCGCCGCCGTGCTGTGCATCGACCATCCCGAGGTCCAGGCGGTGATCGCCAAGGTCCGCGACCGCCGCGTCGTGACCTACGGCTTTTCGGCCCGGGCCGACGTGCGCGGCGAGAACGTTACCCCGATTCCCGGCGGCAACCGCTTCGATGTCGCGCTGCGGCAGCGCGACGGCACGTTTCGGCGTATCGAAGGCATCGAGCTGCCAATGCCGGGCCGCCACAACGTCCAGAACGCGCTCGCCGCCGTGGCCGTCGCGGTCGAGATGGGCTGCTCCGACCAGTGCATCCAGGGCGGTTTCGCCAAGTTCACCGGGGTGAAGCGGCGCTTCACCAAGGTCGGCGAAGTGGACGGCGTCACCGTGATCGACGATTACGGCCACCACCCGGTCGAGATCCGCGCGGTCCTCGCCGCCGCGCGTGAAGGCGTGCCCAAGGGAGGGTCTGGGGGCAGGGTGATCGCCGTGGTCCAGCCCCACCGCTTCACCCGCCTGCGCGATCACCTCGCGGACTTCTCCTCGGCCTTCAACGATGCCGATATCGTCTATGCCGCGCCGGTCTATCCGGCGGGCGAGCAGCCGATCCCCGGTGTGGATTCGGAGGCCATGGTCGCCGGCATGAAGGAGCGCGGGCACCGCTCGGCCCAGGTGATCGCGGGGCCCGACGCCCTGGCCGACGTCCTGGCCGAAACCGCGCAGCCGGGCGACATGGTCGTCTGCCTCGGCGCCGGCGACATCACCAAGTGGGCAGCCGGCCTGGCGGATGCGATCGCGGCGCGCAAGGTGGCCGCATGATGGTGGACACCCTGCCTTCGGTCCGGGGCAAGCTCACCGCCAACGCTCCGCTTGCGCCGCTGGTCTGGTTCAAGGCCGGCGGGGCGGCGGAGTGGCTGTTCGAGCCCAAGGACCTGGCCGACCTGCAGGATTTGCTCCGCGGGCTCGATCCGCAGACCCCGGTCATGGCGCTGGGCCTCGGCTCCAACCTGATCGTCCGCGACGGCGGCGTTTCCGGCGTGGTGGTTCGGCTCGGCAAGGCCTTCGCCCAAGTGAGCCGCGTCGACGAAGTGACGCTGAACTGCGGGGGTGGGGCTTCGGGCATCCTCGTCTCTTCGACCGCGCGCGACAGTGCCATCGCCGGCCTCGAATTCCTCCGCTCGATCCCCGGCACGGTCGGCGGCTTCGTGCGGATGAACGGCGGCGCGTACGGCGGCGAGGTCAAGGATATCCTGGTCGATTGCGACGTGGTCCTGCGTTCGGGCGAGCTGGTGACGCTGCCGGTAGCCGAGCTCGGCTATACCTACCGCCATTCCGACCTGCCCGAAGGCGCGATCGTCGTCGCGGCGCGGTTCAAGGGCGTTGCGGGCGAACCGCAAGCGATCCAGGCCGAGATGGACCGCATCTCCGCCAGCCGCGAGGCCTCGCAGCCGCTGCGCAGCAAGACCGGCGGCTCGACGTTCAAGAATCCGGAAGGCCACAAGGCTTGGGCGCTGGTGGATGCGGCGGGGTGCCGCGGTTTCGCGTTGGGCGGTGCACAAGTCAGCGAGAAGCACACGAACTTCCTGATCAACACCGGTAATGCGACCAGCGCCGACATCGAAGGGCTGGGCGACGAGGTACGGCGCCGGGTCAAGGAACAGTCCGGCGTGGATCTCGAGTGGGAAATTCAGAGGGTAGGTAACAAGTGAGCCTTGGTAAGCTTCATGTCGCGGTCCTGATGGGCGGCTGGTCCAGCGAGCGGCCGGTCAGCTTGATGAGTGGCGCCGGCGTGGCCGATGCGCTGGAGGCGCGCGGGCACAGGGTCACGCGGATCGACATGGGCCGCGACGTCGCCGCCAGGCTCGCCGAGGCCAAGGCCGACGTCGTGTTCAATGCGCTTCACGGCACCCCCGGCGAGGACGGCACGGTCCAGGGCATGATGGACCTGATGGGCCTGACCTATACGCATTCGGGCCTCGCCACTTCGGTGATCGCGATCGACAAGGAACTGACCAAGCAGGCGCTGGTCCCGCACGGCATCCCGATGCCCGGCGGGCGGATCGTAGAGACTGCCGAGCTCTATCGGCGCGATCCCTTGGCGCGGCCCTATGTGCTGAAGCCGGTCAACGAGGGCTCCTCGGTTGGCGTCGCCATCGTCACCGCCGAGGGCAACTACGGCAACCCGATCTCGCCCGAAGCCAAGGGGCCTTGGCAGGAGTTCGACCGCCTGCTGGCCGAGCCGTTCATCCGCGGCAAGGAGCTGACCACTGCCGTCCTCGCCGGAAAGGCGCTGATGGTCACCGAGCTCAAGCCCAAGAGCGGCTTCTACGACTTCGATTCCAAATATACCGACGGCCTGACCGAGCACGTCTGCCCGGCCGAAATTCCTGACGAGATCGCCGAGGCCTGCAAGGACCTGGCGCTGCGCGCGCATCAGATCCTGGGTTGCCGTGGCACGAGCCGTTCTGATTTCCGCTGGGACGACACGCAGGGTGTCGACGGCCTGTTCCTGCTCGAGGTCAACACCCAGCCGGGCATGACGCCGCTCAGCCTGGTACCCGAGCAGGCCCGCCACCTGGGCATGGAATACGGCGAACTGGTCGAGGCGATCATCGCCGAGGCACTTGCCGACGCAGCGGAAAGGGGGAAATCCGCATGAGCCAGACCATCCGCCGCAAGGCGCCGAACATGCGCAAGGTCGCCGCTGCTCACGGCAAGGAGCGCAAGGTCAAGGCTGCCAAGGCCAGGACCGGCTCGGTGCTCGACGCGGTGATGAGCTGGATTCCCTTCGGCGAGGAAACGCTGCACCGCGTGTTTCTGGCGGTTATCCTCGGCGGCGCGGTGGTGCTCGCCTGGGTGGTCGCGAGCCTGGCGGGGGTCCCGGCCATGGCCCAGGCCCAGCTCGCGACGCTGGCGGGCGGCGCGGGCTTCGAGGTCCGCCGCGTCGACGTCCGCGGGGTCAAGCACCTCAACGAGCTCAAGGTCTACGAGCGGGTCCTGGCCGAGAAGGACCAGGCCATGCCGCTGGTCGACATCCATGCCCTGCGTGAGGAGCTGCTGCAGCTCTCCTGGGTCCAGGATGCCCGCGTCTCGCGCCAGCTGCCCGATACGCTGGTGGTCGACATCGTCGAGCGCACGCCGCACGCGGTGCTGCGCAAGGCCGACAAGCTGGTGCTGATCGACGCGACCGGGCGCGAACTGGAAACGGTCACTCCGGCGCGGGCCAAGGGGAAGCTGGTGCTCTCGGGCCTCGGCGCGGGCCAGCAGGTCGAGGGGCTGGGCGCCCTGCTCGAGGCCGCGCCCGCGCTCAAACCGCAGGTCCGCGAGGCCGAATGGGTCGGCAATCGCCGCTGGAACCTGACCTTCCGCACGGGCCAGGTGCTCGCCCTGCCGGAAGGCGCCAAGCCCTCGGCCAATGCGCTGATGTCCTTCGCCCGGCTCGACGGGGCCAACCGCCTGCTCGGCGGCCGGGTTGCCGCCTTCGACATGCGCGCGACCGACCGCATCTACCTGCGCGTCCCCGGCCGCGCCGCCGACGAGGCTGCCGCCAAGACCGCAAGCGCCGCTGCCAAGGTTGCCGAAAAGAAGGCCGAAGCCAAGCCGAAGGCCAAGGCGGAGGAGAAGGACTGATGCCCGCGCCGCGCATCACCCGGCTGTTCGGCGCCGTCAATATCGGCTCGTTCCGCGTTTCGGCGATGATCGCGGGCCTGTCGGAGACCGGCGAACTGGTCGTGCTCGGTTCGGGCCACCGCGCGGCGCAGGGGATCAAGCGCGGCTACGTCACCGACATGGCCGCTGCGACCTATGCGGTGCGCGACGCAGTCGAGCGGGCCGAGCAGATGGCCAACACCTCGATCTCGCGGGTGTGGATCGGCTGCTCGGGCGCCGGGCTCGCCAGCCAGATCGCCCAAGTCGAGGTCGACATCGGCGGGCGGCGGATCGAGCAGGACGACATCGACCACCTGCTCCACGCCGGGCGCGACGTGATCCAGCCCGACGGGCGGATGGTGCTCCACGCCCAGCCGGCGCATTACACGCTCGACGGGGCCCACGGCGTGCCCGATCCGCGGGGGCTCCATGCCGAGCGGCTCGGCGTCGACATCCACGTCATGCTCGCCGACGGAGCCCCCGTGCGCAACATCACCGAGGCGGTGCAGAACGCACACTTGGAAGTGGAAGCGGTGGTCGGCGCGCCGATCGCCTCGGGCCACGCCTGCCTGACGCCCGAGGAGCGCGAGCTAGGCGTGGCCCTGGTCGAATTCGGCGCCCAGGTGACCAACGTCGCGGTCTATGCCGGCGGCATGCTGCTGGGGCTGACCTCGATCCCGATGGGCTCGGGCGACATCACCGATGCGATCGCCTCGGCCTTCGGGATCAAGCGCTTTCAGGCCGAACGACTGAAATGCGTCAACGGCTCGGCCATCGCCAGCCCGGCCGACCACCGCGAGATGATCCCGGTCGGCGGTCCCAACGACGACGGCGCGGGTAGCCACGCCCGCCACGCCGACGACAAGAACCGCATTCCCCGCGCCGAGCTGATCGGGGTGATCACCGGCCAGCTCGGCCGGCTGATGGAAGAGATCAACCGCGCACTGAAGGGCATGGGTTTCACCGGCGCGGTTGGCCAGCAGCTGGTCTTCACCGGCGGGGGGGCGGAGCTCGCGGGGCTTGCCGACTTCGCCCAGAGCGCGCTCGGCCGCCCGGTTCGCATCGGCAAGCCGATCGCCATGCGCGGCCTGGCCGAGGCCCATGCGACCCCCGGTTTCTCGACGCTCGCCGGCCTGGTGCTCTATGCCACGGCCGATCCGGTCGACATCCGAGCGGTCGCGCCGGCGACCCAATCGGTCACCAAGCTCACGTCGATGAGCCAGCTTCGACGGCTGTGGCACGCGCTGAGGACCTACTTCTGATATGACATTCGCGCGAAATCGGTTGTGGACAAGGGTTAACGGCGCTTTGCGTCGCGCAGTCGAAACGTGTCAAAATCCAGGCAAATGGGGGCAGGGCTGCAGCCTGCCCGCAAGGAGAACGCAATGAGCATCAATATCGGCCCGCCGGCAGTCGAGGAACTCCGTCCCCGCATCACCGTGATCGGCGTGGGCGGCGCGGGTGGCAACGCCATCGCCAACATGATCGAGGCGGAGATCGAGGGCGTCGACTTCATCGTCGCGAACACCGATGCCCAGGCGCTCAACAACTCGATCGCCGAGCACCGCATCCAGCTGGGGCCCGAGATCACCCAGGGCCTGGGCGCCGGCTCGCGGCCCGAGGTCGGCCGCGCCGCGGCGGAGGAAACCGCCGCCGAGATCGAGCGCGCGCTCGACGGCGTGCACATGTGCTTCATCGCCGCGGGCATGGGCGGCGGCACCGGCACGGGCGCCGCGCCGGTCATCGCCAAGGCCGCGCGCGACAAGGGGGTGCTGACCGTCGGCGTCGTGACCAAGCCCTTCCTGTTCGAGGGTACCCGCCGCATGCGTTCGGCGGATTCGGGCATCGAGGAGCTGCAGAAGCACGTCGACACCCTGATCGTCATCCCCAACCAGAACCTGTTCCTGGTCGCCAAGGCCGAGACCACCTTCAAGGAGGCCTTCGCCCTCGCCGACGAGGTGCTGCAGCAGGGCGTCCGCTCGATCACCGACCTGATGGTCATGCCGGGCCTGATCAACCTCGACTTCGCCGACGTCCGCTCGGTCATGGCCGAGATGGGCAAGGCGATGATGGGCACGGGCGAGGGCTCGGGCGAGAACCGTGCGCTGGAGGCCGCGGAGAAGGCGATCGCGAACCCGCTGCTCGACGGCGTGTCGATGCAGGGCGCCAAGGGCGTGATCATCTCGATCATCGGCGGCGACGACATGAAGCTGCTCGAGGTCGACGAGGCCGCGAACCACATCCGCGAACTGGTGGATCCCAACGCCAACATCATCTGGGGCTCGGCCTTCAATCCCGACCTCCAGGGCAAGATCCGCGTCTCGGTGGTCGCCACCGGCATCGAGCAGACCGAGCAGCAGGCGGTCGAAGCCGCCCGTCCGCTCAGCCTTGGCGCCGCCCGCGGCCCGGCGCGTCCCTCGCTCACCGTGCCTGCTCCCGAACCGCTGTTCGAGCGCGAAGTCCCCGCTCCGGCGCCGCAGCCGGTCGCCTACGAGGCTGAGGAATATCAGCCCGAAACGGCCGAGCCGCTCGACCTGGGCGACGCTGCGGAATGGAGCGACGAGGGTGAGCCCGAAACTGCCGAGGAAGCCGATGCCGGAATCGCCGCCGCGGCTTCGCTGGCTGCCCCGCTCGACCTTGGCGAGGAATTCGTTTCGCCCGCGGAACAGGTCGAAGGGGACAACGCGGGGCCGGGTGGCGACGAGCTGTTGCTCGATGCCAGCCGTCTCAACCAGAACGACGAGAGCTTCACTTCGCCGCTGGTGACGCGCAAGCGTCCCTTGGTCTCGGGCGACAGCCTCGGCGGCGGTGGCGGCGCGGGCGGTGCGCCATCGGGCAACACCCTGTTCGAGCGCATGGCCAATCTATCGCGCGGTCGGCCGACGCAGGCCGAGGATACAGAGGACGATTCCTCGGACGGCGGCTCGATCAGCATCCCGCGTTTCCTGGGGCGGCAGAACAACCAGTAAGGCCGATTGGCGGACGCAGGGTGGGGGCCTTGCGTTCGTTCCGGCTGGATTAAGCTTGCGGGGCGCAGTGCTGGGGAGGGGCCGGCTCCAACCGGCCGCCGGTTCGTCATGCGCATTGCAGGATGGTCGCCGGCTTTGTTGGGACAGGTCGCATGCCTCGGGTCGTTACCTTCAATCGTTTGGTCATCGGTGCCCTGGCGCTCGGGCTGGGATTTGTCTCGACCTCCTCGGCCCAACCCGTGGTGCAGCCGCTTCCGAATGGGGAAAGCCGGGCGCTCAATACCGCCTTGGCGCGGGTCGCGGCCAATCCCCGCGATGCCAATGCCCTGATCGATGCCGGCAACGCCGCGCTGGACATGAACGACACCGATGCCGCGATCGGGTTCTTCACCCGCGCTACTCAGGTCGCGCCGGGCGATCCGCGCGCCGCCGGCGGGCTGGCCGGAGCCCACCTCCGCAACGAGGATCCCTACACCGCGATCAGCCTGTTCAACGACGCCGAGCGCGCCGGGCCGCTTTCGTCCGCACAGCTGGCCGACCGCGGCCTGGCCTATGATCTGGTCGGGGACAATGCCACCGCACAACGGTATTATCGGCTCGCCGGGCCGAACAACGACGAGGCTATCCGCCGGCTCGCGCTGAGCCTGGCGATTTCGGGAGACCGGCGGGCTTCGGAAGCGGCGTTGAGCCCCCTGATGGCGCGCCAGGACAAGAGCGCGTGGCGCACCCGGGCCTTCAGTCTTGCGATCCTGGGCGATGAGGCCCAGGCCGTGTCGATCGCCAGCGCGACCATGCCGCCCGACCTGGCCGGCGGCATTGCGCCTTACCTGCGGTACATGCGCCAGCTGACCCGCGCGCAGCAGGCTGCCGCGGCCAACCTCGGCCATTTTCCCCGCGCCGCGGAGATCGGCCGCGATGATCCGCGGATCGCGCAGTATTCGCCGCCGATCCCGCGCCGTGCCGCGACCGGGGCCGATGCCGGCTTGATCCCCTCTGGCCAACCGTTAGGCCCGGCTGCCGCTACCCGCGCCAAGAGCGCCCCTCAGGCTGAGCGTCCCTCGCGGCAGGAACGGCGCGAGCAGGAGCGCCAGGCCCGCGAAACGCGCGCGCGCCCGCCGGAACGCGTGCGTCCGCCGGAGCCTGTCGTCGCCGTGTCGACCACGCCGCCGCCGCCGAGCACGCTTGCGCCGAGCCGCCTTGCTGCGGCATCTGCCGCTGCGGCGAGACCGGTGTCCGCGCCGCTCGCCGCGACGCCCGGCGTTTCGTCGACTGCGCCGGCGGGGCCAGGATTCGCTCTGGCACCCGGCGCTTCGGTGGCATCCTCACCAGCACCGGTCGGACCACCGGTCGCGCTCGCCGATGCCCGGACCGTCCAGCCGATGCAGGCCGCGCCGCTCTTGCCTCGGTCGACGCCGCCTCCGGTCGCAGCCGCGCCAAGCCCACGCCCCGCCACGCCAGCGCCGCGCGCACTCAGCATGGCCGACGCCTTCGGCGATTTCGCGCGGCCGGCCGCCAGCATTGCCCCGGCGCCCGGCGCGGTCGACATCCGCCGGGTCGCGCCGCCCCGGCCGGCCGCGGCCAAGCCGGCCGTGCCGGCCCATCCCAGCCGCATATGGGTCCAGGTCGCGACGGGCCGCAACAAGCAGGCGCTGGGCTTCGACTGGCGCAGGATGGCCAAGGACGATGCGGCGGTGTTCCGCGCCCGCAAGCCCTATGTCACCGCCTGGGGCCAGACCAACCGCCTGCTGACCGGTCCGTTCGAGACCGAGGCGGCGGCCAATGCCTTCCTTGCGCAGTTGCGCCGCGCCGATGTCGATGGAGCGTTCCTGTGGACCAGTCCGGCGGGCCAGATCGTCGACGCGCTGCCCGTCGCCAAGTAGAGGCGATGACCGCTCTCCCGGCCTTTTCCACACCTTGTGAACAGGCTTGTCGAGTTTTGCGCAGGCCAGAAGAACCGCTCCATTGTCTCCGCGGCCTCGCACAAGGCACCCACGCCAGGTCACCAGGGATAATGGATCGCACAATGGAATTTGGGGCATGAGAACCGACCCGCGCGACGGCGAACGGCAAGAGGACGCTGCCCCTGTCGACATGCTTGCGGCCCTGTTCGAGGCGCGGGGCTGGCCGTACGAATTCGTCGCCGAGGACGAGATAACCACCGAGGTCCAGGGATCCTGGGCCAATTATCAGATTCGCGGCATCTGGCGCCACGAGGACCACGTCCTCCAGCTGCTCTGCCTGCCTGACATCCGCGTGCCCGACGATAAGCGGCTGGCGATGTTCGAGGTGCTGGCCCTGATCAACGAGCAGCTCTGGATCGGCCATTTCGACGTCTGGTCGAACGGCGGGGTCCTGCTCTACCGCCACGGCTTCATGCTCGGCGACGACGGCTTGTTGTCGATCGACCAGGCGCAGACGGCGGTCGAGGCGGCGGTCGAGGAGTGCGACCGGTTCTATCCAGCCTTCCAGTTCATCCTTTGGGGCGACAAGAGCCCCGCCGAGGCGCTGGCCAGTGCCCTGGTCGATGCCCAGGGCGAGGCTTGATGGGCGTCCGGGTAGTGCGAAGCACTAACGCGGGAATGACGAAGGTTGATAAAATGGCTCTCGAAAAGATCCTCATCGTCGGCTGCGGCAACATGGGTGGCGCCATGCTCGCCGGGTGGCTGGCCGGCGGGATCGCGCCCGAGCGGTTCGCCGTGGTCGATCCGCTGTTGGCCGAGGCGCCTGCCGGGGTCGAACTGCTGCGCGAATTGCCCGAGGGCAAGTTCGACGCGATCATGCTCGGGGTGAAGCCGCAGCTGCTCGGCGACGTCGCGCCGCGGCTAGCCGTGCTGGCGGGCGAAGGCACCGTTCTGCTCTCGATCCTTGCCGGAGTCGAACTGGCCAGCCTGGCTGCGCGCTTCCCCGCGGCGAAGGGACTGGTGCGGATCATGCCGAACCTGGCCGCGGCGATCGGCAAGTCGCCGGTTGCGCTGTTTTCGCAAGGCCTGGACGAGGGTGGCCAGCAGGCGGTAACCGTGCTGATGCAGCCGCTGGGCCAGCCGGAATGGCTGGCCTCCGAGACGCAGTTCGATCTTGTCACTGCGCTCGCCGGTTCGGGCCCGGCCTTCGTCTATCGCTTCATCGACGCACTGGCCGCGGGAGCCGCGGCGCTCGGGCTGGACCGCGCCCAGGCCGACCGGCTCGCCCTGGCGACGGTCGAAGGTGCCGCGGCGCTGGCGGCCGCCTCGCCGCATGGGCCGGGCGAGCTGGCGCGTCGCGTCGCCAGCCCGGGGGGGACGACCGAGGCCGGACTCAAGGTGCTCGACGCCGATGCGGCGATCCTGCGCCTGGCCGAGGCAACGCTCAAGGCCGCCGCCGACCGCAGCGCGGAGATGGCCGCGGCGGCACGCTGAATTCGGCAACACTTTGACACAAACGGCAGAGTCCGGTTTCGCTTGAATCCCGGGCCGTTCCCCCCGATATTCCCGATAACGCCACCGCTTTTGGCGGCGCCTATGGAGTTATTGTCACAATGGCCAACTGGAACGACCCTCAGCCCCGGACGGGCTTCGGCGCGTCCCCGAGCTTGAATGGCACCACCGTCGGCACGCGGACCGATGCCGGTCTGCGCCGCCACATGCTTTCGATCTACAACTACATGGCCTCGGGCGTGTTGCTTTCGGGCATCGTCGCCCTGCTCTTCGCCAGTTCGGGCCTCGCCCAGCAGGTCATGGTCACCCCGCTGCGCTGGATCATCGCGCTGGCGCCGCTCGGCTTCGTCTTCGCGATGAGCTTCGGCGTCAACAAGATGAAGACCTCGACGCTCCAGCTGCTGTTCTGGCTGTTCAGCGTCGCGATGGGCCTGTCGCTCTCGTCGATCTTCCTGGTCTACACCGGTCCCTCGATCGCCTCGACCTTCTTCGCCACGGCCGGGGCATTCGCTGGCCTGAGCCTGGTGGGCTACACCACGAAGAAGGATCTGTCGGGCTTCGGCTCGTTCCTGATCATGGGCGTGATCGGCATCCTGATCGCGATGGTCATCAACATCTTCCTGCAGTCGAACACCCTGGCCCTCGCGGTCTCGATCCTCGGCGTGCTGATCTTCGCGGGCCTTACCGCCTACGACACCCAGCGGTTGAAGCAGGAATACCATTATCTCGCCGGCACCGAGTTCGCCGGCAAGGCGGTCGTGATGGGGGCGCTGTCGCTCTATCTCGATTTCATCAACATGTTCACCTTCCTGCTGCAGCTTCTCGGCGACCGCCGCTAAGCCTTTCAGGACGGCTCGAAATGTGCCCGGCGCGGTTCGTCGCGCCGGGCATTTTCTTGTCCGTCGGATGTGGTTAATATGACCACGTGATGGAGAGAGTGCGCGATGGCGAGGTCCGGCGCGCTGACCTACGACAGGACGGGTGCCACATGCGATTTGCCAATAAATTCGTTTCCGGCGGTCTCGCCGCCGCCTTCGCGGCGACCTTGCTGTCGGGTTGCGGCGGGGGGAAGAAGCCCGTCGCCGTCGTCCTGCCCCCGCCGCCGATCGCCCCCCCGGTAGTGATCCCGCCGCGGCCCTATCCGCCGATCGGCGCCCCCGCCAACATGGTGATCCCCCCGCTCGGCCCCGACGGCGTGCGCAACACGGTCAACGCGCATCTCAGCGCAACCCAGACGCTGTGGAACTTCCGTTCGGCCTACAACGTCGCGGCGCTCAACTGCCTGCGGCCCGAACACGGCGAGATCGTCGTCGGCTACCGGGCCTTCCTCAAGAAGCACGCCAAGGCGCTGCAGAGTGCCAACCGCGGCGTCGACAGCGAGTTCAAGGCCAAGCATGGCGCGGCCTTCATTCGCCCGCGGGAGGCCTATATGACGCAGGTCTACAACTACTTCGCCAATCCGGTGACGCTGCGCCCGTTCTGCGATGCCGCACTGACCATGAGCCGCGAGGCCCAGCTGGTCCCGCCGGCCAATCTCTCGGCTTTCAGCGCCACCGAGCTGCCCAAGCTGGAGCAGGTGTTCGAGGCCTTCTTCCGCGCCTACGAGCAATACCGCATCGACGCCGCCAATTGGGACGCCCGCTATGCGCCCCGGCCGGCCGTGCCGACGACCGCCACGCTTCCGAGCGTGGCCCCGGCTGCTACGGCGGGTGCCGTTCCGGCGATCTCCTACGGTCCGGTCGCCGCCGGAAAGTAATCGCGCCAGGGCCAACTTTGCTCTTTCGCGGGCGGAGTCTCTTCGCTAAGAGGCCCGCTCTCCGGACGGTGTCAGCCGTCCGAACATGCACTGGAACGGGGCCGTAGCTCAGATGGGAGAGCGCGTCGTTCGCAATGACGAGGTCAGGGGTTCGATCCCCCTCGGCTCCACCAGTGCCCCGGCTTTCGGGAATTGCCCCAGGGCGGCCTGCAAATGGCGATTTTCTCCGCTTCCGGTGCTCACGTACTGAAGTACGCTGCGCGCCGGTTCTCGAAACTCACCATTTTCGGCTCTCCCTGAGCCAATTCCCGAAAGCCGGATCACCCCACACCCGCTCAGCCTGAGCCTGTCGTCCCGGAGGGGAGCGTAGCTCAACGCCACGCGGGACATTCGTCCCACAAGCCGCTAGACAAACCCCATGCATTTCCTCGACCAGGCTAAGATCTACATCCGCTCCGGGGCCGGTGGCCCGGGGGCGGTCAGCTTCCGGCGGGAGAAATACGTCGAATACGGCGGGCCCGATGGCGGCAACGGCGGGAAGGGCGGGGACATCGTGTTCGAGGCCATGCCCGGGCTCAATACGCTGATCGACTTCCGCTATACCCAGCACTTCAAGGCCAGGCGCGGCGGCGGCGGCTCGGGCCAGAACCGCACCGGAGCGAGCGCGCCCGACCTCGTTATCAAGGTTCCGATCGGCACCCAGATCATCGACGACGACCAGGAGACGATCCTGGCCGACCTGACCGAGGCGGGGCAGCGCGTGGTCATGCTCGAGGGCGGCATGGGCGGGCGCGGCAACGCCAGCTACAAGACCTCGACCAACCGTGCCCCGCGCCAGCATCAGCCCGGCATGCCCGCCGAGGAGATGTGGGTCTGGCTGCGGCTCAAGCTGCTGGCCGACGTCGGGCTCGTCGGCTTGCCCAATGCCGGCAAGTCGACCTTCATCAACCAGATCTCGAACACCAAGGCCAAGGTCGGCGATTATGCCTTCACCACGCTGCGCCCGCAGCTCGGCGTGGTGCGGCATCGCAACCGCGAATTCGTCCTGGCCGACATTCCCGGGCTGATCGCGGGCGCCGCCGAAGGGGCGGGGGTGGGCGACCGCTTCCTTGGCCATATCGAGCGCTGCCGCGTGCTGATCCACCTGATCGACATCAATGGGACCGATCCGGCCGAAGCGCTGGAGATCGTCGAGGAGGAGCTCGAGGCCTATGGCGGCGGACTGGAGGAGAAGCCGCGCCTGATCGCGCTCAACAAGATCGACCTGGCCGATGCCGAGCTGGTCAAGGCCTTCACCAAGGAATTGAAGGCTGCCGGTGCAGACCGCGTCTTCCCGATCTCCGGAGCGACCGGCAAGGGGCTCGAAAAGCTGCTCGACGCGGTGATCGAGCACCTCCCTGCCGCCACCGTGACCGAGCGCCCCGAAGGCGAACGCGAGGAAGACGAGGACCGGACCTGGTCGCCGCTCTAAATTACGGGCTTAAACTGGTTCAATTTGTGACAGTCTCCCGCTAAGTCCGCCCCGATGCCGATCGCCAGCCTCTCCGACCTCGCCGACAAGGCCGCCTGCCCCCGGCTGGTGGTCAAGGTCGGCTCGTCGCTGCTGGTCGGCAAGCAGGGCCTGCGCCGGGAATGGATCGAGGGCCTGGTGGCGGAGATCGCCGCCGCCCGGGGGCGGGGGCAGGACGTGATCGTCGTGTCCTCCGGCTCGATCGCGCTCGGCGCGGCGACGCTCGGCCTGGCCAAGGGCGGGCGCGGGAGCCTCGCCGATGCCCAGGCCTCGGCGGCGGTCGGCCAGATCGCGCTTTCGGGACTTTGGGCCGAACTGCTCGGCCGGCACGGCCTCACCGCCGCGCAGCTGCTGCTGACGCTGGAAGACCTCGAGGACCGCCGCCGCTATCTCAACGCCACGGCCACGCTGACCCGCCTGCTCGACGCCGGCGCCGTGCCGGTGATCAACGAGAACGACAGCGTGGCGACCGAGGAGATCCGCTTCGGCGACAACGACCGCCTGGCCGCGCGCGTCGCGCAGGCGGCTCGGGCCAGCGCGGTGCTGTTGCTGTCCGACGTCGACGGCCTCTACGACCGCAACCCCGCCGATCCGGCGGCGAAGCTGCTGCCGGTGGTGAAGGGCGTGACTGCGGAAATCCATGCGATGGCGACGGGCGAGAGCGCGTCGGGAATGGGCTCGGGCGGCATGACCTCCAAGCTCCAGGCCGCCGAGATCGCCGAGCTGGCGGGAATCGCCCTGGTCATCGCCAACGGGACGCCCACGGCGCCCGTCGCCCGCGTCACCGAGCAGGGCATCGGCACGCTGTTCCTGCCCCGCCGCAAGGCCCGTGCGCGCAAGGCCTGGCTCGGTGGGCGGCTGCGGCTGAAGGGTACGCTGGTGGTGGATGCAGGCGCTGCCAAGGCGCTGAAGGGCGGCTCGAGCCTGCTCGCCAAGGGCGTCACCGCGGTCGATGGGGCCTTCCAGCGCGGCGATGCCATCGCCATCCGCGATGAAGCGGGGACGACGCTGGCGCACGGCCTGGCCGAGTATGACGCCGCCGAATGCGCCGCGCTCCGGGGCCGGCACTCGAACGAACACGCCGCGCTGCTCGGTTACGAGCCCCGCGCGGCCATAGTCCACCGCGATCAACTCGTCCTGCTATGACTATTGCCGTTACCGGGGGCACCGGATTCGTCGGGCAGACCTTGCTCGACCTCGCCGAAACGCAAGGCATCGAAGTCCAGGCGCTCGCCCGCAAGCCCCAGGGCGATCGCAAGGGCGTCTCGTGGTACGCGGGCGACCTGCTCAATCCCAAGGCGCTGGGCCGCCTGGTCCGCCGGACCGAGGCGGTGATCCACATCGCCGGCCTGACCACCGCCACCCATCCGGCCGAGTTCGAGGCGAGCAACGTTGCCGGGACCATGGCGGTGATCGAGGCCGCGCTGAAGGCCGGCGTGCCGCGCTTCGTCTTTGTCTCCTCGCTCTCGGCGCGCGAGCCCGGCCTGTCGTCCTACGGGGCCTCCAAGGCGCGGGCCGAGAAGCTGGTCCGAGCCTCTGGCCTCGATTGGACGATCGTCCGGCCCCCGGCGATCTACGGCCCGCGCGACGATGCCATGTTCGAGCTGTTCCGCGCCGCCAAATGGGGCATGGTGCCGATGCCCAAGACGGGCCGGGCCTCGATGATCCACGTGCAGGATCTCTGCCGCCTGCTCTTGGCGCTGATCCCGGGCGGGGAGGCTGTGACCCACAAGCTGTTCGAGCCCGACGACGGCCACACCGGTGGCTGGGAACATCATGAGCTCGCCGCGGCGATCGGCCAGGCGGTCGGCCGGCGGCCCAAGGTGATCGGACTCTCGCCCAAGGCGCTCGAATGGGCGGCCAAGGCCGACACCGCCCTGCGCGGCGCCAAGGCCAAGCTGACGCTCGACCGGGTCGGCTACATGTCACATCCCGACTGGGTGGTCAGCCACGGCCGCCGCCCCCCGCTATCGCTGTGGCGGCCCAAGGTCGACACGCGCTCGGGCTTGCGGGCGACGGCCCAATGGTACCGCGAAGCCGGATGGCTCTGAGCTCCGGGGCGCGGCACCAGTGGCTGTCTTTCGGGACGCTGGCTGTGGTCATGCTGCTCTGGGCGGGCAATTCGATCGTCGGCCGCGCGGTGCGGGACGACGTACCCCCGTTTACCCTGGCCTTCGTGCGCTGGGTCGGCGCGCTGCTGATAGTCCTGCCCTTCGCCTGGCGGCATCTCAAGGGCGACGCGGCAGCGCTGCGCCGGCATTGGAGGGGCGTATCGGTCCTGGCTCTGGTCGGCGTCGCGGCCTTCAACGGACTGCTCTATTCGGGCCTGCACCATACCACTGCGACCAACGCCCTGTTGCTCCAGGCCGCGATTCCCGCGCTGGTCCTGCTGTTCGACCGGGTTATCTTCGCCGTTCCGTCGACACGACGCCAGGTGCTGGGGGTGACGGTCTCGACGCTCGGTGTCCTCACTATCATCACCCGCGGGCTCCCGGACACGTTGCTCGGCTTGACCTTCGGCACGGGCGAGTTGCTGGTGCTCGCTGCCGTCCTTGCCTGGTCGCTCTACACCAGCCTGCTCAAGCTGCGGCCAGAGGTTCACCCACTGAGCTTTCTGATCGCGACCTTCGCCATAGCCGCCCTGACCATGGCTCCGCTTGCGGCACACGAATGGCAGCATGGCGAGCGGATCGTCTGGGGGCCGCTGGCGCTGGGTTCCATGGCCTATGTCGCGCTGCTACCCTCGGCCTTGGCCTATGGGCTCTACAATGCTGCGGTGGCCGATCTCGGCGCGGGCCGGGCGGGGCAGGCGATCACGCTGATGCCGCTGCTCGGCGCGCTGCTCGCGGCGGCCCTGCTGAACGAGCCGCTGCTTGGCTTCCACTTCCTGGGCATAGCGCTGATCCTGGCCGGGATCGTGGTGAGCAATCTGCCCCGCAAAACCTCGTCATTGCGAGCGTAGCGCGGCAATCCAGGGCGCCGCGCGCTTGGCTTTGGATTGCCGCGCGGCTGCCGCGAAGCGGCAGTTTATCCTGAGCGCCTGCAAGGCAGTCGAAGGGCCGCTCGCAATGACGATCCCGAGCTAGGCCTCGCCCAGCGCCTCGGGGTTCTCGCCCACGCTTTTCCATACCGCGATGAACAGCGCGGCGATGACGGGTCCGATGATGAAGCCGTTGAGGCCGAACAGTTCCAGCCCGGCCAGGGTCGCGATCAGGATCACGAAGTCGGGCATGCGGGTATCGTTGCCGACCAGGATCGGACGCAGGACGTTGTCGACCATGCCGATCACCAATATCCCGCAGCCGACGAGGATCGCCCCCTCCCACACCGCGCCGGTCAGCAAAAGATAGGCCGCAATCGGCACCCAGACGATCGCCGTGCCGACCGCGGGCACCAGCGAGAAGAAGCCCATCAGCACGCCCCACAGCAGCGCGCCTTCGATCCCCAGCGCCCAGAAGATCACCCCGCCGAGCACGCCCTGGACGATGGCAACGACCACCGTGCCTTTCATCGTTGCGCGGACCACGACGACGAAATGCTCGATCAGCTTGTCGCGGATGTCGGGGCGCAAGGGCACGCGCTCGCCGATCTGGCGATTGAGCTGGCGGCCGTCGCGGATCAGGAAATAGGTCAGGTACAGCATGACGCCCAGCGCCGCGACGAAGTTCAAGGCGCCCTGGCCGAAGGTGAGCGCCCGCGCGGCGATCGAGTTCAGGCCGGCGCCGAGCATCTCGCCCAACCGGTCGCGCGCGCCTTCGAGATCGGTCAGGCCGTAGCGGTCGAGCACGTTCTGGCCCCATTGCGGCAGCGCGTCGTGCATCTGTTGGAACATCGCCGCGAGGTCGATCTGGCCGGAACGCAGGCGGGTGTAGAGGTCGGCCGCCTCCTGGACCAGGCTGGCGGCTACGAACAGCGAAGGCAGGATCACCAGCAGCAGGATGACCAGCAGGGTAGCCAGGGCTGCGACGTTCTGCCGTCCCTTGAACCTGATCGTCAGCCGCCGATAGAGCGGCGAAAACAGGATCGCGACCACTACGCCCCACAGGATCGCGCCGAAATAGGGCGTCAGCAGCCAGGCGAAGGCGAGGGTGACGATGAGGACCAGGGCGATGAAGCCGCCATCCTCGAGGTTGAGCTTGCTGCGCGCCGATCGGTCCATGCACCGGTGTTGCCCGAGGCGAACCGAAAAATCCATGAGGTCGATACATCTGCCAGACAGGTTACGCGCAGTAGCCCATGCGCGGCTGGGAGAGAGGCGGCGGGATCTGCGCCGCGCAAGTGAAAGAGCGAACCATGAAAACGACCACGTTTCTCGGGACGATTGCCGCCGTCACCTTGTCCACCAGCGCCCTCGCGCAAGGCGGCCCTCCGCCCGATCCCTATGGCGACGCCACGGTCGGCCGTGCCGAGGTCGAGGCCCAGGCGGCGGCGCGCTTCGATCAGCTCGATACCAACCACGACGGCTCCTTGACGGTGGAGGAACGCCGGGCGGGCTTCGCCGGTCGGGGCGGACCTGGCGGGGGCCGCGGACCTGGCGGCGCCGCGGCTGGTCTGCAGGACAAGGCAGCCTTCGTCGCCGCGCAGGTCGCCCGCTTCGAGCAGCAGGACGCCAACCATGACGGCAAACTGACCAAGGCCGAACGCGATGAATTCCGCGCGCAGATGATGCAGCGAATGATGGGCGGCGGCTTCGGGGGGCAATGAGGCGAAGATCCTCCCCGCAAGCGGCGGGGAGGATTGCCGGATCAGAACACCGGGTCGTAGTCCGGCGGCAGGTCGCCTTCCGGGGTCAGCGGCACGTGGATGCCGCATTCGGTCTTGTCCCAGCCCTTCCAGCGGCCCGAACGCGGGTCCTCGCCCTCGGCGACCTTGGTGGTGCAGGGCGAGCAGCCGATCGAGGGATAGCCTTCGGCGACCAGCGGGTGCGCCGGCAGGTCGTGCTTCTCGAAATAGTGCGCCAGGTCCTCGGCGCTCCAGTCGGCCAGCGGGTTGATCTTCAGGCGACCCTGTTCGTCGCTGCGATCGAGCTCGAAGCGCGGCAGGCCGGCCCGCGTCGCGGACTGGAAGCCCTTGCGGCCGGTGATCGAGGCATCGTAGCCGGCCATCGCCTTGGCCAGCGGGATCACCTTGCGGATTTCGCAGCAGCCGTCGGGATCGTAGGACCACCGCAGGCCGGTCTCGTCTTTCTTGGCCAGCGTCTCGGCGTCCGGCGTCAGGTTGATGACGTTGAGGCCCAGCCGCTCGGCCAGCAGATCGCGATAGGCCAGCGTCTCGGGGAAGTGCTTGCCGGTCTCAAGGAAAAGCACTGGCGTCCGGGGCGCGACCTCGGCGATCATGTGCAGCAGCACCGCGCTCTCGGCGCCGAAGCTGGAGACCACGGCGACGTCGCCGGCCAGCCCCTCGTTCAGGACGACGCGGAGCATCTCCTTCGTCGTCGCCCCGCGGAACATCTGGTTCAGGCGCAATGCATCGGCCTCGGTGAAGCGAGGTCCCGTATCGATTACGTCCCGCACGCGGGAGGATTCAGGCACTTTCAGCAGTTCCATGGCGTTTGGCCCAGATGGCGGGGCGGCCGTCTCCAGTTGCCTGGTAGACGTCCGGCCAGCGGTTGAAGGCGTTTTCGGCGTCGGCGGGGTCGAGCGGATGCTCGGGCGCGAAGCTATCGAAGCCGCAGCGGCGGAGGTGGCTGAGCTGATCGACGAAGACCGCGCCAACCGCGCGAAGCTCGCCGGTATAGCCCGCTTCGCGCAGGATACGGGCCGAGCTGTAGCCGCGCCCGTCGCCGAAGCTGGGGAAGTTCACTTCGACCAGGCGCAGGCGGTCCAGATAGGGCAGCAGCTCGCGCGCGTCGTCGCCCGGCTCGATGCGGACGGCGGCGGCGTTTGTCTGCTCACCGAACGAATCCACCGTGACGGCGGGATCGGCGACCGGCTCGTCGGTGCGGAAGCGGTACTGCGTCTCAACCATAAATAGCTTCCTTGAACGGGGCCATGCCGATGCGGCGGTAGGTGTCGAGGAAGCGTTCCTCGCCCTGCTTGTTGGTCAGGTAGACGTCGGTCGCCTTCTCGATGGCATCGACGATGCCGTCCTCCGAAAAGCCCGGGCCGGTGATCGTGCCGAGCGAGGTGTCCGCGCCCTCGCTGCCGCCGAGCAGGAGCTGGTAGTTCTCCGTGCCCTTCCGGTCGACGCCGAGGATGCCGATGTGGCCGGCGTGGTGGTGTCCGCAGGCGTTGATGCAACCCGAGATCTTGAGCTTGAGCTCGCCGAGCTGCTCCTGCTTCGGCGCGAAGCGCGCGGAGATCTTCTGCGCGACGGGGATCGAGCGGGCATTGGCCAGGCTGCAATAGTCGAGGCCGGGGCAGGCGATGATGTCGCCGATCGAATTCAGATTGGCGGTCGAGAGCCCCGCCGCATCGAGCTTTTGCCACAGCGCGTAGAGGTCCGACTTCTTCACGTGCGGGAAGACGATGTTCTGGGCGTGGGTGACGCGCAGCTCGTCGAAGGAATAGTCCTTGGCCAGGTCGGCCATCAGGCGGATCTGGTCGGCACTGGCGTCGCCCGGGATGCCGCCGACCGGCTTCAGGCTGACCACGGCGATCGTGTAGCCCTTGGTCTTGTGGGGCACGGTGTTGGCCTTGACCCAGACCGCGAAGTCGGGATCGGACAGGTCGAGCTCGTCCGATGCCTCCGGATCGAAGGCCGGATCGGCGAAGTAGGGCACGATCCGCTCGAGCTCGGCGATCGGCGGCTCGATGCCCTGAGTCAGCAGGTGGGCAAATTCTTCCTCGACCTGGCGCGCATACTCGTCCTTGCCCAGTTCGTGGACCAGGATCTTGATCCGCGCCTTGTACTTGTTGTCGCGCCGGCCGTAGCGGTTGTAGACCCGCAGGCAGGCCTCGGAATAGGTGATCAGCTGGTCCAGCGGCACGAACTCGCGGATCAGCGGCGCGATCATCGGGGTGCGGCCCATGCCGCCGCCGACGTAGAAGGCCGCGCCGATCTCGCCCGCGTCATTCCTGACGATCTCGATGCCGATGTCGTGCAGGCGCATCGCCGCGCGGTCGATCTTCGACGCGATCACGGCGATCTTGAACTTGCGCGGCAGGTGCAGGAACTCGGGGTGGAAGCTCGACCACTGGCGCAGCAGCTCGGCATAGGGGCGCGGGTCGATCAGCTCGTCCTTGGCGGCGCCGGCGTACTGGTCGGAGCTGATGTTGCGGATGCAGTTGCCGCTGGTCTGGATGGCGTGCATCTCGACCTTGGCCAGGTCGGCCAGGATGTCGGGCGCTTCCTCCAGCTTGATCCAGTTGTACTGGATGTTCTGGCGGGTGGTGAAGTGGCCGTAGCCGCGGTCGTACTTGTCCGCGATGTCGCCGAGCACGCGCATCTGCGCCGAATTCAGCGTGCCATAGGGCACGGCGACGCGCAGCATGTAGGCGTGCAGCTGGAGGTAGAGCCCGTTCTGCAGGCGCAGCGGGCGGAAGTTCTCCTCCGCCAGGGTGCCTTCCAGGCGGCGGCGGGTCTGGTCGCGGAATTCCTCGACGCGGGTGTCGACCATCGCCTGGTCGTAGCTGTCGTACTTGTACATCTCAGATCACCCAGTTGAGCGCGGCCGGATCGGCGGGCTTGAGGGTCAGGTCGGGGCGGACGGTGGGGCCGAGGGCGCGAATGCGGTCCTTGATGTGGGCCGGGCGAACGCCTTCGGAAGTGACCTCGCCCTCGATCACGTTGACGTCGACCACGCGCTGCGCCGCATATTCGCGCGCGCCGATCTCCGCGCCGTGATCGCCGACGTCGGCGGCTTCGTTGACCTGGTGCGACCACCCGGTGCCGTCCCACCAGACGACCGCCCCGGTCCTCAGGTCATTCGCCGTAAGAATCTTCACTGTGTTCCCTCCAGCGCGATTGCGCGCAGTTCCTGTTCCCTGTGCTCGGCGGTGACTTCGCCGATGACGATGAGCGCCGGGCTTTTGACCCGGTTGTCGCTGATGAGGCCGGGCAGCCCCGCCAGCGGCCCGCGCAGCACCCGCATATCGGCCCGCGTGGCGTTCTCGATGACAGCGACCGGCACGTCGGGCGCGAGCCCGTCGGCCATCAGCTTTTCGGCGATCGCCTCGGCAGTGGCGACGCCCATGTAGATCACCAGGGTGCGGCCCTTGCCGGCAAGGCCCGACCAGTCCTGCTCGGTCAGCCCCTTGCACTGCCCGGCGACGAACGAGACGATCGAAGCCGAAGCGCGGTGGGTGAGGGGGATCTGCGCGGCGGCGGAAGCGCCAATGGCGGCGCTGATGCCGGGCACGACCTGAACCGGGACCCCGGCGGCGCGGCAGGCCTCGGCCTCCTCGCCGCCGCGCCCGAAGATGAACGGATCGCCGCCCTTGAGTCGCACGACGCCGTTCCCAGCCAGCGCGGTGCGGACGAGCAGCGCGTTGATCTCCTCCTGCCGCATCGTGTGGCGCGAGCGCTGCTTGGCTACGGAAATGAGGAGCGCGGCGGGGTGCGCCAGCGCCAGGATCGCCGGATCGACCAGCCCGTCATGGACGATCACCTTGGCCGCCGCGATCAGCCGCGCGGCTCGCACGGTCAGCAGGTCGGGATCGCCGGGACCGGCGCCGACCAGATAGACGGTCCCAACGGAGTGGGCCGACCCGCGTGGGCTAGGCGAATTTTCCATGAGCGCCACATGGCGATGCGCGCCGCAATAGGCCAGCGAGATTGCGTTTTCGGGGGGGTAGGAGAGCTTTAGGTCCAGTCTCAATCCATCTGTGCCATGCCACCACCAATATCCGTCACCCCGGGCTTGACCCGGGGTCCCACTTCCTTTGTGCTCGGCACATGGATCAGGAACAACGTGGCGGCTGGGTCTACATCATGGCCGATGTCTATCGCGGCACGATGTACGTCGGCGTCACCGCGCACCTCGCCCAACGGATTTTCCAGCACCGCGACGGAACCGGTTCGGATTTCTGCGCCCGCTACGGCCTGCGCCGATTGGTATGGGCAGAGCGCGGCGAGACGATCGAGGACTGCATTGCGCACGAAAAGCGGATCAAGCGCTGGCGAAGGGAGTGGAAGTTTGAACTGATCGAAAAGGCCAACCCTGAGTGGAATGACCTCTACGATTTTCTTGCCGGCTAGGCTGCGCGGAAGGCAGTGGGACCCCGGGGGGAACCCCGGGGGGCGAGTCGGCGGTGAAAGCGCGAACCGCGCCCCGCACCCCCCGCGTGGCCCGGGGGGGCCCGGGGGGGGTTGTTTTCGC
>JBQCGM010000017.1:0-57740 GCA_051955585.1 Novosphingobium sp.
GGGCTGGGAAGCGCCGCGACTCTCCCCGCGCAGCTTCGCTCCACCGGGGACCCGCGCGATCGGCCCGGCTTCCTCGAGTCGGGCCAGATCGCGCCGGATCGTGGCGGGCGAAGCTGACAGGCGGCTTTCCAGGTCGCGATAGCTGACGAAGCCTGTCGCCTGCATCGCCTGCAGGATCAGGCGTTCTCGTTCCTCGGCGTGCATGCCCGTCAGCTACCCCTTGTTACGCGCGCCGCTCGGCCTCGAGCTGCTCGAGCGACTTGCCCTCGTTGCGCGGTGCCCAGATAAAGCCGATCACGCCGCTCGCGACAAGGAAGCCCGTGAGGATCCAAGCCAGCGTCGTGAAGTCGTTCGACGCCAGCGAGGGAACCGCCAAGCTCCAGATGCCGAGGCCGACCCGGACGACGGCGAAGGTCACGCCTTGCGCACTCGACCGGATCGCGGTCGGGAATAGTTCGGCGCTCCACAGCTGGAAGAAGCTCTGCGCGCCGAAGCCGCCGGCGATGCCCATGATCACGATGTGGGCAATCACGATCTCCAGCTTGAAGCCGAAGACCGCCAGCATAGCCATGCCAGCGACGTGCAGCGCGGCCGAGATGCCGAACAGCGTACGCTGGTTGACCTTGTCCGACAGGGTCATGAAGATCGTCAGGATCGAGAGGATGCCGACCCCGAAATAGCTGGCGGGCAGCACGGTCTCGGCCCATTGCGGCAGGTTGTTCTGCTCGATCAGGTAGGGCGTGAAGAAACCGTTGTAGCCGGCCCAGAGGTTCCACAGGCCGTACATCGCGATCAGGTAGAACATCGACTGGACGTAGCGCGCGCTGAACAGTTCGCCCCAGTTGAAACCGCTACCCTCCTGCTGCGCCTGGCTTTCTTCCCACCGTTGCGATTCGCGCATGCGCGAACGCAGGAAGGTCAGGGCCACCGCCAGAACGGCGAGGTGGCCGAACAGCAAGCGTACCCCGTCGATGCCGTAGGGCCGCAGGAAATAGGCCGCGAGCAGGACCACGACCGGGCCGAGGTACCAGAGCACCTGGGCGACGCCGCTATGGGCCCCGCGCTTCTTGTCGGGCGCCTGCTCGGCAATCAGCGACCAGGAGGCAGGAATGTCCGCGCCGACCGCCAGGCCGACCAGCAGGAAGCCGGCGATGATCATCCACGGCGCTGCGGCGAAGACCAGGAACAGCATGCCAAAGGCGTAGAACAGCATGTCGTACTGGTAGATCTTCTTGCGCCCGAAGCGGTCGCACAGCCAGCCGCCGATCAGCGCGCCGATACCGGCGGAGATCGCGTTGGCGCTGAACGCGCCGATCAGGCCGATGAAGTCGTCCGACAGGCCGTAGATGGTTTTGCAGAAGCCCAGCGCGACCGACCCGGCAACGATCGAGCCGGCATCGATATAGTTGGCGAGGCCCGCCAGGATCGTGTTGCGCCAGTGTTCGCCGGTGCTCATGTCGTCGGTGTGGCTCATGCCGTAGTCCCTCCCGCAAGTATCGTTCTGTCGATGTCCTGGATCCGCGTGGTGCCGGTGAGCGCCATCGCGATCCGCATTTCCGCCTCGATGATGCCGAGCATCTTTGTGATCCCGGCCTCGCCGTTCGCCGCCAAGGCATAGGCCCAGGCCCGCCCGACCAGCACGCCCTTGGCGCCGAGCGCGAGCATCCGCACCACGTCCAGGCCCGAGCGGACCCCCCCGTCGGCCAAGATCGTCAGCCGGTCACCCACCGCGTCGGCAATCGGCGGCAGCGCCCTGGCGCTCGACAGCACGCCGTCGAGCTGGCGCCCGCCGTGGTTGGAAACGACGATGCCGTCGGCGCCGAGCTCTGCGGCTTCGCGCGCGTCCTCGGCGTCGAGGATGCCCTTGATGATCAGCGGACCCTTCCATTCCGAGCGGATGAAGTCGAGGTCGCGCCAGTTGATCGAGGGATCGAAGTTGTTGCGCATCCAGGCGAAGAAGTCCTCGATCCCGGTCTTACCCTTGAGCACGGGGGCGACATTGCCCAGCGTGTGGGGGCGGCCGTGGATGCCGACGTCCCAAGCCCAAGCGGGCTTCAGCGCGGCCTGGCCGAAGCGCCACAACGCGCCCTTGAGCCCACCGCTGCCGGCCAGGCCCGTGTGATAGTCCCGGTAGCGGCTGCCCGGCACCGGCATGTCGACGGTAAAGACCAGCGCTGAGCACTTCGCCTCGACCGCCTGCGACATCAGATCGCGCATGAAGGCTCGGTCGCGGATCATGTAGAGCTGGAACCAGAACGGCTTGGACGCGGCATCGGCAACCTCGCCGAGCGGACAGGCACCCACGGTCGAGAGGGTGAAGGGGATGCCGGCCTTCTCCGCCGCGCGGACCGCCTGGCGCTCGCCGCGGCGGGCGTTGAGACCGGCAAGGCCGATCGGCGCCAGCGCTACGGGCAGCGCCTGCCGCTGGCCGAACAGGTCCGCCGAAAGGTCGATCTGGGAGACGTCGCGCAGCACCCGTTGCCGCAGCGCGATGTCGGCAAGGTCGGAGACGTTCCGCCGCAGCGTCGCCTCGGCATAAGACCCGCCGTCGATATATTCGAACAGGAAGCGCGGCAGCTTGCGCTTGGCGGCTTCGCGGAAATCGGCGACCGAAGCGGTGATCATGCCGGTACCTCGACCAAAGAGCGCCAGCGGGCGCGATAGCCGGCCAGATCCCCGTCCAACGGCTGGACCTGAACCAGTTCGCCTTGCGGGGCAAGCGCTGGGTTTATCAGCCGCAGCGCGCCGAACGAGACGTCATTGTGGGCGTTGGCGGTGAAGATCTTGGTATCCGGCCGCAACGCGGCGAGCGCGCGGACGAAAACCTCGGCCTCGGCGAAGCGACCTTCGACCAAGATGCGCTCCTTGCTGCCGATCAGGTCGAGCGACACGTCGGCGACCAGGGCCGCATAGAGGCAGACCGCGGCCCGGCGCGCGTACCAGTCCTCGTCCCAATCGCTGGGCAGACCGATCCATTCGGCCCGCGACGACGCAAAGGGTCCAAAACCCGGGGCCAGGGTTGGCAGGAGCATGGCGCCGAGTTCGAGCAGTTCGGGCACCGCCGCCAGCAAGGCCGGCTGGTCGGGCTTGATGTCGACCCGGCGGGTATCGAACTGGATCACCGTCTCGATCTCGCGCCCACCCATGAACCGGGCCGAGGGCACCGGATTGCCATAGGCATCGACGTTGACCAGCGTGTCGCGATCCTCGGCCAGGTCGGCCACCGCCACGGCCTCCGCCGCCAGGCGCATCGCGATGAACCAGGTACCGCTGGAAAGGATCGTCGCCTCGTTGCGGGCGATCTCCGAAAAGCCACGCGCCGCGAGCAAGGCGGCGTTGGAATCATGCAGGCCCGCGAGAACCCGCGCGGTCGCCGGCAGTCCGGTACGCTCGGCCAGGTCCGGGCGGAGCGTGCCGATCGCATCCCCGGCCTTGACTACCGGAGCAAACCGCTCGGCCCAACCCATCCGCTCGGCCAAGGGCGAGAAGCGCTCCTCGGCGGGCGCCCAGAGGTCGGAATGACAGCCGAGACTGGTCACTTCGCTGACAGCCGCGCCGGACAGGAACCAAGCCCAATATTGCGCCCAGGGGACCAAGGTGCAGCGGGCCATCTCAGCCGGGTAGAGCCGGTCGAGCCAGAACAGCTGGCTACCGAAGTTCAGGCCGTCGGGCAGCGCTGGTGAACCGGTGACCGCGAAGGCGTCGCGCTGGGCGCGGTAATCGACCATGACCTCGGGCGGAATCACCTGTTCATAGTCGAGCGGGGCGAAGGCCGGACCCGAGCCGTCCCGGTCGATCGCCACTACGCCCGCGCCGTGCCCGACCGGGATCAGCGCCTCGACCGGATGACCGGCGAACCCGCGCAGCGCCTCGGTCAGCCAGCTCCCGATCCCAGCGAGATCGAGCCGGCGCAGGCCGCCTTCCTCGACAACTTCGTTCGGCCGCACCTGCCGGTCGAGCATCTGCCCGTCCCGCGTCCACAGCGTCACCTTGCTGAGCGTCTTGCCGATATCGACGACGATGAAAGTTCCCTTGGCGCCCATGCTCTCCGTTGTGCCGCTCCGGCGGTAAGAATGATTGTTTGTGATCGAACTCTAGCGAACCCGATTGATCGAGGAAAGGGATAATGTTAGAGCGCACCTATGACGACTCAAACCCTCATCGCCCCCGCCGCCATCCCCTTCGCCGTGCCGACCAGCCGCTGGGATGATGCCGTTGCCGCCAAGCTTTCGCCGGCGGAACTGCTGCTCTATCGCTCCAACCTGCTCGGTTCGGACCTGACCGTCACCAACTTCGGCGGCGGCAACACTTCGGCCAAGCTGACCGAAGTCGATCCCCTCACCGGGGAGGCGGTCGAGGTGCTTTGGGTCAAGGGTTCGGGCGGCGACATCGGCTCGATGAAGCTCGACGGGTTCGCCACGCTCTACCAGGGCAAGCTGCTCGGGCTTGAGAAGCACTACGGCGGTCCCGACGACGACGACAAGATGGTCGGCTACCTGCCGCACTGCACCTTCAACCTGAACGGCCGCGCGGCGTCGATCGACACCCCGCTGCACTCGCTGCTGCCCTTCGCCCACGTCGATCACGTCCATCCCGACGCGATCATCGCCCTGGCCGCCTCCTCGGGCGGCGAGGAAGCGACCAAGGCGATCTGGGGCGGCAAGATCGGCTGGCTGCCTTGGAAGCGCCCAGGCTACACCCTGGGCGTCCAACTGCGGGACCATGTCGCGGCAAATCCGGGCCTCGAAGGTGTCATGCTCGCCGGCCACGGCATCATCTGCTGGGCCGACAGCGCCAAGGCTTGCTACGAGCACACCGTCGAGCTGATCGCGGATGCGGCCAAGTACCTGAACGAGAAGCTGGGCGACAAGCCGGCCTTCGGCGGCCAGAAGGTCGCCCCGAACCCGGATCGCGCGGCGATCGCCGCCGACCTGATGCCCCGCCTGCGCGGCTTCATGGATGGCGCGCGCCGCAAGCTCGGCCACTTCTCGGACGACGCCGAGGCGCTGGAGTTCGTCGGCTCGGCGGAGTTCGAACGCCTTGCCGCGCTGGGCACCTCGTGCCCGGATCACTTCCTGCGCACCAAGATCGCGCCGCTGACGCTCGACCCGGCGCGCCTTCAGGATGACGCCTACCTCGCCGAGCAGATCGTTGCCTACCGCGCGATGTATGCGGCCTACTACGATCGCTGCAAGCGTGGCAACTCGCCCGCAATGCGCGATTCGAACCCGGTCGTCGTGCTGGTGCCCGGCGTCGGCCGCATCACTTTCGCCACCGACAAGACCACCGCGCGCCTCGCTGGCGAGTTCTACGGCAACGCCATCAACGTCATGCGCGGCGCCGAGGCCATCGGGGAATACATCGCGCTCGACGAACAGGAAGCCTTCGACATCGAATATTGGCTGCTCGAAGAGGCCAAGCTCCAACGCATGCCTGCGCCCAAGCCGATGGTCGGCCGGATCGCGCTCGTCACCGGCGGCGCCGGCGGCATTGGCGCGGCGACTGCGGCGCGTTTCCTGCGCGAAGGCGCCTGCGTCGTGCTGGCCGATCGTGATGCCGCCGCCGCCGAGGAAGTCCGCGCCGGCTTCGCCAAGCAGTTCGGTAAGGATGTCGTCCGCGCCGTCGCCTGCGACGTCACCGACGAGGCCCAGGTCGTCGCCGCGTTCGAATACACCGCACGCGAATTCGGCGGGCTCGACGTGCTCGTCGCCAATGCTGGTATCGCCTCCTCGGCGCCGATCGAGCAGACCACCCTCGAGCTGTGGAACCGCAACTACGACGTGCTCGCCCAGGGCTATTTCCTGACCGCGAAGGCCGCCTGGCCGCTGCTCAAGCGGATGAAGGCGCAGGGCGGCACCTCGGTCGTGTTCATCGGCTCGAAGAACGCGGTTGCCGCCGCCGCCGGCGCCTCGGCCTATGCTTCGGCAAAGGCTGCCGCGAACCATCTCGCGCGCTGCCTGGCGCTCGAAGGCGCGCCGGAAGGCATCCGCGTCAACGTCGTCAACCCCGATGCCGTCATCAAGGGCAGCAAGATCTGGGATGGCGACTGGCGCAAGGAGCGTGCAGCGTCGAACAACATCGACTCCGGTGAGGAGCTTGAAGCCCACTACCGCAACCGCTCGATGCTGAAGCGCGACGTGCTGCCGGCGGACATCGCCGAAGCCGCCTACTGGCTGGGCAGCGAGGCTTCTGCCAAGTCGACCGGCAACATGATCAATGTCGATGCCGGCAACGTCCAGGCATTCACGCGCTGAGAACCGGAAGAGGATACCTGAAATGACCAATCTTCCGCTTTCCGCCGAGCTGATCGCCGAGGCCAATTCGCGCGAGCTTTCCGCGCTTGACGAAGACTATGCCGCGCTCGGCCGCAAGCTGGAGCGCACCGGGATCGATATCGAGGCGATCAAGGACCGCGTCGCCGGCTTCTCGGTCGCCGTGCCGACCTGGGGCGCGGGGCGCGGCGGCACGCGCTTCGCCAAGTTCCCGATTCCCGGCGAGCCGACCAACATCCACGAGAAGCTCGAGGACTGCGCGGTCATCAACCAGCTCAGCCGCGTCACCCCGCGCGTTTCGCCGCACTTCCCCTGGGACAAGGTCAGCGACTACGGCGCCCTGCGCGAGGAAGCGGCCGCGCTCGGCCTCGGCTTCGACGCGGTCAATTCGAACACGTTCCAGGACCAGGCCGGCCAGGCGCACACCTATGCCACCGGCTCGCTCTCCTCGACCCTCGAAGCGACCCGCCAGCAGGCCGTCGAGCACAACATCGAATGCATCGAGATCGGCCGGAAGCTCGGCTCGACCGACCTGACCGTCTGGGTCGGCGACGGCACCAACTTCCCCGGCCAGCAGGACTTCACCCGGAGCCTGGACCGCTATCTCGAAGCCGCTGCCCAGGTCTATGCCGCGCTGCCGGACGACTGGCGGATGCTGCTTGAGCATAAGATGTTCGAGCCGGCGTTCTATTCCACCGTGATCCAGGACTGGGGCAGCTCGATCCTGGCGGCGCAGGAGCTCGGCCCCAAGGCCAAGTGCCTGGTCGATCTGGGCCACCACGCGCCCAACGTGAACATCGAGCAGATCGTCGCGCGCCTGCACCGCTTCGGCAAGCTCGGCGGGTTCCACTTCAACGATAGCAAGTACGGCGACGACGACCTCGATTCGGGCTCGATCAACCCGCACCAGCTGTTCCTGGTGTTCAACGAACTGGTCGAGGCCGAGCAGCATCCGCGTGACGGTTTCGATCCGAGCTACATGATCGACCAGTCGCACAACGTGACCGATCCGATCGAATCGATGCTCTCGTCGGCCGAGGCGATCACCGCGTGCTTCGCCAAGGCGCTGATCGTCGACCGCGGCGCGCTCCACGCCGCGCAGGATGCCAACGACACGATGATGGCCTTCCAGGCGCTGCGTCGGGCCTACAACATCGACGTCGCGCCGATCCTGGCCAAGGTGCGGGTCGAAGCCGGCGGCGCGATCGACGTCCTGGCGGTCTACCGCGACAGCCGCTGGCGCGAACGCAAGACGCAGGAGCGCAAGGCGGTAGGCTTGGGCGCGGGGATCGTCTAACCTCCCGTCAGGAAACGATAAACGAGGGGGAGAGCAGCGATGATCGAACGAGTGAGCCGGCGCCAGGCCATGCAAGGGGCGCTAGCCGCCGGCATCGTTGCTCCCTTCCTCGGCGCCGAAGGCGTGCTGGCCCAGGCCGCGCTTTCGGACGAGGCGTACATCGCCCGCTACGTCCATCCCGAGCTGCGCGCCCAGGCCCGGCAGTACGCCGGGATGGGCAAGATGATGCCGGCCTTCACCCCGGCTTCCCTGCCGATGATGCGCCAGGGCATGGCCGTGACCGCTCCCCGCAAGCTGGCCGCCCCGGCGATCGAGCAGCGGCAGGTCTCCGGCGGACGCGGCCAGCCGCCCGTGACTGTCCAGGTCATCAACGCCAAACCCGGCGCGCGCCGGCCGGCCATCGTCCACATGCACGGCGGCGGCTACATCATGGGCAACGCCGGCATGAACCTGGTCGAGCTCCAGGGCATCTGTCAGGCGCTCGATTGCCTGGCGGTCAGCGTCGATTACCGTCTTGCGCCCGAGACGACCTGGGCCGGTTCGATCGAGGACAATTCCGCCGCGCTGAAATGGGTCCATGGCAACGCCGAGCAGCTCGGCGTCGATCCGGCGCGCATCGCGGTGATGGGCGAGAGCGCGGGCGGCGGCCATGCCGCGATCCTGGCGATCGTCGCGCACGACCGCGGCGAGGTGCCGGTCGCCTTCCAGTGCCTGATCTATCCGATGATCGACGACCGCACCGGCTCTACCCGCAACCCCGCGCCCCATATCGGCCGCCTGCTGTGGACGCGCGAGCGCAACGCCATGGCTTGGAGCATGTTCCTGGGCACGAAGGCCGGCGGTCCGAAAGTCCCCGCCGCCGCGGCCCCGGCGCGGGCGACGAACCTCGCCGGCCTGCCCCCCGCCTTCATCGGCGTCGGCTCGCTCGACCTGTTCTACGATGAGGACGTGGACTATGCGCAGCGCCTCAACGCCGCGGGCGTGACCGCCGAGCTGATCGTGGTCCCCGGCGCCTTCCACGGCTTCGACGCGGCGGATGTGCCGATCGTCAAACGATTCAATGCCGCGAAGATCGACGCGCTGCGGCGCGGATTGGGAGTCGGTCCGGCCTGAGACTTGCGCATAACGACACGCCGAAACGAGCGGACAACAGGAGGATGCCTTGAACGCACTTTTTCGCGGCCTGCTGGCGGCCGCTACGGCGCTTAGCGCCCTGCCGGCGACCGCGCAGGATGCCGCCGCGCCAACACCTTCGCTCGAAGACCAGTTCCGCGATCCGCCCAGCAGCGCCCGGCCCCGCGTCTGGTGGCACTGGGTCAACGGCAACGTCACCAAGGATGGGATCGCCAAGGATCTCGCCTGGATGAAGCGCGTCGGCATCGGCGGGCTGCAGAACTTCAACGCCAGCCTGCGCAGCCCGGTGGTCGTCAAGAACCGCCTCGGCTACGCGAGCCCGGAGTGGAAGGACGCCTTCCGCTTTGCCGCGAGCGAGGCCGACCGGCTGGGCCTCGAACTCGGCGTCGCCGCCTCGCCGGGCTGGTCGGAAACCGGAGGCACCTGGGTCAGTCCCGAAGACGCCATGAAAAAGCTGGTCTGGAGCCAGACCGATGTCGCGCCCGGACGCCGCTTCGCCGGCAGGCTCGCCTCCCTCGCGCGGCAGACCGGGCCGTTCGGCACGATCGACAAGGTCTTCAACGTCAACTCCATGCGCGACGTCCCCCCCGCCCCGCCGCACGGCGGCGACGTAGCGGTGCTGGCCTTCCCCGTGGCCGTAACTCCGGCGCTTGTCGTGCCGGTGGTGCGCGGCAAGGACGGCACCGTGATCGATGGCGCGGCGCTGTTCGATGACAACCTGATGAGTGCGGTTCAGCTGCGGCGGACCCGCGGCGACGTCCCGGCGCTGACGCTCGAATATGCCGCTCCGCAAACGATCCGCTCTGCTACGATATTCATGCCGGGCGACGCGGCGATGTTCGCCGGTGCGGCGACCTTGCCGCAACTCGAGGCCAGCGATGACGGCCAGGCCTGGCGCTCGGTTGCCGCCGTTCCCGCCGCCTCGGTTCCGGCAACCGTCAGCTTCGCACCGGTAACGGCCAAGCAGTTCCGCGTGCTCTTCCCGGCCGTCCCCAGTGACGCGGCGGCACCGCTGGGCGGGCCGCTGCGCGTCGGCGAACTGCGTCTGTCGGCCGAAGCCAAGGTGGACCGGTTCGAGACCAAGGCCGCCTTCGAGATGGCGCCTGACTATTCCAAGCTGAGCCAGGGCTTGGCCGACACCCCCGGCGTGGACCCGGCCAAGGTGATCAACCTGACCGGCCGGCTCCAGGCCGACGGGACGCTCGACTGGACCCCGCCGGCCCTGCCGAAAGGCCAGCAATGGCGCGTGCTGCGGCTCGGCCATTCGCTGACCGGCATGACGAACCATCCCGCGCCGGCCGAAGCGATCGGCCTGGAGGTCGACAAATACGATGCTCCCGCCGTACGTCGCTATATGGAGCACTACCTCGGCATCTATCGCGATGCGACGGGCGCGGACCTGATCGGCAAGCGCGGCCTCCGCGCGGTGGTGACCGACAGCATCGAGGTGAACACCGCCAACTGGACCCCGGCGATGATCGCTCAGTTCCACAAGCTGCGCGGCTATGATCCTACGCCCTGGCTGCCGGCCCTGGCCGGCACGATCGTCGGCTCGCGGGCGCAGAGCGACAAGTTCCTGTTCGACTATCGCCGCACCCTGGCCGATCTGATCGCCAGCGAGCACTACGGCACAGTTGCCAAGGTGGCGCACGAGAACGGCCTGATCGTCTACGGCGAATCGCTGGAAGACGGCAGCTCGATCCCCGGCGACGACATGACCATGCGGCGCCATTCCGACGTGCCGATGGCCGCGATGTGGACCCACCCGCGCAGCGAAGGCCCACACCTCAACCACGTGACCGACATTCGCGGCGCGGCCTCGACCGCGCATGTCTACGGTCAGAACCTGGTCGCGCTCGAAGCCCTGACCTCGCGCTCGTTGTGGACGGATTCGCCGGCGACGCTCAAGCGCGTGATCGACCTGGCTTTCGTGCTCGGCGTCAACCGTCCGGTGATCCATACCTCGGTCCACCAGCCGCTCGACGCAGCGCCGGGCCTGCCGCTCAACATCTTCGGCCAGACCTTCAACCGCCACGAGGCCTGGGCCGACCTGGCGAAGCCCTGGGTCGATTACCTCGCGCGCAACTCGCTGATGCTTCAGCAGGGCCGCAACCTGGCCGACGTGGCCTATTTCTACGGCGAGGAATCGCCGCTGACCGAACTCTATCGCAAGCACCCCGTGGCCGACGTGCCGCGCGCCAATGCCTATGATTTCCTGAGCGCCGATGCCCTGACCACCGCTCTCTCGAACGACGGAGCCGATCTCGTCACCACGGGCGGCGCCCGCTACCGGGAGCTCTATCTCGGCGGCACCTCGCGGCGGATGACCCTGCCAGTGCTGCGCAAGCTGGCGGCTCTGGTGGAGGACGGCGCAACCGTGATCGGACCGAAGCCCCAAACCGATCCCAGCCTGGCGGACAAGACTGCCGAGTTCGACGCGCTCACCGGCAAGCTGTGGAGCGGCAACGGTATAACCGGGTTCGGCAAGGGCCGCGTCATTGCCTCGACCGATGTGGACGCCGCGCTCGGCCAGATCGGCGTCGCGCCCGACTTCCGGTTTACCGGGCAGGCGGATGCGGACATTCCCTTCGTCCACCGCAAGCTCGCGGCCAAGGACGGTGGCGGCGACAGCTACTTCCTGGTCAACCGCAAGGACCGCGCCGAGGTGATCGAGGCGCGCTTCCGCGTGACCGGCAAGGCGCCGGAACTGTGGCATGCCGAGACCGGCACGGCCGAGGCGGTGAGCTATCGGATCGAAAACGGCGAGACGATCGTCCCACTGACCCTCGCTCCGGACGAATCCGTCCACGTCGTGTTCCGCAAGGCCGCCCAGGCACCGGCCCTGGCGATCAAGAAGCTAGCGCCGGTCGAGATCGGCAAGGTGACGGGCCCGTGGCAGGTCGCCTTCCAGCCCGGCCGCGGCGCGCCGCCGAGCGTCACGTTTCCCACCTTGGCCCCGCTGAACGAGAATGCCGACGCGGGGATTAAGTACTTCTCCGGGGTGGCCACCTATTCCAGCAGCTTCACCGCCCCCAAGGGCTGGAAGGCGGGACAGCCGCTATGGCTCGACCTGGGCGAGGTCGGCGAACTCGCCGAGGTGGCGGTCAACGGTAAGTCTGTCGGCTCCGCCTGGCACGCTCCGTATCGCGTCGATATCGGCGCGGCCGCGAAGCCCGGCCGCAATACGGTGCAGGTCCGTGTCGCCAACCTCTGGGTCAACCGGCTGGTCGGCGACAAGCAGCCTGGAGCGACGCCGGTCGCGGGGACTCCCGCCAATCCCTATCCGGCCAGCACGCCGCTGCGGCGCTCCGGGCTGATCGGGCCGGTGACCTTGATGGGGCAAGCGCGGTAGAGCGAGCCTCTCCTCTTTAGGGGAGGGCGATAGTTCCTAAGGCAGGGCGGCCGCCATGTCTTCCAAGGCGAGGCGCAACAGTTCGGTCATCGCGGCGCCGGCCTGCTCGGCGTCGCCGGCGGCGATTGCGCGGTAGACCGCTTCGTGCTCCGGCAACGGGTCACGCGGGCGCTTGCTCGCGCGCTGCTTGAAGTGAGTGGTCCATTGGACTGCCGCGCCGACGGAGCTGGCGAGCGAGGCGAGCGCGGCATTGCCCGAAGCGGCCAGCAAGGCGTGGTGGAAGGCCTGGTCGGCCGCCTGGCCAGCCTCATCGGCCAGGCCGTGCTGGCGCATGCCGGCCAGGGCAGTCAGCATCTGCTCCAGATGGTCTTCGGTTCGGCGCTGCGCGGCGAAGCGGGCGGCCGCGGGCTCCAGAAGGTCGCGCAATTCGAAGAGGTCCCGCACGAAGGCGGCGTTGGGCTGATCCGAGAACATCCAGGCCAGCACGTCGGGATCGAGCACGTTCCAGCGCTCGCGCGGCGTGACCCGCGTACCGGCCTTGGGCCTGCTTTCCAGCAAGCCTTTGGCGACCAGCGTCCGGATCGCCTCGCGGTAGGGGGTGCGCGAGACCCCCAGGGCGGACGAATGTTCGATCTCCCCGATCAGCGTATCGCCCGGTTGGTATTCGCCATTGAGGATCGCGGTGCCGAGCTGGCGGGCTATCGCTTGGTGAATCCGCAGCCCCGTACCTTCCCCCGGCCCTTCCATATTGCCCCTCAGTCTTCGAATTCCTCGGTCGGACTGGCCCGGCCGCGCAAGAAAGCATCGGCCACAAGTTGCAGCGGCGCAAGGTCCACGTCGCTGGCCCTGTCCCGGACCAGGTCGACAAAGCGGCGGTACATCGCGGGGTATTCGGGATCGATGTCGTGATCGTCGCCGGCGTCGATGCTCAGGCTGTTGCCGCCGTGGCCCAGCGTCAGGCGATCGCCGCTAGTGGCCTCGACGATGATGTCCCAGCTTTGCGGGCCGGTCTGGCGGAAGTCGAATTCGGCATCGATCGGCGCGCCGCTGGCGGTCGCCATCGTCAGGCGCGCGGCAATCGGAGCATACTTGTTGACCGGCGTCTCCAGCTCGGCATCGATCAGGCGGACCGGTTCGGGCAGGATCTCGGTCAGGATCGACAGGGCGTTGATGCCCGGGTCGAACACGCCGAAGCCGCCCGGCTCCCAGATCCAGTCCTGGCCGGGATGCCAGTGGCGGACGTCTTCCTTCCAGACGATCTCGACGCGCGAGACCTGGCGCTCGGCGATCCAGCGCTTGGCCGTGCCGACATGGCGGGCGAAGCGCGAATGCCACGAAGCGAACAGCGTGACGCCCTGCGCCTTGGCCAGCGCGATCAGCGCCTCCACCTCGGACACGCTGGCGCCGGGCGGCTTTTCGAGGAAAACGTGCTTGCCCGCCAGCAGGGCATCGCGCGCCGCGTCGAAGCGGGCCTGGGGCGGCTGGCAGAGGATCACGGCGTCGAGCCCGGGCTCGCCGGCAAGAAGCCCGGCAAGGTCCTTGTAGTTACGGACACCCTCGGCCGCGGCGTTGCGGCTGGCCACCGCGACGAGCTCGGCGCCGTCGATCCCGGCGATAGCCGGCAGATGCTGGTCGCGCGCGATCTTGCCGAAGCCGACGAGTCCGAATTGCAGGGTCTTGCTCACAGGCTACGAACTTTCACGAGGTCGGCGTCGCCCGAGACGGCGAGCGGGTTGCGGAGGGTCAGGGCGAAGGCGTCGGCGCTCAGTTCGAACACGTCGCCGGGCTGGGTTTTGATGCCGTCGCTGAACGAAAGGGTCGCCGTGCCGAAGAAATGGACGTGCAGGTCGCCCGGACGCCGGAACTGCGCGTATTTGAACTGATGATGCTCGAGATTGGCGATCGTGTGCGACATGTTCGCCTCGCCGGAGAGGAACGGCTTTTCCCAGATCACCGCGCCATTGCGCACGATCCGGCTGGTGCCGGTGACGCTTTGCGGCAGCTCGCCCAGCAGCAGTTCGGCACCCAAGGCCGCCTGCCGAAGCTTGGAATGGGCCAGCCAGAGGTAGTTCTGCCGTTCGATCACATGGTCGGAAAACTCGTTGCCGATGACGAAGCCCAGCCGCAGCGGGTTCCCGTCGGCGTCGATCAGATAGACCCCGGCGATCTCGGGCTCCTCGCTGCCGTCCTCGGCGAAGCCCGGGCTGTGCAGCGGCTCCCCGGGCGCGACCAGGATCGAACCGTCGCCCTTGTAGAACCATTCGGGCTGGACGCCGACCCGGCCGACCTCGGGCTTGCCGCCCTCCATGCCCATCAGGAACATCCGCATGGAATCGGTCAGCTTCTCGCCAGCCGCCGCCGCGCGGTGCATCTTGTCGCGGCCCTCGGCCGAGCCAAGGTGGGTCAGGCCCGTCCCACTGACCAGCAGGTGCGCCGGGTCGGCATGGTCGATCGGGCCGAGCAGCGTGACCTCGGCCAATTCGATCGGATCGCCGGCTAGTCTGCCAGCGAGATCGGCCAGGGTGGTACCTTCGGCGGCGGCGCGGAGCGCGAGATCGCGCGTAGTGGCGACGCCCGAAACCCGGCGCGCGGCGCCTGTTTCGTCAAGCGCCGCAACGCCGCGGGCTTCGCCTTCCACGAACTGAACGAGCGAGCGCACGGTCATGCCGCCACCCACGCGCCGTCGATCCGGCGCGGCAGGTGCCAGGGATTGGCCGCCTGTAGCGCGGGGGGCAGCAGGGCATCGGGGATGTCCTGATAGCAGACCGGCCGCAGGAACCGCGCCAGGGCGAGGGTGCCGACCGAGGTGGAGCGACCGTCCGAAGTCGCCGGGAACGGCCCGCCATGGACCATGGCATGGGTCACCTCGACGCCGGTCGGCCAGCCGTTGGCGAGGACGCGGCCCGCCTTTTCGGCGAGCAGCGGCAGGATCTTCGCCGCCTCGGCTTCATCGGCCGGGTCGAGCTGGATCGAGGCGGTAAGCTGGCCTTCGAGCCTGGCCACGACCTGCGCCACCTCGGCCAGGTCCTTGCAGCGCACGATCAGCGAGGAGGCACCGAACACCTCGTCGCCCAAGGTGCGATCGGCGGCGAACTCGGTCACCGAGGCTTCGAACAGCGCCCCGCTGCAGCGGTTCGGCGCGGCAGTTTCCTTGCCCGAAGCGATCCGCCTGGCGCGACTGCCCAGCGCCGCGATGCCCTTGCCGTAGGCTTCATGGATCCCGGCGCTGAGCATGGCCGGCGGCTCGACCTGCCCGAGCGCGGCGGAGGCCGCCTTGGCGAAGCGGTCGAGTCCCGGGCCGTCGATCGCGATGACGAGGCCGGGGTTGGTGCAGAACTGCCCCGCGCCCAGCGTCAGCGAACCGACGAAAGCCTCGCCCAGCGCCTCGGCCCGCGCGGCGAGCGCTGCCGGCATCAGGATGACCGGGTTGATCGAGCTCATCTCGGCATAGACCGGGATCGGCTCCGGACGCTTCGCCGCGATGTCCATCAGGGCGAGACCGCCGCTGCGCGAGCCGGTGAAGCCGACCGCCTTGATCCGCGGATCGGCGACCAGCGCGCCGCCGAGTTCGTTCGAGCGGCCGGGCAGGAACGAGAAGACGCCGGCGGGCAACCCGGATGCGCGAACAGCCGAACGAAGGGCACGGGCGACCAGTTCACCGGTGCCGGGATGGGCCGGATGACCCTTGACCACGACTGGGCAACCGGCGGCGAAGGCGGCGGCGGTGTCCCCGCCCGCGACCGAGAAGGCGAGCGGGAAATTGGACGCGCCGAACACCGCGACCGGCCCCAGCGCCTGGTTGACGCGGCGCAGGTCACCCCGGGGCGGGGTGCGGTCCGGCAGGGCGGGATCGATCGTCGCGTCGAGCCAATGCCCGTCGCGTAGCTCAGCCGCAAACATGCGCAACTGGTTGACGGTGCGCATCCGCTCGCCCTCCAGGCGGGGCCGCGGCAGACCGGTCTCAGCCATCGCGGTCTCGATCAGGACATCGCCGATGTCGAGGATGGCCTGCGCCGCCGCCTCGATGAACTCGGCACGCGCCGAAGGCGTCAGCGCCGCAAAGCCGTCGGCCGCTTCGGCCGCCAGGGCGCAGGCATCGGCCACGTCCTGCACCGAAGCCTCAGCCACGGCCGGCCCGAAGGTCTCGCCGGTCACCGGATTGTAGGCGTGGAATTCGCTCGATCCGCGACGGTCTTCGCCGCCGACCAGGATTGCGCCGTCGATCGTCATCAGTGATTGTCCCGCGGGAGGCCCTTGGTCTGGGCGATTTTCTGGAATTGCTCGGCGCCTTCGAGGATCGCGCCGCTCTCCATCTGGCCGACCAGCGAACGCTGGATCGACTGCCAGGGCGTCTGTGACGCGGGATAGGCATAGCCGCCCGCCGCCTCGAGCGCGGCACGGCGCTCGGCCAGTTCCTCGGCCGAAATCAGCACGTCGGCAGTGCCGCGCTTCAGGTCGATGCGGACCCGGTCGCCGCTCTTGAGCAGCGCCAGCCCACCGCCCGCAGCGGCCTCTGGCGAGGCGTTGAGGATCGAGGGGCTACCCGAGGTGCCCGACTGGCGCCCGTCGCCCAGGCACGGCAGGTTGGCCACGCCCTCGCGCAGCAGGTAGGCCGGCGCGCGCATGTTCACGACCTCGGCGGCGCCAGGATAGCCGATCGGCCCGGCCCCGCGCATGACCAGCAGGGTCGTGGCGTCGATGCCGACGGCGGGATCGTCGATCCGCGCATGGTAGTCCTCGGGCCCGTCGAAGACCACGACCGGGCCTTCGAAGGCATCGGGATCGTCGGGGTTGGACAGGTAACGGGCGCGGAAATCGGCGGAGATCACCGAGGTCTTCATGATCGCGCTGTCGAAGAGGTTGCCGGATAGGACCACGAAACCCGCCTGCTCGACCAGCGGCGAAGCGAAGGGACGGATGACCTTCTCGTCCTCGATCGCGACGCCGCGGCAATTTTCGCCGATGGTCTTGCCGTTGGCCGTCACCGCGCCTTCCGCGATCAGGCCCTGGTTGATCAGCTGCGACACCACCGCGGGCACGCCGCCGGCGCGGTAGTAGTCCTCGCCGAGGTATTCGCCGGCAGGCTGGAGGTTGACCAGCAGCGGTACGTCGTGACCGTGCTCCTGCCATTCGCGCACCGGCAGTTCGACGCCGATGTGGCGGGCGATGGCCGCCAGGTGGATCGGCGCGTTGGTGGAGCCGCCGATCGCGGAATTGACCGCGATGGCGTTGCGGAAGGCGTCCTTGGTCAGGATGTCGGAGGGCTTGAGGTCCTCATGGACCATTTCGACGATGCGCTTGCCGGTGTGGTAGGCGTTTTCCTGCCGGTCGCGGTAGGGCGCGGGGATCGCCGCGGAGCCGGGCAGCGACATCCCCAGCGCCTCGGCCAGACTGTTCATCGTCGTCGCCGTGCCCATCGTGTTGCACCAGCCGGTCGAAGGCGCCGAGGAGGCGACGAGCTTGATGAAGCCGTCCTCGTCGATCTCGCCCTTGCTGAGCAGTTCGCGCGCCTTCCACACGATCGTGCCCGAGCCGGTGCGCTCGCCCTTGTGCCAGCCGTTGAGCATCGGGCCGACCGACAGGGCGATGGCCGGGATGTTGACCGTCGCGGCGGCCATCAGGCAGGCCGGGGTGGTCTTGTCGCAGCCGATCGTCAGCACCACGCCATCCAAGGGATAGCCGTAGAGCACCTCGACCAGGCCGAGGTAGGCGAGGTTGCGGTCGAGCCCGGCGGTCGGCCGCTTGCCGGTTTCCTGGATCGGGTGGACCGGAAATTCGATCGCGATCCCGCCCATCTCGCGGATGCCCTCGCGGACCCGCTCGGCCAGGACGAGGTGGTGGCGGTTGCAGGGCGAAAGGTCGCTGCCGGTCTGGGCGATGCCGATGATCGGGCGGCCCGAGCGCAACTCTTCGAACGACAGCCCGAAATTCAGGTAGCGCTCGATGTAGAGCGCGGTCATGTCGATATTGGCAGGATTGTCGAACCATGCCTGGGAGCGCAGCTTGAATTCGGGCTTGTTCACGATATGCATCCTATAGGGCCCATTGACCCGGGCTAAAGCCCGATATACTCATACAATTATAAGATCAACCGATTGAGGGGAAGCCTCGTGCCAGCAGTGCCCAATTCTTCCGCGCCCGGCGGTCAATCCGGAGGCAGCAGCGCCCCCTACGGCAAGGCGCTCGCCCTGCTGGCCAGCCTGTTCTTCATGTGGGGCTTCATCACGGTCATCAACAACACGCTGCTGCCGCACCTGCGCAGCGTGTTCGAGCTGAGCTACACCCAGACGACGCTGATCGAATCGGTCTGGTTCATCGCCTATGGCGTGGCCTCGATCCCCTCGGCCAAGCTGATCGAGCGGGTCGGCTACCAGAAGTCGCTGGTCATCGGCCTGCTGATCATGGCCGCCGGCGCGCTGGGCATGACCCTGGCGGCGTCGATTCCCTCCTACGGCGTGACCCTGTTCATGCTGTTCGTGATCGCCAGCGGGATCACCCTGCTGCAGGTCGCGGCCAACCCCTACGTCGCCGTCATCGGTCCGGAGGAAAGTTCCTCGGCCCGCCTCAACCTGGTCCAGGCGTTCAACTCGCTCGGCACCATGCTGGCGCCGGCCTTCGGCGCCTACCTGATCCTCGGCCGCTCGACCGGCGGCACGACCAAGGGCGAGGTCGTCCTGACCGAGGCCGAGCGCCTCGCCGACGCCCAGTCGGTGATCCTGCCCTATGTGCTCGTCGCCGTGGTCCTGGTCGTGCTGGCGGTCGTCATCGGTCGCTTCAAGCTGCCCGCCATGGGCCAGGCGACCAGCCGCGTCGCCCAGGAAGAACGCAAGCACCACTCGCTGTGGAAGCACCGCAACCTCGTCCTCGGCATTCCGGCGATGATCTTCTACCTGCTGGCCGAAATCGGCGTGGCGAACCTCTTCGTCAACTTCGTCAGCCAGCCCGACATCGCCAACCTGACCCATGAGGAAGCGGGCCGCTACCTGACCTTCCTATGGGGCCTGATGATGGTCGGCCGCTTCGCCGGCGCCTTCCTGATGGGCAAGATCCCGGCCGACAAGGTTCTGGCCGCCTTCGCCGCGGGCGCGCTGATCGTGATGCTGCTGGTGGTCTTCTCCCACGGCCCGATCGCGATGTGGGCTTTGATCCTGGTCGGCCTGTTCCACTCGATCATGTTCCCCACGATCTTCACTCTCGCGATCAAGGGCCTCGGCCCGCTGACCGAGGAAGGTTCGGGCTTGATGATCATGGCCATCGCCGGCGGCGCGCTGGTCGTGGTCCAGGGCTGGATCGCCGATATCGTCGGACTGCAGAACTCGTTCTGGCTGACCGTGATCTGCGAGGTCTTCGTGCTGTTCTACGCCATCTGGGGCAGCAAGCCGACCCACGCCCTCCCTCCGGAGACCTTCGAATGAACCGCCTGATCAAGGCCGCTCTCGGCGCCGCCGCCCTGCTCTCGGTGCCCGGCGGCGCCCAGGCTGCGACCACCGGGCTGGTCGACTGCCCACTGCGCGACCAGCCTTACTCGCTGGCCTCGCCGATCATCGATCTGCTGCTGAGCCCCGGCGCCCGCGCGGCGATCGAGAAGTCGGCGCCGGGCGTGCTGAGCAAGCTTCCGCCCCGCTTCGCCGGGACCGAGCCGCCGACCTTCGCCGCGATCCTCAGCTTCCGCGAGGGCGGCGCCATGGTCGGGATCAAGCGCGAGCAGCTCGAACAGATCGACCGCGACCTTGCCAAGGTCCCGGTGACCCGGGCCGACAAGGTCGCCCGCTGCGCCCGCTACGACAGGGTCGCGCCCAAGCTGGCCATTCCTGCCGCGGCGGCCGGCCGGCCGCGCGTGCTGCTGTTCGAGAAAATCAACGGCTTCCGCGACGGTCCCTCGGTCGACGGCGCCCATGCCGCGCTCGAAGCCATGGCAGGGCGCAAGGGCTGGGCCATGGTGACCACGCTCAACGGCGCGGCCTTCAATCCCGCCACGCTTCGGCAGTTCGACGTCGTCATCTGGAACAACATCAGCGGCGACGTGCTGACGCTCTCGCAGCGCAAGGCGTTCCAGGACTGGATGGAAAAGGGCGGCGGCTACGTCGGCCTGCACGGCAGCGCCGGCGACCCCGTCTATTTCTGGGACTGGTACGTCGATGCCCTGATCGGCGCACGCTTCCTCGCCCACCCGATGGGTCCGCAGTTCCAGACCGCCAGGATCCGCATCGAGGACGCCGCGCACCCGGCCGCCACCGGACTGCCCAAGGAAATCGACCTCAACGACGAGTGGTATTCCTTCAAGAACAATCCGCGGACCAAGGGCGCCCGGGTGATCGCCACCATCGACGAGAGCACCTACAAGCCCGAAGGGCGCGGCATGGACCTCAGGATGGGCGACCATCCGATCGCCTGGAGCCGTTGCATCGGCACCGGACCCACCCAGGGCCGCATGTTCTACACCGCGGTCGGCCATCGTCCCGAGCTCTATTCGGATCCGTTCAACGTACGGATGGTCGAACAGGGCGTGGAATGGGCGGCCGGCAAGACCGGTACCGCGCAGGACAAGTGCCGCGCTTCCAAATAGGCATTGCAAGGTGAGCATCGATTAAGTGAGTACCGAACCCCGTCTCGTCTGGCCGGTCGGCGCACTGCTGGGCGAAGGCCCGGTGTGGTGTGCCGACGAAGCCGCCCTGCGCTTCGTCGACATCAAGGGCGGCAAGCTTCATCGCTTTGATCCCGCCACCGGGGCGCAGGAAACCCGCGAGGTCGGCGGCCTGCCGAGCTTCATCGTGCCCTGCGCCGAAGGCGGCTACATCGTCGGCTCGGGCAACGAGCTGCGCCGCTTCGACGGCGAAGCGCTGGGCGAGACCGTGGCTACGGTCGACATGCCCGCCCACAACCGCACCAACGACGCCACGGTGGATGCCGAAGGGCGGCTGTGGTTCGGGACCATGGACAACGAAGAGAACGTCCCGACAGGCGCGGTCCACTGCTACGCCGACGGTGCGGTGGCGACCAGCGGCTGGTCGGCCGTGGTCACCAACGGCCCGGCCGTCAACTGCGCGGGCGACGCGCTCTACCACGTCGATTCGGGCGGCCGGATGATCTGGCGGATCGCGATCCGCGACGGCGTGCTGGCCCCGCATGGCGAGGTCTTTCTCCAGCTCGGCGAGGATGATGGCCATCCCGACGGCGTGGTGGTCGATAGCGAGGATTGCCTCTGGGTCGCGCTGTGGGATGGCTGGGCGGTACGCCGCTATGGCCCCGACGGTACCCGCCTCGCTCACATCCCGATGCCCTGCGCCCGCCCGACCAAGATTGCCTTCGGCGGTCCAGACCTGACCACCGCCTTCGTGACGACGGCCAGCGTGGGCCTTGGCGAGACTGCGCTCCACGCCCAGCCGCTTGCGGGCGGGCTCTTCGCTTTCGATGCGCCCGCGCCGGGTCGCCTCGTCCCGGCCGCGCGGGTGTGATCGGAAGTTCCATGAGCAACTGGCGAATTCGCGGCGACTGGGGCACCACCCGGCTCCGCCTCTGGCGAATCGAAGGGGACGAGCCGACCGACTTCCGCGAAGGGCCGGGGATCGGGCAGCTTGCGGGCACGCCCGCCGACACCTTGCGCGAAGCCCTGTCACCGTGGCTGACCGCCTCGACGCCTGAGCGGATCGTCCTGTGCGGCATGGTCGGCGCGCGCAACGGCCTGCACGAGGCCGGCTATGCCGACTGCCCGGCCGATGCCGCCGGTTGGCGGCGCAGTGCGGCGAATATCGCGCTGGACGGGCTGCCGCTGCGGATCGGCGCAGGCGTCGCCTGCCGCGATGCCGACGGCCGGCCCGACGTGATGCGCGGCGAGGAGACTCAGCTGTTCGGTGCGATCCGCCGCGATCCCGCGCTAGGCTCCGGCCGACACATCGCGGTTCTGCCCGGCACGCACAGCAAGTGGGTCTGGCTGGAGGACGGCCGGATCACGACTTTCCGGACCTTCCTGACCGGCGAGATGTTCGCCTTGCTGCAAGGCTCAAGCTTGCTTTCGGCAGGCCGCGAGGGTCATGCCGAGGAGACCGGCGACGGCTTTGGCCAGGGACTGGTCCGCGCTCAGGCCGAGGGCGGCGTGCTGGGCAGCGTGTTCGAAACCCGTGCCGCGCAGCTGCGAGACGCGCATAGCGCCGCCTGGGGCGCGGATTTCCTCTCGGGCCTGCTGCTTGGCTGCGAACTGGCGGAGATGCGCCGGCTCGGCGGCCTCCCCGCTGCGGTGTCGGTAATCGGCGGCGCGGCACTGGCCGAGCGTTATGCCCGCGCGCTCGCCGCTTTCGCCGTTTCCGCGACACTGCTGGACGGAGACGACTGCGCCCTTGCTGGATTGGAGCTTCTCGATGCCGACGATTGACCGACTGCTCACCGACGGGGCGCCGCCGCTCGTCGCGATCCTGCGCGGGCTCCGCCCCGATGAAGCCGTCGGCGTGGCCGCGGCGCTGATCGAGGCCGGCATCCGCATGATCGAGGTCCCGCTGAACTCGCCCGACCCGTTCGCCTCCATCGCCGCGATCCAGGCCGAATTCGGCGAGGTTGCCGCGATCGGCGCGGGCACGGTGCTGAGCGTGGACAAGGTCGAGGCGCTCGCCGCGACCGGGGGCACGCTGTTGGTCACCCCCAACACCAATCTCGACGTGATCTCGCGCGGGGTCGAGCTGGGCCTCGAACCGATGCCGGGCTTCCTCACTCCGACCGAAGCCTTCGCGGCGATCCGCGCGGGTGCCCGGCGGATCAAGCTGTTCCCGGCCGGCGCGCTGGGACCCGGCTATCTCAAGGCCCTGCTCGACGTCCTGCCCAACGATGTCGGCACCTGGGCGGTCGGCGGGGTCGACGCAGGCAATGCCAGGGCTTGGCTGGAGACCGGCGCGGAAGGCGTCGCAGTCGGTGGCAGCGTCTACAAGCCCGGCGACAGCGCGGAAGTGGTCAGCGGCAAGGCCAAGGCCTTGGTTGGGGCCTTGGCCGGCTGATCGCCCCCCATAATTTCGTCATTGCGAGGAGCGCAGCGACGCGGCAATCCAGAGCCGCCGCGCACGCCCCCCTGGATTGCCGCGGGCCTTCGGCCCTCGCAATGACGAGAAACGGGACGAGGAACGGGATAGTGCCTGGAACGGAGAGAAGACCATGACCGCAAGAGCCGCCGCCTCAACCTTCCTGGCCGCGGTGCTCGTGGCTTCGCCCGGTCTCGCGCTAGCCCAGCCCTCTCCCGAACTCGCCCGCGCCGCCATTGCCCTGCGCCCACCGGTCAAGGGCGAGCCCGAGCAGTGGATGACCACCGGCCCGCTGCAAGGGGTCCGCAATGTCATCAACCCGACGCTGGCCCCGGTCCTGCCCAATCCCGCCCGGGCGACCGGTGCGGCGGTGATCGTCGCGCCGGGCGGCGCCTTCCGCTTCCTGTCGATGGACAGCGAAGGCTGGGCCGTGGCGCGCTGGCTGGCCGACCACGGCATCGCCGCCTTCGTGCTCAAGTACCGCACCGTCGCCACGCCGCGCGACGAAGCCGGTTTCGGGCGGGCGCTGCAGGCGGTGATGAGCGGCCCGCGCCGCGACGACGTGCCGCTTCCGGCGACGGCCGAAGCGGTGGAAGACGGCCTCGCCGCCGTGCGCCTGGTTCGCGCGCGGGCGGCACAGTGGAAGGTCGATCCCGCCAAGGTCGGCTTCGTTGGCTTTTCGGCCGGAGCGATGACCGCGCTCGGCGTCGGCCTGGCGCCCGATGCGGCGGCGCGGCCGAACTTCATCGCACCGATCTATCCACCGATGATGGCCCGCCCCGTACCTGCCGGCGCCCCGCCGATGTTCCTGGCGATCGCGCTCGACGATCCGCTGTTTGCAGCGGGCGGCAAGTCGCTCGGCCTGATCGACGCCTGGCGCCAGGCCAAGGTGCCGCTCGAGGTTCATCTTTACGAAAAGGGCGGTCACGGCTTCGGCATGCGCGGCGTCTCGGCCGGCAGTGCGCTGTGGATCGAGGAATTCCACGCCTGGCTCAAGGACCGCAAGGTCGTGCCGGCGGGCGCGAAATAGCTGACGCGCGGCTGCTTGCCCAACTGCGATCCGCTGGTCTAGGGGTGGTCTGACCAGTTTTCCGGCGGCGCGGCCATCATGCCGCCGACCGTCGCAGGAATAGCGAGAGGACAGTCCCTGATGCGCACGATCAAGCACCTGCGGTGGTGGATCATCGGCCTGGTCACGCTGGGGACGATCCTCAACTACCTCGCCCGTTCGACGTTGTCGGTCGCGGCGCCGACGCTGAAGGCAGAGTTCGAGATGTCGACCGAGCAATACAGCTGGGTCGTCCTCGCCTTCCAGGGCACCTACACGATCATGCAGACTGTCGCGGGCGCGATCCTCGATCATTTGGGAACGCGGCTCGGCTTCTTCCTCTTCGCGATCGGCTGGGCGCTCTCGAACATGGCCCATGCCTTCGCCACCGGCTGGCCAAGCCTGGCCTTCTTCCGCGGCCTCCTTGGCGCGACCGAGGCCGCGGCGATCCCCGCCGGGGCCAAGACCGTCTCCGAATGGTTCCCCCCGCGCGAGCGCCCGCTGGCCACCAGCGGCTTCCAGATGGGCACCAGCATCGGCAACATGGTCGCGCCGCCGCTCGTCGCCTTCTGTATCCTGTGGTGGGGCTGGGAAGAGGCCTTCATCATCACTGGCGGGATCAGCCTGCTGTGGGCCGCGCTGTGGTGGTTCGGTTACCGCACCCCCGCCCGGCACGGCCGCCTCTCCGCCGAGGAGCGCCAGCTGATCGAGGCCGGCCTGGCCGAGAACACCGACGTCGGTACCAAGCCCGCCACGCGCAAGGAAGTGCTCAAGTCGCGTGGGTTCTGGGCTATCGCGATCCCCCGCTTCTTCGCCGAACCGGCCTGGCAGACGTTCAACTTCTTCATCCCGCTCTATCTGGTCGCGGTGTGGAAGCTGGACCTCAAGTCGATCGCGCTATGGGCCTGGATGCCCTTCCTGGCGGCCGACTTCGGCTCGCTGGCCGCAGGCCTCCTGCCGCCCTGGCTGATGAAGCGCGGCGCCTCCGTCCTCACCTCGCGCAAGGTGACGATGACGGTAGGCGCGCTATGCATGATCGGTCCGGCCTGCATCGGCCTCGCCAGCTCGCCGGGCATGGCCGTCGCACTGTTCTGCGTGGGCGGTTTCGCCCACCAGATGCTCAACGGCGCGCTGGTGACGCTGGGCTCGGACCTGTTCGAGAGCCGCACGGTCGGCACGGCAACCGGCATGGCCGGTTCGGCCGCCTGGATCGGCGGTATGCTCTTCACCTTCGCGATCGGCAAAAGCGCGGATGTGTTCGGCTACAACCCGCTGTTCGTCGCCCTTGCCGCGCTCGACCTGATCGGCGCCGCGGTGCTGTGGTCGCTGCTGCGCAACCGGCCAGCCAAGACAGCAGCCCCGACCTGATCGGTCGGGCCGGCCTCAAGACTCGGCTGGGGGAATCGCACCTCGGCGCATGACCGTCCAGCCCGCGAGCTCATGCCCGGCCTGTGCGGCTTCCTCGAGCGTCGCCCCACGCAGGCGAGCGTCGAGATAACCGGCGTTGAAGGCATCCCCGGCCCCGCTAGTATCGACCGGCTTCAGCTTGCGCGGCGGCGGGACGATCGTGCCGTCGGGCAAGCGGCAACCCTGAGCCCCTAGCTTGACCACGGTTTCCTTGCAGCCGAGCCGCTGCCAGTTCGCCGCGACAGTATCCGCATCGGCGCTATCCGACAAAGCGCGTTCGTCTTCCAGGGTCGGGAGGCCAATGTCGGCGGCGCGGATCGCCCCATCGTGCATGGCGCGTGCGATTTCGAGATTTTCCCACAGCCGCGGGCGGTAGTTGCCGTCGAATGCGACTTTCCCGCCCCGGCTGCGAACCAGTCCGGCCAACAGCAACAGCGCGATGCGGCCGTTGTCGTTCAGCACCGCGGTGGTGATCAGCGAATGATAGAACAGGTCGCAGCCCGACACCACCTGCCGCCGCACTTCGGTATCGGCAAGGTCGAACATTTCCCGCGCGGCACTCGTCTCGCGCCAATAGGCAAAGTTGCGTTCGCCAGCGTCGTCGGTATTGATCGCGTAGAGCCCGACGTTGCGGCTCGGATGGGTAAGGACCAAGGAAGTATCAAGCCCCTCCGCCTCCCAATCGGCGCGCAGCTTGTCGCTGAGCGGGTCCGTCCCGAGCGCAGTGAAATAGGCGACATCATGGCCCAGCCGGGCAAGGTGAATCGCCGTGTTGAGCGTGTCCCCGCCGTAACCCAGCTTCCAGTCCTCTCCACGGCGCGAGAGCTCGAGCATGCCTTCGCCGCAACAGACGATCCGTGCCATTACCCCGCCCTCAGCGACAGGCGGGGTTGGCGGCACCGCGCACGGCCACGAAGGCAATCGCGTGACCCGGAACGGTGACGGAACCCTTCGCAGCCCGGCCCACCAGGCCGCCAAGCTTGCCGTTCGGCAGCAGGCGCGGAGTGACCCCGTTGACGGTCACCACCTTGGTATCGATCTTCTGGCCCGGGGCGGCTGCCAGGGTCCAGACCTGCGCGGCGCCAAGACCCGACAGGATCTGCGGCTGGGCACCGATGTTGACAGCAGCCAGGCCGACGCCACCCTTCCCGCCAGCCAGACAGTGCGCATAGACGCGGAATTCAGGCGTTGCCGCCTGGGGAGGGGCCAGCACGACGGAACCCATCGTCCGCTTCCACAGGACCGACGCCCAGTAGTTCGGGCGTGGGTCGAAACCGTTCTCCTCGAGCAGGGCATAGTCGGAAGCGGCCAGGGTATTGTGTATGAACACCTTCACGCCCTGCCGCGCGGAACGACCAAGCGTATCGACGAAGCGGAAGCTGTCCGCAAAGGTCGAAGCCCAGGGATTGCCGCCGCAGGCGCCCTCGCCGCTTTCGGTATTCCACAGCGGCTTGCCGGGTGCGAGCCGGTCGCGCTCATGGGCGACCAGGCGAATCGATGAATCGACCGAGTCCAGGAACCGCGCGGTCGTGGCCTGGGCCAGCGAGGCTCCCATCATCGCCCCGCCGCACCTCTGCGAGACGCCGCTGTAGAAGTGGAACGAGAATGCGTCCGGCTTGGGCGAATCCAGTGCGAGCAACTGATCGTTTTCGATCACGTTCTGCGAGCGACGCATCAGGCTTCGCGCCGGCTCGGCCAACTCGGCCGATCCGGGCGCGAGGATCAGCGTGCCGGGCGAAACCCGCCGCATCCACCGCTCCCAGTTGGCATAATCGCGGCGGTAGTCGGCTGCGGTATAGCCCTTCGGCGGCTGGATCAGGTTGAGAACGCTGGGTTCGTTGACGTATTCGGCCGCAGCGATCGTTCCGCCGATTTGCCTGGTATAGGCCAGCCAGCGTGCCGCAGTGTCGGCCTGCCATACCCCGTTGGCGTCGCGCGTGCCCGGGCTCGTGGCGAAGGAGGTGACGATCCGGGCATTCGCGAACTTGGCGAAGCCGACGGCGTCGCGCCACTGCTTGCGGGTGAGCACCGTGTCGAAACCGGCCGGCGCCTTTTCCGGCGCGTCCTCACGGTCGGCGAACCAGGTCGCATTGGCCCAGGTGCCGCTGTAGCGGACATAGGAGGGACCGAGCGCCGCGGCGAGTTGGCGCAGCTTGGGGCTGGTCAGGTCGACCGGCGGCCGGTAGGACTTGGTGGCCGCTACGGGATCGCCGCCGCCTTTGGGAACGCTGTAAGGCCGCCAGAAGTTGCCGCCCGTCACCTCGACCATCTCGATGTTGTAGGATAGGAACCGAGGATCGACCTCACCCACCTTTTGCAGCCGCGAAAGGGCCGATATCCCTCGGTGCGCAAGGGCTCCGGACACCGGAGCGAAGGTGGCAAGGGACAGCGCAGCCACGAGGGCCACGCGGCCGGCGCGCGAAATCGTTCGGTTCATCTCTGCCTCACCAGTTCCACATCGTACCGTCTTCGAGCCGGGCGACCGGTAGGTAGGCGCGGCTGTAGGGGTACTTGGCGGCCAGATCCTCATCGATGTCGACGCCGTGACCCGGCTTGTCGCCGCAGATCATGTGGCCGTCTTCGAAGCGGTAGTCGTGCGGGAAGACCTCGTCGGTCGCCTCGGTGTGGCGCATGTATTCCTGGATGCCGAAGTTCGGGACCCAGCTACCGAAGTGAACGGCAGCGCCCATGGTCACCGGAGAGAGGTCCGTCGCGCCGTGGCAGCCGGTTCGGACCTGATAGAGGCTGGCGAGATCCGCGATCCGGCGCAGATGGGTAACGCCGCCCGCGCCGACGATCGTCGCGCGGATGTAGTCGATCAACTGGTTCTGGATAAGGTCCTTGGCATCCCAGATCGTGTTGAAGATCTCACCGACGGCGAGCGGAGTGACCGTATGCTGGCGGATCAGCTTGAAGGCCTCCTGGTTTTCGGCCGGCGTCACGTCCTCCAGCCAGAACAACTGGTAGGGCTCCAGCATCTTGCCCAGGTTCGCGGCTTCCTGCGGAGTATAGCGGTGGTGGCCGTCGTGCAGCAGATGATGATCGAAGCCGTAAGTCTCGCGCAATTTCTCGAACAGCTTGGTCACGTAGTTCAGCGACTTGCGCGTGTCCCAGCCGGTGACGCTCGGCAGCGAGGCATCGGCGGGCTCGTAGTAGAGCTTGCCCCGGCCCACCCCGTAGGCGTCCTTGATCCCGGGCACGCCGGTCTGCGCGCGGATCGCCTTGTAGCCCATATCGATATATTGGCCGACGGCATCTACCGTCTCGGCGATATCTGACCCGTTGGCGTGGCCGTAGACCATGACCCGATCGCGGCTCTTGCCGCCGAGGAGGTCGTGCAGCGGCATGTTGGCCATCTTGCCCTTGATGTCCCACAAGGCGACGTCGACCGCGGCGATCGCGCGCATCGTCACCGGCCCGCGCCGCCAATAGGCGCCGCGATAGAGAAACTGCCAGATGTCCTCGATCCGGCGCGGATCCATGCCGATGATCGCCGGGATCACATGATCCTCGAGATAGGCGACGACCGAGAGCTCGCGACCGTTCAGCGTGGCATCGCCAATGCCGTAGACGCCCTGGTCGGTTTCAATCTTCAGGGTGACGAAGTTCCGGCCGGGGCAAGTGACGATGACCCGTGCGGCAGAGATTTTCATGGAGAGCGGCTTTCCGATTTCAGCGAAACTAGGTAGCACTTGACTTGGCTGGGGCAATCTGGCCTGTCAAGAAATAGCGCAATTGGTAAGACCAAAATGACAAAAGGCTCTCTCATCCGCACGACGCAGGACCGTCTTTACCAGGATGTGGCTCGCTGCCTGGTCGACGAGTTGGCCACCGGGCAGCACGCCGTTGGCGGCCGATTACCGGCAGAGCGCGAGCTTGCGACCCAGTTCGGCGTCAGCCGCCCGACGGTGCGCGAAGCTATCATCGCGCTCGAGGTCCTCGGCTTGGTCGAGGTTCGGGTCGGCTCGGGCGCCTATGTCCTGCGTCTGCCCGGTAAGGAAGATATCCCGGGCTTCAACATTTCAGCCTTCGAACTGACCGAGGCCCGCCTGCTGTTCGAATCCGAAGCCGCCGCCCTTGCCGCCAGCGAGGCGACCGAAGAGGAAATCGAGGAGATCGCGTCTCTGATCGACGAGATCGCCCGGGAGAACCAGGATCCACGTGGCACCGACAAAGCCGATCGTGCGTTCCACCTGGCCATCGCCAAGGCGACCCGCAACACTGCGGTGTTCAACGTGATCAGCGAATTGTGGGAGCTGCGTTATAGCTCGCCCGAGGCGGCCCTGTTGCACGAGAAAGCCCGCACCGCACATGTCATGCCGGTGGTCGAAGAACACACCGCCGTGCTCCAGGCGCTACGCCAGCGCGATCCGGCTGCCGCGCGCGCGGCCATGCGCACCCATCTTTCCGCAGTGCTCGACAGCCTGCTGTTCGCTACCGAGGAACGCGCCGTCGCCGATGCGCGCCGTTCGGTTGCGGCGAAGCGGCAACGCTATGCCCGAGCCGCCAGCTAGAAGATCATGACCAAGCCCCTCGAACTCCATCCGGACCGGCTGCTGCCGGCTGAACCCGCTACTCGTACCGTCGCGCGGGAACTTTATGGCGCTGTCGCCAGCCTCCCGATCGTGAGCCCGCACGGCCACACCGATCCGTCCTGGTTCGCGCAGAACGAGCCGTTCGGCAGCGCCACGGACATGTTGCTGCGGCCGGATCACTATGTGTTCCGCATGCTCTATTCGCAGGGCGTGACACTTGAGGCACTCGGCATCGGCAAGCCCGGCCGCGCCGCCGATCCGCGCGAGGCCTGGCGACTGTTCGCCGAACGCTACTACCTGTTCCGCGGCACGCCCTCGGCGATCTGGCTCGACTGGGTCTTTGCCGAAGCCTTCAAGATCGATGTCCGGCTCGAGGCGGCGACCTCGGATCACTATTTCGACACGATCACGGCAGCGCTGGCCACCGATGCCTTCCGCCCTCGCGCGCTGTTCGACCGCTTCAACATCGAAGTGATCGCGACCACCGAGAGTCCGCTCGACACGCTGGAGCATCATGCGGCGATCCGGGCTGAAAACGCAAAACCCGGCGGCTGGCAGGGCAAGGTGATCACCGCCTATCGTCCCGATCCGGTGATCGATCCTGAATTCGAAGGCTTCCGCCAGAACCTAAAGGTCTTCGCCGACCTGACCGGCGAGGATACGCTGTCATGGACCGGCTACCTTGCGGCCCACCGCAAGCGCCGCGCCTTCTTCGCATCGATGGGCGCGACCTCGACTGACCACGGCCACCCCACCGCGCGCACGGCGGACCTGCCGCCGACCGAAGCCGAGACCTTGTTCCGGAAGGTCAGCGCGGGCGAGTTCACCACCGAGGATGCCGAGCTGTTCCGCGCCCAGATGCTGACCGAGATGGCGGCGATGAGCGTCGAGGACGGACTGGTCATGCAGATCCACCCGGGTAGCTTCCGCAACCACAACGCCCAGGTCTTCGCCGATTTCGGCCGCGACAAGGGCGCGGACATCCCGATGCGAACCGAATACGTCTCTGCGCTCAAGCCGCTGCTCGACCGCTTCGGCAACGATCCGCGCCTTTCGATCATCCTCTTCACCCTGGACGAAAGCGTCTACGCCCGCGAACTGGCGCCGCTCGCCGGGCACTATCCATGTCTCAAGCTCGGCCCGGCCTGGTGGTTCCACGACAGTCCCGAAGGCATGCGCCGCTTCCGCCTGGCGACAACCGAGACCGCCGGCTTCTACAACACCGTCGGCTTCAACGACGATACCCGTGCGTTCCTTTCGATCCCCGCGCGGCATGACCTCGCCCGCCGGATCGATTGCGGCTTTCTCGCCCAGCTGGTGGTCGAACACCGCCTGCAGGATTGGGAGGCGGCGGAACTGGCCCAGGACCTGTCGTATAACCTGGCGAAGAAGGCCTATCGGCTGTGACGCGCCTTTCCGCGGAGACCCTGGGCAGGGCGGTGAGCGCTGCGACACGCTTCGGCTATGACCGCGCCGCCCAGGCCGTTGGCATCGTCCATTTCGGGATCGGTGCGTTCCACCGCGCCCACCAGGCCTGGTATACCGACCGGGCGATGGACGCGGGCGACCGCCACTGGGCGATCGCCGGGGTCTCGCTGCGCTCGGCCGGAGTGGCCGACCAGCTAAACCCGCAGGACGGGCTCTACACCGTGGTCGAGCGTTCCGCCACCGGCTCTGCCCCCCGGATGGTCGGGGCGGTGCGCGAAGTCATCGTCGCGCCGCAGGAGCCCGCAGCGCTTGCCGCGCGCCTCGCGGCGCCCGAGACCAGGATCGTCAGCTTCACGATCACCGAGAAGGGCTATTGCCGGGCTCCCGACGGTTCGCTCGACTTCGGGCTCGCCGGCGAGGGCTCGATCTATCCGCATCTCGCCGAAGCCTTTCGCGCCCGCAGCGCAGCGGGGATCGCTGGCCTGACCCTGCTGTCGTGCGACAACCTTGCCAACAACGGCGAGCAGCTCCATCGCCTGATCAGCGAATACCTCGCCGCCAAGGCGCCCGACTTGACCGGTTGGTTCGAAAGCGAGTGCGCCTGTCCTTCGACCATGGTCGACCGGATCGTGCCCGCGACCACCGAGGCGGACATCGCCGCGGTCGAAGCGCAGCTCGGTCTGCGCGACGAAGCCACGGTGATGACCGAACCGTTCAGCCAGTGGGTGATCGAGGACCGCTTCGCCGGCCCGCGTCCGGCCTGGGAAAAGGTCGGCGCCCAGCTGGTTTCCGACGTCGAGCCCTATGAAACCGCCAAGCTGCGGATGCTCAACGGAGCGCATTCCGCCCTAGCCTATCTCGGGCTGGAGCGGGGGCACGAGTTCGTTCACCAGGCGGTCGGAGACCCGGCCCTGCGCCCGCTGATCGAGCGCCTGATGCGCGGCGAGGCCGCGACCTCGATCACCGCCGCGCCCGGGCAGGACCTGGACGCCTATGCCGCCGACCTGCTGGCGCGCTTCGACAATCCCTCGCTCAACCACCGCCTGATCCAGATCGCGATGGATGGCAGCCAGAAGATTCCCCAGCGCTGGCTGCAGACGCTGGCGGTCCATGCCGCCAAGAATGAACCATGTCCGGCAATCCTGGCCGCACTAGGCGCGTGGTTGCGTCACGTGAGGGGCGATCAGCGCCCCGTGGACGATCCGCTGGCGGTACGGCTGGCCCAGGCCTGGGAGAGCGGTAGCGCCAGGGCGGCCGCGCTCGACCTGCTGGGCGAAGGCGGCCCACTCGGCGGCATCTGGTCTCCGAACGAGAACGATCTCGCCGCAATAGACTGCGGCTCCTAGGAGCCGCGGTTTTCCTTTTCCGCCTCCTCATCGTCGTCTGGCGGCGCTGCTGGGGGGAGCGGCTTGGTTTTCTCGGCCAGCAGGTTGAGCTGGGTCGGATAAGCGAAGCTGATGTCGGCACCGCGGAACCGGGCCAGGATCGCGGCCGCTACCTTGTCGCGGGCGTCGGCGGGGAAATCGATGGCGGTCGATTCGAATTCGACATCGTAGCTTAGCCCGTTTGGCGCGAAGCCGTTCAGGCCGCCATGAATCAACTTGTAGCCTTCGGTCTCAACCGCATCGCGCAGCAGTTCGGGCACCCGCAAGATCGTGTCCGGAGGGGTCGCGTAGCCTAGGAAGAAATCGAACTTGAAGCGGTTGTGCTGGCGCCGCGTGGTGTTGAGGATCTCGTAGTCGAGGAGCTTCTTGTTGGCGACGATACGCTCCTCGCCGGCGCTGCCGCGCACGCGAGTGGACTTGAGCCCGATCTGCTCGACCGTGCCCGAGCTCTTGCCGCCGTCATAGGAAATCGAATCGCCGAGCCTGAAAGGCCGATCGAACAGGATGGCCAGGGCCGCGAACAGGTCCGCGAAAATGCCTTGCGCGGCCAAACCGATCGCGATGCCACCGACGCCGAGACCGGCGACCAGCCCGGTCACATTGACCCCAAGATTGCCCAGCACCAGGATCAGCGCGATCGCAAAGAGCGCGATGGTCACCAGCAGACGGATGATCCCCAGCGCAGAGACCAGCGCCTGGTTGTGGTGTTCCTGCGCCATCGCCTTGTGCTCGACCGCGCCGAACACGATCTCGCGCGCCCAGATCGCGCCCTGGAATACGGCGGCGATGGTGAAGAGCGTGGTGATGGTCACGCCCACGGAAGGCGGCGCGTTCGAATATCCGAGCACCAGCCGCGCCGAAGCTAGAACGATGAACCATTGGCTGGTCTTGGCGATAGCCCGACCGATGACTGCATACCAATTCTGTACGCCCGAACCGCGCTGGCAGAGCTTCACTCCCCAGCTTCGCGCAAAGTTGAGCAAAAGGTAGACGAGTATCCCCACGCCGACCGCGATGGCGATCTGCAGCCAATGGGCCTCGAGCCAGACGAAGGCTTCGGAATGGAAGGCGGTGAATTCGTCGCGCAGGTCGAAAGGGGCGGATACGGTCTTGGCGGTAGTCATGCGATCCGTTCATCTGTGCGGCGCAAAAAACGAGGCGCTTACGAAGGAATGGGATGGGGCAGGTTTGGTTCCGGCCGTGTGCCCGTTCAACTCCCCGCGGTCGAGGCCCGGTCCCGGTCGTACTTGCGGCCGATCGCCAGGCCGGCCACGGCCCAAACCGCCGCGATGATCCCGCCGACCAATGCCGCAGCGCCAGTGCTCCCCACCGCGACGATGGCCGTGTTGAGCCAGGCCGAGAGCATGTCGCCGCCGCGGTAGATCACCGTATCGACGGCGTTCTTGCTCTTGTAGCGCGTTTCCGCGCTCAGTGTCGTGAACAGCATCTCCCGCCCCGGTCGGATGAGCGCATATTCGCCGACGCGGCGCACGAACATCACCGCTGCCAAGACCGGAAAGGTCGCGACTACGGCCAGTGCACCGAAGCCGACGATGCACAAGACCGGCACGATCGCAAGCAGCGCAGCCAGCCCCAGGCGTCGCGCGACCAGCCCGGTGACGAATACCTGAATGAAGATTGTCGTCGCCTGGACCGCCGCATCGATTGCGGCGAAGACCTGGGTCTGTTCGGTCTTGTCGGCGAAGGTCGCCTTCACCAGCCGCGCCTGCTCGAAATAGAGGAAAGTCGAAACCATCGTCAGCAGGACGATGAAGGCGCAGATCCCGAGCAGATGGCGCGAGCGCAAGATCGTGGTCAGGCCCGCCCAGATGCCGCCTTCCAGCGGCCGACCGGCCGATCCGGCATAGACATCGTTCGCATGGAGCCTCTGCCAGCGCAGCAAATATTGGACGCAACCCAGCGTCGCGAGCAGCAGCAGGGTCGATATCGCCAGCAAACCGGCATGGCCGACCCGCTCGACAAGCAACCCGCTCAGGATTGGTCCGGTGAGACCGCCCAAGCTGGCCCCCGCCGCGATCCGCCCGAACAGTCGCCTCGCCTGGTCGGGGCTGAACACGTCGCTCATCAAGCTCCAGGCGATCGAGATCACGAACATGTTGAAGGTCGACACCCAAATATAGAAGGCCCGGCCGGTCCATACGTTGTCGGGGTCGGCCGCCAGCTGTGCGGCGAAACCGAACATGACCACCGCGCTGAACAGATAGCTGACCGGCACCAACCGCGCGCGCGGTACCCGGGCAGTCAGCCAGCCGTACGCTGGGACCACTGCCAGGGCGCCGAGGAAGGTCCCGACGTAGAGCCACGGAAGGTTGTCCACGCCGCCTGCCACCGCGAAGGTCTCGCGCACCGGACGCAGCATGAAATAGCTGGCGAAAAGCAGGAAGAGGAATAGGAACCCCCCGATCGTGGCCGATGCTTCGGCCGTTCCGCCAGCGATGCGGCGCTCGGCATCGGCAGGCTCGCCGCTCAAGAGTCCGCTGGTCATGTTGCTCATCCCCGATCGAACGGCACCCTGCCCGGATCGCTGGAATTGTCCAGAGCCTGTCAAGGATGTTCCCGAATGGGAGTACGAGGCGGATAAGCGATGCCATATCACCGCCCGCGCAGGCCCAGCCGGGCCCGTTGGGAGATTGACAAGATGGACTTGCAGCTGACGGGCCGCCGCGCCCTTGTGACGGGCAGCAGCAGCGGAATCGGCGAAGCGGTCGCCCGGATGCTAGCAGCCGAGGGGGCCAAGGTCGTAGTCCACGGCCGCAACCGCGAACGGGCCGAGGCGGTCGCCGCCAAGATCGGCGCAGCCGGGGTCGCGATCGGCGACCTCTCGAGCGACGACGGCGCGCAGGGCGTCTTCAACGAAGCCGTCGCGGCGCTCGGCGGCAATATCGAGATCCTCGTCAACAACGCCGGCGGCAGTTCGACCGGCAACACAACCCGCAACCCAGTCGAGATCGCGGTGGAGGACTATGCCTCCAACTACCACGCCAACACACTGTCTTCGGTACGTCTCGCCAGGCTTGCGGTCCCGGGAATGACCGAAGCCAAGTTCGGCCGGATCATCAACGTCTCCAGCGCCGTCGCGGTCCAGCCCAACAACCTCGGCGCCGACTATTCGACTGCCAAGTCGGCGCTCAACAACTTCACCGTCAGCCTTGCCGGCGCGCTGCGCAACACCGGGATCACGGTCAACACGGTCTCGCCAGGGATCATCATGGTCGACGGCCTGCTGCGCTTCGGGCGGCTCAAGTACGACAAGCCCGACGCCTCGATCGAGGAGGTGACCCAGCTCCTCGCCGCCGACAAGGTGTTCGACCTGCCACCGGCCGGGCGGCTCGGCACGCCCGAGGATCTCGGCCTGATCATCGCCACCCTGGCCAGCCCGATCTCGGGCTTCGTCACCGGGGCGAACTACCGTGTCGACGGCGGCCAGATCCGTTCCCTGAATTGACTCTCCGCAGTCTCAACTGAACTTGAGGTTCGTCAAATGGCCGAGAAAAAGTACCGCGTCATCCAGTGGGCCACGGGCGTCGTCGGCAAGGCCGCGCTCAAGCACTTCATCCAGAACCCGGTCATCGACCTGGTCGGCGTGCTGGTCTTCAATCCCGACAAGGTCGGCAAGGATGCGGGCGAACTCGTCGGCCTGCCGGCTACCGGCGTGCTCGCGACCGACGATCAGGAGGCGATCATCGCGCTTGAGGCCGATGCGGTGCTCTTCGCCCCGCTCCATGCCGATACGGCCAAGAACCTAGACGACATCTGCCGCCTGCTGGCCTCGGGCAAGAACGTGCTCTCCACCGCCGGGCCGTTCCTGCCCAACAAGTGGTTCCCCGAGGTCGCCGAGAAGATCGAGGCCGCCTGCCGCGCCGGTAACTCCTCGTTCCACGGCTGCGGCGTCCACCCCGGTTTCTCGGGCGATATCCTGCCGATCACCCTCATTCGCCTGATGGACCGGATCGACCGGATCGAGGTGACCGAGATCATCGACAAGGTTCGCAACCCGATGATCTACACGGAGATGGCAGGCTTTGGGCTCGATCCCGAATACCTGCTGGCCAATCCTCGCCGCTCGCCCGAAACCTACAAGGCGTTCTATTCCTCGATGGACATGATCGCCCGGAGCCTGGGCAAGGAGATCGAGAAGGTCACGGTCGAGTTCGAGGTCGCGAAGGCCAAGCGCGATATCGCGCACGAATTCGGCCTGGTGAAGGAAGGGACGGTAGGCGGCCAGCATTACGCCTGGACTGCCTGGAGCGAGGGCGCCCCCCTGATCGTCTATCACTTCTACTGGCAGCTTGGCGACAGTGCCGAAAGCCTCGACCCGCTGTGGGAGGAAGGCGAAAGCGCCTACCGCGTGCGGATCGTCGGCGATCCCGGCCTAGAGGTGCGCCTGACCGGGCTCGAAGCCGAAGACGGCCGCAAGCCGTTCCACGGCCTGCCCTGGACCGGCCTGCTCGGGGCCACGGCGGTCCAGGCGGTGGTGGATGCCCCGGCCGGCGTAGTCAGCCATCTCGACCTCGGCATCGTGCGGCCGCTCGGCATGGTTCGCCGCTGATCCGGAGAACAGGTGCAGCCGGCGGAGTGAACGCTTCGCTGGTTCGGGCGTTGCATCGGCGAAGATGCCGTCCACACCTGCCCTTGACGCCCCTGCCCTGGTCCCCATGGAAGCCAGGCTCGTTGCCGAACTGCCGACGGAATCCGGATGGCAGTTCGAGCCCAAGTGGGACGGCTTCCGCGCCCTGGTTTTCCGGCAGGACGACGAGGCCGAGATCTTCTCCAAGTCCGGCAAGTCGCTCGCCCGCTACTTTCCCGAAGTGGTCGCCGCGGTTCTGGAGACGAGGTGCAATCAATTCGTGCTCGACGGCGAGTTGATCGTACCGCTCGGCAAGGTCCTGTCGTTCGATGCGCTGCAGGCGCGGTTGCATCCGGCGGAGAGCCGAATTCGGCGACTGTCGCGCGAGACTCCGGCCCAACTCATGCTATTCGATTGCCTGGGCCTGGATGGCGAGAGTCTGCTGGCTGCACCGCTCACCGAACGCCGGGTCATGCTGGAGCGGTTCCATCGCGAGCACCGCGGTCACTTGCTCCTGCTTTCACCTCGTACCGAAGCTGCGGAAGTCGCACGGGGCTGGCTGGTCCGCAGCGGCGGCGCGCTCGACGGCGTCGTCGCCAAGCGACTCGACGAGCCGTACCGGCCAGGCGAGCGGGCCATGCTCAAGGTCAAGCAACATCGCAGCGCCGACTGCGTGGTCGGCGGATTCCGCCGCGCCAAGGATGGCCGGGGCGTCGCGTCGCTGCTGCTCGGGCTCTACGACGAAGCCGGCAAGCTCAACCACGTGGGCTTCACCTCAGGTATCGCCGCTGCGGAACGGCTGGCCTTGGCGGAACGACTCGAACCCTTGATCGGCGGCCCTGGCTTCACCGGCAAGGCACCGGGCGGGCCGAGCCGCTGGAACGACGGCAAGGAAAGCGAATGGATGCCGCTCAAGGACGAGCTCGTTGTCGAAGTGCTGTATGATCAGGTTACCGGGAACCGTTTTCGCCACGGCACCAAGCTGCTGCGCTGGCGGCCGGACAAGGCGCCGGAACAATGCCGGATGGACCAGTTGGTGCACGAGCTGCGGCCTGCGGAACTGACTACTTTGGCGCGCTAACGCGCCGGGCCGCCTCGCGAACAACGAGTTCGATGGTCGCCACTACCTGATCCGCAAACGCAATGAGACCATCATCGTCGAGCCCGCGCTCAACCGAAGCATTGCGTTGGCAGCCCGAGATGGAGAAAAGAAAGACGCGCGAAAGAAAGTCCCAGTCGGCCGGGACGTCACCAGCGACCTTCGCCATGTCATCCGCCAGAAACTTGAGGTAACGGTCCGCGCCGAGCTCCTCCCAGTCGCGGGCCAGGTCCGGCATCGTCGCCAAGGCTCCTTCGACGAGATGGGTCATCCGCCGATACTCCGGCCAACTGTAAACGCCGATCAGGACGCGGGCATGCTGCCTTAGCCGCGCACCCAGCTCTTCGGGCAAAAGATGGTCGTCTTGCCCGGCTCGTTCCGACCAACGAACCAGTTCGTCTTCGATCACCGCCCTAAACAGCTGCGCCTTGCCTTCGAAGCGTGCGTAGAGTGTCCCCTTCGAAACCTTCGCCCGCTGCGCCACCTGTTCCATGGTCGCAGCATCGAAACCGACGGCCAGGAATACGTCCAGTGCGGCTGCGCGGATCGCCGCCTCGATCGCCGCGGCCCGCTCCGGCGTCGGCCGCCCTCGCGGTACCGCTACCGCGGCATGGTCTGAGGGGCCGGTCGGTCGAGATACTTCGGGAGAAGGCTCGACCGATCGCATGCCTGCCTCAGATCGTGCCGGCTTTCAGGAATTCGACCGCGTGGTGTGCCGCCCGGGCACTGAGCGCCATGTAGGTCAGCGATGGGTTCTGGCAGCCGCTCGAGGCCATGGCCGAGCCGTCAGTGATGAACAGGTTCTTCACCTCGTGGGCCTGATTGTACTTGTTGAGCACGGAGGTCTTGGGATCCTTGCCCATGCGGGCAGTACCCATCTCGTGGATGCCGAGGCCCGGCGAGCCGGGCGTGGTGCCCGAAGCCATGACGACCCCGCCGGCCGCCTCGACCATCGCCTTGCCGTCGGCGACGATCGACTTGACCATCTTGTGCTCGTTTTCGCGCAGCTCGCAGTCGATGTGGACCACCGGAATCCCCCACTTGTCGGTGCGGGTCTTGTTCAGCGTAACGCGGTTGTCGGGATGCGGCAGCATCTCGCCGAAGCCCGACATGAAGATCAGCCAGGGGCCGAGCTTGCGCGTCCGCTCCTTGAGCGCGGCGCCGATACCGGGGATACCGAGCGCGCCGTTGCGCCAGCCCATGCGCGAGACACCGCCCTGGTAGCCGTAGCCGCGGACGAAGTCCTCGTTCTGCCCGTCGAGGTTGCGATAGCGCGGGATATAGAGCCCGGTGGGACGGCGCCCCTTGTAATAGGTGTTCGGCCCGCCCGGCAGCAGGCCCGCCGTGGTCAGCGCATAGACGTGGTCCATCAGGTTGCGCCCGACCTGGTCCGATCCGTTGGCCAGGCCGTTGGGATTGGCCTCCGACCTGGAATTGAGCAGGATCTGCGCCGTGCCGATCGCCGAGGCGCAGCCGAACACGACCTTCGCCTCATAGGTGGTGCGCTTGCGCGTATTGGCGTCGATCACGCGGACACCGGTGACCTTGCCGGTCTTCGGGTCGTGGACCAGGCTGTCGACGATCGCGTCGGTGATGATCGTCAGATTGCCGGTCCGCTCTGCCGCCGGCAGCGAGTTGCTGAGGCTGGAATGGTAGGCGCCATAGGTGCAGCCACGCTCGCAGATCGAGCGGTTCTGGCACGAATTGCGGCCCAACGCCTCGTGGTGCGGCTGCGCCTTGGACAGGTTGGCGGTGCGCCCCGGAATGATCTTGCGGCCGGGGAACTTGGCCTCGACCTTCTGCTTCATCAGCAGTTCGGCGTCGTTCATGGCGAAGGCGGGCAGGAACTCGCCGTCGGGAAGCTGCGGCAGGCCTTCGCGCGAACCGGAAACCCCGACGAATTTCTCGACGTGGTCGTACCAGGGGGCGAGATCCTCATAGCGGATCGGCCAGTCGGTGCCGTGGCCGTCCTTGGCATTGGCTTCCAGGTCCATCTGGCTGAGGCGATAGGACTGGCGGCCCCACATGATCGACCGGCCGCCCAGGTGGTAGCCGCGGATCCAGTGGAACGGCTTGTCCTCGGGAAAGGTATAGGGATGCTCGCTATCCTTGACCCAGTACTGCTTGGTCGTCTCGTTGAAGGCGTAGCATAGGCTCTGAATGGAATAGTCGCGGGCGACCTCGGCCTCGGGGACCATGTTCGCGTTGGGAATGTCCCACGGCTGCATCCAATCGGTGTAGGAAGCGCCGTGCTCGAGCTTGCGGCCCCGCTCGAGGATCAGGGTCTTGAGGCCCCGCTCGCAGAGCTCCTTGGCGGCGATGCCCCCGCTCATGCCGGAGCCGATGACGATTGCGTCGAACATGCTGTCTTGCTCCGATCAGATGGGCGCGATGCCGCCCGAGGGGCGGGTCGAGGGCGTGACGGGGACCGAGGGCACCCATTCGCCGGGGGCGTGCTCATAGGGCAGTTCCTGGGTCAGGGCGGGCTCGGAGATGTAGTACAGGACGACGATCAGCTCCTTGATCCGCTGATAGCCGGGATCTGTCGCCCGCGACGCCATCTGCCTGGTGATCGGCACTGCCGGTTCCTGCTTGGCCTTGCCGTAGTTGGGATCGACCTTGGTCGCGGCGCCACCGACGGTTACCGTCGACCGCGAGGCGGAGACCGCCGCAGCCGGAGCGGCTGGCGGGACCTTGAGCGCGGCGGCATCGTAGGGCGTCAGGAAAGCGGTCCGCTCGGCGGGGGAGAGTTCGGCAAAGCTCTTGCCTTGCTTGGCACGGGCCTCGACGTCGACCTTGTCGATCGCGGCGATGATCTCGGCCTTGTGCTCGGGCGTGGCCCATACGCCGACCAGGGCATCGAGCTTGGCCGGGACGTCGGCATCGAGGGCGCCGACCGAGTCGGTCTTCGGGACGATGGTATCGGCCAGGGCGGTCAGCACCGCATAGCGGGCGGGCGAAAGCGTGCGCTTGCCGCCCTTGGCCGCAGCGGCGAGCGCCTCTGCCCCGCCGGGAAGCATAGCGGCCCCCGTCAGCATCAGCGCCCGCTGCAACAGCGCGCGCCGGTCCATTCCGAAGTGGTCGATCATGCCTGGTCTCCCGTACGCATTTTTGTCGTTCATACGCAGTCGCTCATCCCGTACAAGCGGAAAACGAACGGCGTCGTTCGATTATCAGCCTGCATCCCATGCGTCGCGGATCAGGCGGTAGCCCTCGGTGTAGACCTGCTCCGGAGCCGGGAAGAAATCGCGCCACACCCGCGTCGCCGCTGCCAGTTCGGGCACGCCGCGGCCGAAGGCCTCGATCGTCAGCCAACCGTCATAGCCGATCTCGCTGAGCGCCCGGATCGTCGGCACGATCGGGCAATGGCCGCGCCCCGGCGTGCCGCGGTCGTTCTCCGAGATGTGGACGTGGCTGAGGATTCCCGCTGCATGCAGTGCGCGCATCGCACCGATCGGGTCTTTCTCCTCGATATTGGCGTGGAAGGTGTCGTAGAGGATGCCGATGCCCTCCCCGCCGACCCGCTGCGAATAGGCGATCGCCTGCTCGGCGGTATTGATCAGGTAGGCCTCGAAGCGGTTGAGCGGCTCCAGCCCGGCCTCGATCCCTGCCGCGCGCATCAGCGGCAGGATCTGGCGATGGACCTCGGCGCAGTGCTCGTACTCGGCATCGCTCGGCTTCTCGCCGGTGAAGACGCCCAGCGGCTGGAACCACGGCCCGGCGATGATCTGCCCGCCAAGCGCGGCGCTGCAGTCGACGACGCGCTTGAGATGGTCGACCGCCTGGCCGCGCGCGGCGGCGTCGGGCGATACCGGACTGTGCCCCTCGTCGGGGATGATCGCCACCACCGTGCGCTCCAATCCGATGTCGTCGAGCACACCGGACAGCCAGCGATAGTGCCCCTCGTTCGAGACGTCGAATACGGGAACCTCGACGCCGTCGAAGCCGGTGTCCTTCAGCGCCCGCAGCACCGGCACGTGCTCCTCGGTCACGTGGCCGGTCCACAGCAGCAGGTTGATGCCGATCTTCATGGGTATCGTTTCCTCAGTTCTTCTTGCGGCGCTCGACCAGCCAGAGCAGGCCGAAGATGACGAACAGCACTGCCGGGACGATGGCGATCGCCTGGAACGATTGCTCGGCGGCATAGGCCAGCACCTGGCCGAGCGCCGGGCCCGGCTGCAGCGCGGCGAAAGCGGCATCGCCGCCCGCCGCTTCGAGCTTGGCCTTGTCGTAGATCTTCCCGATTTCCGGCAGGACGAAATAGATCGCCAGCGCGCCGGCGACGCCGACGATGCCGATGGCCCAGGATCCCCCGCGCGGGTAGCGGCGCGACACGGCGGCGAGCATGGTCGGCCACATGAAGCAGACGCCGATCGCCCAGAGCGTCGCCGCGACGAGCGCGGTGACCGGGGTCGAGGCGGTGCTCAGCAGGTAGAGGCCGATCCCCGCGGGAACGGTCGAGAACCAGAGCAGGCCGATGTCGGAGAACCTGCGCTCCAGCGGACCCGCGAAGTGGCGCATCACGAACATGATCGCCGAGACGTAGACCAACACCAGGATGCCCGGCATGCCGACGGTCTGCGACAGCGCGACGTCGACCCAGGACCCCGGCGCCAGCTCGGCCGAGGCGGTCAGCAGCATGATCAGGGGGAAGATCCAGAAGGCCGGGCGCTTGAACGGTTCGGCGATCATTTCCTTGAACGGCACGCCCATCGCCGAGCTCTCGGTCTTGGGAAAGTGCTTGGTGAGAGCCCAGGCGCCGCATATTACCGCGGGGACCGGGATCAGCGCGACCGCGGCCTGCCAGCCCAGCCCGAGCTGGCCGAAGACCACCAGGGTCGAAAGCCCGCCGATGACGATGCCCGCCGGCCACCAGGCATGAAGCTGGTTGAGGCGGTGGGTCTTGTCGTCCGGATAGAGCGCCGCGGTGACCGGATTGACCGAGGCTTCCATCGCCCCCCAGGCCAGGCCGCAGACCACCATGCCCAGGGTGAGCATGGCGTAGACCGCATCGATGCCCCCCATGGAGGGCGCCAGCAGGATCAGGATCGGCCCGACGATGAAGCAGGCCGAGGAGAACAGCACGACCCGCTTCGCGCCGATCATGTCGAGCAGCGGGCAGATCACCGCCAGGCTGGCCGCGAAGCCGAGGAAGGCGTTGCCGAGTGCCGCGGCGATCATCTCGCCCGAATGGAGGGGCGCCGGCCCATCGAGCAGCGCCGTCTTGATCGCGCCGGATGCCCCGGTGCGGATCGAGAAGGACAGCGCCGCGGTGAAGACCAGCAGCACGCAGATCCAGAACAGGGACTTGCGGTCGTATCCGTCGCCGGTTGGCGTGCTCATGTTACCCCTCCTGCTATATTTTATTGGGCGGCGGCCTCAGGCGAGGCCGAGAACTTCCTGGATCACTCCCTTGTCGACGCCGGTGCCGGCGAAGTCGTCGAAGGCTTTCTCGGCCTTCCGGATCATATGGCGGGCGATGAACGGCGCGCCCTCGGCGGCGCCCTGCTCCGGGTGCTTCAGCGCGCACTCCCATTCGAGCACGGCCCAGCCGTCGTAGCCGTACTGGGTAAGCTTGGAGAAGATCGCCGAGAAGTCGATCTGCCCGTCGCCCAGCGAGCGGAAGCGCCCCGGGCGTTCGACCCAGCCCGAGTAGGAACCGTAGACCCCGGCGCGGCCCGTGGGGCGGAACTCGGCATCCTTGACGTGGAAGGCCTTGATCCGCTCGTGGTAGATGTCGATGAACGCGAGGTAGTCCATCTGCTGCAACACCATGTGCGACGGATCGTAGAGGATGTTGGCACGGGGGTGGTTGCCCACCGCCTCCAGAAACCGCTCGAAGGTCACGCCGTCGTGCAGGTCCTCCCCGGGATGCAGTTCGTAGCAGGCGTTTACGCCGTTCTCGTCGAACACGTCGAGGATCGGCTTCCAGCGGCGGGCGAGTTCGGCGAAGCCTTCCTCGACCAGGCCGGCCGGACGCTGCGGCCAGGGATAGACCGTGTGCCAGAGCAGCGCGCCCGAGAACGTGGCATGGCTGGTCACGCCGAAGCGGCGGCTGGCCTTGGCCGCCAGGTGCAGCTGCTCGACCGCCCAATCCGTCCGCGCGGCGACGTTGCCGTGGACCTGGGCCGGCGCAAAGCCGTCGAACAGCTTGTCGTAAGCCGGGTGGCTGGCGACGAGCTGGCCCTGGAGATGGGTCGAAAGCTCGGTCACCTCGACGCCGTTCCGGGCGCAGATGCCCTTGACCTCGTCGACGTAGTCCTGGCTCTCGGCCGCCTTTTCCAGGTCGAACAGGCGGCCGTCCCAGGTCGGGATCTGGACGCCCTTGTAGCCGAGATCGCCCATGTACCTGGTGATCGCGTCGAGCGAATTGAACGGAGCGTCGTCACCGGCGAACTGGGCGAGGAAAATTGCCGGACCCTTCATGTCAGTCGTTCCCTCTCAAAGATCGACCCAGACCGCGCCGTCGCGGCTGGACTGGAGCGCGGCGCGCAGGAAGTTCATCCCCGATAGCGCGTCGTCCATCGTGGCATACCCGGGTTCGTCCTCCCCGGCAGCGGCACCGCGAATCTGCTCGCCGAAGGAACGATAGATGTTGGCGAAGGCTTCGAGATAGCCTTCCGGATGACCGCCCGGGGTGCGCTGGAGCGCCAGGATGTCGCCCGGTACATAGGCGCGGTTGGCCCCGGCATGATAGACCTCGTCCGGCCGGTCGCGGCGCTTGATCGTCAGCGTATTGGGCTGCTCCTGTCGCCAGTGCAGGCCGGCCTCGTCGCAATAGACGTCGATCGCCAGATCGTTCATATCGCCGACGCAGACCTGGCTGGCGGTCAGCGTACCCTTCCCACCGCCCGATAGGCGAAACAACGCGGCGCCGTCGTCGTCGATCCGGCGGCCGGGCAGCATGCTGAGCTCTGCGCAGATCTGCGAAATCCTCTCGCCGGTGATGAATTCGACCAGGTTGGCGGCATGGGTGCCGATGTCGCCGAAAGCACCGGCGTCGCCTGACTGTGCGGGGTCGACGCGCCAGGCCGCCTGCTTGTTGTCGATCAGGTCCTCGGGCCGCGACAGCCAGTCTTGGACATATTTGACCATGACGCGGCGTACCGCGCCGAACTCGCCCCCGGCCACCAGCTTGCGCGCCAGCTTGACCAACGGATAGCCAGTGTAGGTGTGGGTTACCGCAATCCGGCGCCCGGTCCGCGCCGCGGCCTCGACGATCGCGCGCGCGTTCTCGAGGCTGTCGGCCAGCGGCTTGTCGATGATCACCGCGAACCCTGCCTCCAGCGCGGCGACGGCCGGCGGGGCGTGCATATGGTTGGGGGTGACGATCGAAACCGCCTCGATCCGCTGGTCGGCGGGCAATGCGGCCTCGCGTTCCAGCATCTCTTGCCAGGAGCCGTAGGTCCGCGCCGGATCGAGGCAGAGCTCCGCACCCGAGACCTTGGCCTTCTCGGGAGTCGAGGACAACGCGCCCGCAACGAGCTGCCAGTTGCCGGCGATCGCTGCGGCGGTGCGGTGCACGCCGCCGATGAAGGCGCCCTGTCCCCCGCCGATCATGCCGTAGCGGACCGGTTTCATTCCTGCTCCCACGTTGCCCCGCCTTACTTGACGGTGGCGAGATAGCTTGTCAGCGCGGCGCGCTCGGCCGCATTGGGCACGGCAATGACCATCTTGGTGCCCGGAACGACGCGGGTCGGCGCGGTCAGGTAGCGGTCGAGCGTGGCGCGATCCCAGGTCAGGCCCGAGGCCTTGAGCTGCGGCGAATAGGCGAAAGTGGTCGAACCCGCCTTGCGTCCCACGACCCCGACCAAGTTGGGCCCGAGCGGCGTGGTCCGAGCGCGATCGACCGAATGGCACATCGCGCAGCGCTGTCGGAACAATTGGTCGCCGCTCGGCGCGCCGATCGCCTGCTGCTGGGTGAAACCGATACCGAGCGCCGCGATGCCAAGCGCGGCGGGAACCATGAACAGTCGTTTCAAGGCCTGATCTCCTGTGCCGGTTGCCTGGACCGGCATTATTGAACGTATCCGTTCGATTTCCCTGGAATCGCCCCTAAGGTCAAGCCCGCAACGGGATTGTACTGGATGACAGCGATAAGCTAGGGCCAAGACAATGGCCAGAGCCTGAACCGGGCCACGCGCCGAGCATGGGGAACGGGAATTGGCCAGCGAAAACAACGACCCTTGGTGGCGCGGCAATAGCGCCTATCAATGGCTGGTGATCATAGTGGCGGGCGGAGCCTGGCTGTTCGACAACTTCGACCAGCGGTTGTTCTCGCTCGCGCGGATTCCTGCCCTCGCCGACCTGATCGGCTTGCCGGCAGGGCATGGCGATGTGCAAGCCTTCGGCAAGATCGTCACCGCGGCCTTCCTGGTCGGCTGGGGGCTCGGCGGCATGTATTTCGGCGCCGCGGGGGACCGCTACGGCCGGGTGAGGATGCTGGCGATCTCGATCCTGATCTACACGCTCGGCACGGGGGCGACCGCCCTGACCCAGACCGCCGACCAGTTTCTGGTCCTGCGTTCGATCGCCGGCTTCGGCATCGGCGGGGTCTTCGGCCTGGCCGTGGCGACCGTCGCGGAGACCTTCACCGGCGCCAGACGCGTAGCGATGCTGGCCTTGCTTCAGGTGCTGTCGGTCGTCGGCAACATCGGCGCGGCGCTGACCAAGATGAGGGTGGATGGCATGGCGGCCTCGGGCACGATCACGCCCGAATCGACCTGGCGCTGGATCTTCGCGCTGGGGACGGTGCCGATCCTCTTGGCGATCGGCTGCTTGTGGCTGCGCGAATCCGAGAGCTGGACGAGGAGCCGGGACGAAGGACAGCTGCCCGCCAGCGTGCTCGGCTCCTACGCCCTGCTCGTCCGCAATCGCGAGGAGCGGCGCAACCTGGTGATTGGCGCCCTGCTGGCGCTGAGCGGGGTCGTCGGCCTATGGGCGATCGGCGAATATGCCACGGACTTGCAGGAAGCGGTTTTCGCCAGCCACTTTGCAGCCGTTTTGCCCCCGGCCGAGGTCAAGCGTCACGTCGCCGAGGCCAAGAACCTGGCCTACCTGCTCCAGATGATCGGGGCAGCGGTGGGCATGCTGCTGTTCACCTGGGCCGCCAACCGCTTCGGCCGCCGCCCCGCCTTCATCGGCGGTTTCGCCGCTGCGGGACTGACCACGATCTTCACCTATGCCCTGATGAAGACCCCGGCCGATGCCTACTGGATGGTTCCGCTGATGGGCGCGGCCCAGCTCAGTGTCTTTGCCGGCTTCTCGATCTACCTACCTGAATTGTTTGGCGTTCGTGTCCGCGCGACGGGCGTATCGTTCTGCTACAATCTCGGCCGCTTCGCCGCGGCGGCTGGTTCGTTTCTTTCGGCTGCGCTGGCGACCCGGGTCTATGGGAGCTTTCCCGCCGAGCAGGCCCTGCGCTACTCGGCCACCACCATGTGCATCGTCTTCGTCGTCGGGCTGGCCGCGGCCATCGCCGCGCCCGAGACGAAAGGAAAGGAATCGAGCGAATGAGCGAGCGGAAACCCGTCCGTATTGCAGTTGTCGGCAGCGGGTTTGCCGCGCATTTTCACCTCGCCTCTTACCGCAAGGTCTATGGCCAAAGCTTTGAGATAGCGATGATCTGCGCCCGCAATGCGGAACGCGCCGCGGCCCTGGCCAAGGACTTCGGCGTCACCCGGGTCGAGAGCGATTTCCAGGCGGTGCTGGCCGATCCGTCGATCGACGCCGTCGATCTGTGCATTCCCAACGACCTGCATGTGCCGATGATCCTGCAAGCCGCCGCAGCGGGCAAGCACATCATCTGCGAGAAGCCCCTGGGAGGCTTCTTTGGCCCGAAGAATGCGGGCGACGACTGGACCGCCGACGGGTTCTCCCGCACGGTCATGCTCGAGGAGGTGGCCAAGCAGGCCCGCGAGGTCCGCGAAGCGATCGATCGCGCCGGGGTGACGTTCTGCTACGGCGAGAACTGGGTCAGCGCGCCGCCGATCGCCAAGCTCGACCGGCTGATGGCGGCCAGCGATTCCGCGATCCTGCGCATCGAGGGCGAGGAATCGCACTCCGGCTCGCACGCGCCCTATTCGCGGCGCTGGCGCACGGCGGCGGGCGGCTCGCTGCTGCGGCTCGGCGTCCATCCCATCGGCGCCGCGCTGTGGCTCAAGCAACAGGAGGGCCGCCGCCGCACCGGCACGCCGATCCGCCCGGCCGCGGTCACCGCGACCGTCGCCAAGCTGACCGACAACGCCGCCTTCCGCGCCCAGGAACCGCGCCACGTGGTCGACGACTGGCAGGACGTCGAGGACTTCGGCACGGTCACGATCCGTTTCGACGACGGCTCGGTCGCCCAGCTGACCTCGACCGACACCCACATGGGCGGGATCCGCAACTACCTGCGCGCCCATGGCTCGCGGGCGCAAGTGACGGCGAACATCAATCCCAACACCACCTGCCAGGCCTACACGCCCGATGGCGACTACTTCGCCGGAGAATATCTGGTCGAGAAGACCGAGACCAAGGAAGGCTGGTCCTTCCCTGCCCCCGACGAGGACGCGGTGACCGGCTATCCCGAGGAATTGCGCGACTTCATCGGCGCGATCGCCGAGGGCCGCCCGCCGCGCAGCGACCTGCTGCTGGCGAGCGACACCCTACTGTTGGTCTACGCCGCCTACCTCAGCGCCGAGGAAGGACGTACCGTCGACATGGGGCCATACTTCGCCTGATCCCGTTCAATGCCGGATCAGGTAGTCGAAGGCCGATAGCGAGGCCTTCGAGCCCTCGCCCATGGCAATGACGATCTGCTTGTAGGGCACGGTCGTCACGTCGCCGGCGGCGAAGACCCCGGGCAGGCTGGTGCCGCCGCGCGAATCCACCTCGATCTCGCCGCGATTGCTCAGCGCGATCGTGCCGTCGAGCCATTCGGTGTTCGGCACCAGGCCGATCTGGACGAAGACGCCTTCGAGCTCGACCAGGTGCTCCTCCTCGGTATCGCGGTCGCGGTAGCGCAGGCCGACGACCTTGTTGCCGTCGCCGAGTACCTCGGTGGTCAGCGCCGAGGTGACGATCTCGACATTGCCGAGGCTGCGCAGCTTGCGCTGCAGCACCTCGTCGGCGCGGAGCTGGGCGTCGAACTCGATCAGCGTGACGTGGGCGACGATGCCGGCGAGGTCGATCGCCGCCTCGACGCCCGAGTTGCCGCCGCCGATCACCGCAACGCGCTTGCCCTTGAACAGCGGGCCGTCGCAATGCGGGCAATAGGCCACACCCTTGTTGCGGTACTCGTCCTCGCCGGGCACGCCCATCTGCCGCCAGCGCGCGCCGGTGGAGAGGATCACCGTCTTGGCCTTGAGGCTCGCGCCGTTCTCCAGCTCGACCTCGTGCAGGCCCGACCCGTTGGCCGGGGTCAGCTTGACCGCGCGCTGCAGGTTCATGATGTCGACGTCATAGTCCTTGACGTGTTCCTCCAGATGGGCAGCAAGCTTCGGGCCTTCGGTGTGGCTGACCGAAATGAAGTTCTCGATCCCCAGCGTGTCGAGCACCTGGCCGCCGAACCGCTCGGCCGCGACGCCGGTGCGGATGCCCTTGCGCGCGGCATAGATCGCGGCCGCCGCACCGGCAGGGCCGCCGCCGACCACCAGGACGTCGAACGGCTCCTTGGCCGCGATCGCTCCGGCGGCACGGGCGGAAGCACCGGTATCGAGCTTGGCCATGATCTCCGCCAGGCCCTTGCGGCCCTGGTCGAACAGCTCGCCGTTGAGGAAGATCGCGGGCACGGCCAGCACCTGGCGCGCCTCGACCTCGGCCTGGAACAGCGCCCCGTCGATCGCGGTGTGGCTGACGCCCGGGTTCAGCGCGGCCATGATATTCAGCGCCTGGACCACCTCGGGGCAGGACTGGCACGACAGCGAGAAGAAGGTCTCGAAGCGGTATTCGCCCTGCAGGTTCCGGATCGCGTCGAGCAGCTCGGCGTCCTCCTTGGGCGGGTGGCCGCCGACGTGCAGCAGCGCCAGGATCAGCGAGGTGAATTCGTGACCCAGCGGGATGCCGGCGAAGGTCGTCGCTGCCGCGTGGTCGTCCACGGCGCGGATGATGAAGCTCGGGCTACGCTCGGCGTCGCCGTCGGTGCGCGCGGTGATCTTGTCGGACAACACCGCGATCTCCTCGACCAGGCTCTGGAGCTCGGCCGCCTTGGAACCGTCGCCGGGGGTGGCGATCAGCTCGATCGGCCGGCGCAGGTTGGCCAGATAGGCCTTGAGCTGGGCGGTGGTCTGGGCGTCGAGTACGGACATTTCGGTTCTCTTCAAGCAAAGGGGGATCGTTCGCCCGGGATCAGCCGGGCGGGGTTACGGTTCGCGCTGCTTGGGAAGGGGTGGCCGGGCGGATCGTTCCGCCCGGCCCGGTATTCGGGAAATCAGATCTTGCCGACGAGGTCGATCGACGGAGCAAGCGTTTCCGAACCTTCTTCCCACTTAGCCGGGCAGACCTGGCCGGGGTGTTCGCGCCAGTACTTGGCGGCCTTGATCTTGCGGAGCAACTCCGCGGCATTGCGGCCCACGCCCTCGGGAGTGATCTCGACGAGCTGGATCACGCCGTCGGGATCGGTCACGAAGGTGGCGCGGTCGGCCAGGCCGACGCCTTCGCGCAGCACGCCGAAGTTGTTGCTCAGCACGTGGTTCTGGTCGCCCAGCATATAATAGTTGATCTTGCCGATCGCCGGCGAGGTGTCGTGCCAGGCCTTGTGGCTGAAGTGCGTGTCGGTCGAAACCGAGTAGACTTCGACGCCGAGCTGCTGGAGCTGCGGATAGATGTCGGCGAGGTCCTCGAGCTCGGTGGGGCAGACGAAGGTGAAGTCGGCCGGGTAGAAGAAGAACACGCCCCACTTGCCCTTGACGGTCTCCTCGGTGATGTTCTCGACGAACTTCCCCTGGTGGAACGCGGTGGCGTTGAATGGCTTCAGCTGGCTTCCGACGATACCCATGAGTGGCTTCCTTGTTTGCGAATTGAATGGGGGCCGTTGAACGGCAGGGACGAGATGGCCCGCATGCAGCGAAATCTCAAACGGGGAATGCCCCGCAAACAAATCGGAATATCCGATCATTCGCTCCTATTCGAAAAGAGCGCCCGAACAATCGATTGGAACGTCGTTCCTGCGGCGACGTTTCCCAAGCGAGGAGCAAGAAATCGATATGGGCAAGGGCATACTCATGTGGTTGATCGGCATCCCGATCCCGATCATCCTGATCATCCTGCTATTGTGGCATTGATGGTGCTTCATGGCGGTACTGGGCTGGAAGCTGGATAGAATACAGCGCGCTGCGTTGCTGAAGCGTTTTCCTCCGTCCTGGCCCGACGTCATTGCCGACCATGTCACCTTGCGCACCGGCGGCACGGCAGCCGATCCCGCGCCAAGATCGGTCCAAGCCGAAATCGTCGGCAGTGTCGATGACGGCGCGGGGGTGCAGGCGTTGGTTGTCGCCGTTGACGGCACGACCGAGCGCCCCGACGGCGGTATTTATCATATCACTTGGTCGCTCGACCGGTCGCGTGGCCGCAAGCCGGTCGAAAGCAATGCCGTCCTTGCGGAGCATGGCTGGCGCCCCCTGCCCGAGCCCGTGGTGGTCAAGATCGAACCGTCGCGCTTCGACTGATGCAGCTCTATCTCGACTGCGACGGCGTCCTTGCCGATTTTGACCGCGGCGCGGCCGAACTGCTCGGCATGGCGCCGCGTGCCTACGAGAAGCGCAAGGGGATCGGCGCATTCTGGGCCGCCCTCGCCCGCCACGGCGACTTCTACGCCAGCCTGCCATTGATGCCTGATGCGAGGCGGCTTTTCGAAGCAGTGGAGCACCTTGATCCGATCATCCTGACCGGTCTTCCCCGCGGCAACTGGGCCGCACCGCAGAAGGTGCGCTGGGCGGCCGAGCACTTCCCTGGCACGCGAATCCTGACCGTCATGGCGGTCGACAAGCGCAACCACTGCCGGCGGGGCGACATCTTGGTCGACGACCAGCTCAAGCATGCCCACCTGTGGGAGGGCGCCGGCGGAATCTTCGTCCACCACCGCGATGCGGAGAGCACGATCGCCAAGCTGGCCGAACTCGGCTTGCCGGTTGGACAAGACTCGCGAAGCCGATAAGGCTCTGCCGAAGGCATAATCGATACACGAGGAGGAGAGCCCATGAAGACGATCGCCGCCCTGCTGATCTGCGCCGCCAGCACGCCGGCCCTGGCCCAGCAAGCCCAACCCCAAGCGCCGATCCCCAACCTCTATTTCGGAACCGCGCCACAAGAGGTCTACATGGCCAAGATCACCGTGTCGGACATCGTGAAATCCTATGATTTCTACACCAAGGTCCTGGGCATGAAGCTGGTGACATCCAAGGTAATGCCGATGGCGGGCATTCCGACCGCGGCGGACAATGCCAAGGACTTCCTCGAAGTCTCGCTCAACTTCACCGGATCGCTGCGCGAGCCGATGCTCATCCTGATCAAGCAGAAGGGTGTCACGCCGGTTCCGGCGCAGGCTTCTCAGACCTGGCTGGCCTTCAAGGTGGCGGACGGCAAGGCGGTCATGGATGCCGGCGCCAAGGCCGGGTATCCCGCGCACCGTCCATGGGCTCCGGCGATGAAGATGGGCTTCATGAAGGATCCTGACGGCTATACCGTCGAGGTCCTGCAGCTGCCGTCCTACCCGCAATGAACCGAGCGGGCGGGCCCGCTCACGCCACCAGTTCGGTAATCGTCCGGTTGGTGTCCATCGACTGGACGCCCCAGCGTTCGACCTGGACGCCCATCGCCTGCTGCAGGCTGAGGCCCATGCGCGACGCCGGGTCGGCCTTGCCGGCCTTGTGGTAGCCGGTCTTGATCTTGCCGCCACCGCCGCCGATCACCATCATCGGGATGCCTTCGACCGCGTGGCTCTTGGCGATCGAGCAGTCCGAATGGGCGAAGATCACCGTGTTGTCGAGCAGCGTGCCGGCGCCCTCCTTGATCCCGGCGATGGCATCGACGAAGTCCTTGCAGGCGACCATCGACTTGGCATTGAACCAGGCGACCTGTTCCTGATAGCCGAGTTCCTTGTTGACCGGCTCCTCGTGGGTCAACGTGTGGTGCGTATCCGACGAGGCCGAGCGGCGCAGGTTCGAGGCCGTATCCGAGAACAGCATGTTGAAGACCTTGGTCTGGTTGCAGGCCAGGGCCTGGGCCAGCAGATTGGCCATCAGCTTGTGATTGACCATGACATGCTCGATGTCGGCATCGACCACCGTCTTGCCCGGCGCGCTCGGCTTGACGAAATTCTCGACCTTGGCCGGCGGCTGGAGCTGGAGTTCGAGCTGCTGCTCGAGCTGGCGCACCGACGTGAAGTATTCGTCGAGCCGGTGGCGGTCGGCCGCGCCCAAGCTCTTGGCCAGCTTCTGGCGGTCCTCGGTCACGGCCGAAAGCACGCTCTGGCGGACCATGGTGCGCGGATCGGGGGTGAAGGTGCCGGCATTCGGGTCCTGGAAGCCCTCGCCGAAGATGCGCTGGTATAGCGCAACGGGCGAGACCTCGCTGGGGTTGGGCGAACCCGGGCTGCGGAACGAATAGGACCGCTCGATGCCCGAGGCGCTGAGCTCGATCGAGCGGAACCGCGCACCCTGGCCCATGGCATCGCCGATGACGACGTCGAGCGAGGCGACGCGCGCGGCGTCGGACGGCGCCGGTAGGCCCGTACGCAGGCCCAGCGTGCCCGTCTGGTGCGGTTTGTTGGGCACCCCGTCGAGCTTGACGTCGAAACCGGTAAAGATCGCCATCTGCTTGCGATAGGCCGCCAGCGGCTCGAGATCGGCGGGCATGGCATAGTCGGCCCCCTCGGTGGTCGGGATCCAGCGCTCGGGAATGAAACCGCAGCCCCAGATCCACGTGCCGAAGCGGATCGGCAAGCGCTGGCCGGTAGCTGCCAGCGCCTCACCGTTCACGTCGAGGAAAATGTCCAGGAACGGCAGGGCGACGCCCACGGCCGCGCCGTTGACGGCGCCGCGCAGGATGGTCCGGCGGGTGAGCTTGGTCATGAACGGTCTCCCTTGATGATCTTGGCCCCAGTCTTGTCGGCGGTTTTGGTCGAAGCGGCGGGAAGCGACGGTGTCACCGAATAGAACGTCTTGCTGAGCGCAATGGTCCGCATCAATTGCGGGACCCGGTAGCCGACGCTTTCGAAGGCAGCGTAAAGGTATTCGACGAACGGCTCCTCGCTCTCCGCGATCTCGCGCCCCACGGCCGAACGATAGAGGTTCTCGGCCAGGCAATTCGGAACCGATGGGTTGTCGTGCATCGCCTGACCCAAGCCCGGCGCACCCGAAAACCTTTTCCCGTCGAGCGACCCGCTGAGATCCAGCACCGCGCCGTTTTCCTTGGCACGGAAGGTCCCCGAGCCGTCGAAACTCTCCAGAGTAAGGCCCATCGGATCGGTCAGCTTGTGGCAGCCGGCGCAGGCTGGGTTCTCGTTGTGCTCGGCCAGCCGCAGCCGCGCGGTCGAACCGGGCCGGCTGATCGCATCCTGGACGATCGAAAAGCTGACGTTGGCCGGCGGATCGGGGACATTCTGGCACAGGAAGATTTCGCGCAACGACTTGCCCCGCAGCGTCGGGGAAGAACGGCCCGGGTGCGAATGGAGTGCCAGCAAGCTGATGTCGGTGAGTATGCCGGCGCGGTTGCTGTCCATCGGATATTCGCCCTGCTCCCAACCGTTGCGGGTGGCGACGGGCACGCGGTAGACAATGCCGAGCGGGCGGCTCAACCAGGTCTTGCGGGTGGTGAAGAGATCGCGGTAGTCGCCGCGGTCGGTAACGAGGTGCGAGACGATCGTGCGCAGCGTCTGCTCCTGCGCGTCGCGGGCAACGTCGGAAGTGTAGGCCGGATAGATCGCCGGATCCTTGAACAGATCGTTGAACCCATCGAACTGCAGCAGATCCCAAAAGAAGGCGCGGACCGCCGCTTCCATCTTGGGCGAAGCAACCAGGCGATCGACCTGCCGGGCAAGGCCCGCGGCGGTATCGAGCTCGCCAGCGCCGGCGGCGCGGAGCAATTCGGCATCAGGGGTGGAATTGGTCAGAAAGTAGCTGAGCCGCGTGGCCTTCGACCAAGCGTCGAGCCGCAGCGCCCCGCGGTTGGCAGGGTCGGGTTCGGTCCGCTCCATCCGCAACAGGAAATGCGGCGACTGGAGCATACCGACCAGGGCATATTCGAGGCCTTGGTAGAAGCCGCCAAGCCTTTGCTGCGCGGTCTTGGCGACCGTGACGAACTTGTCCCGTTCGGCGCGCGCCAGAGGACGGCGGAACAGCTTGGTGCCGTAGGTATCGACGAACTTCGTGGCGCAGGCCGCGTCGAAGGCGGTCTCAGACCTGGGCTGGCAGGGCACGAACTGGGACCGGCGTTTTCCCCCCGTCACTTCGGCGGCGAGACCACGGGCCGAGGCATCGTACTGCTCGAAGGCAAAGGCCGAGAGTCCGCCGATGGAGCTGCCGACGGCAATCAAGCCATGCTCGCGCAGGCCACGCTCGAACCGGCCGGCAATCGCTACGTCGGGAGCGAAGACGTCGGCGATCGTCGCCCGGTACTGCGATTCCGTCAGACGCCGCATGACGGCCGGGCCACCCTTGGTCGCGGGCTCCACCGCCGCGGCGGGCGCCGGGGACTGCTGGGCGACGCCAAGGCCGATCCCGCAGGCGAGCGCCAAAGCGAGACCGGCACAGGTCTGGACGGCAACAGAGGCCTTCATCTTCACAAGGTTCATCACGAGGCGCTCGGCGGAGTGTTCATGCTGTTGGTCTTGGCATCGACGACGAAGGCCGGGGCGACCTTGATGCGATACTGGGTCGAAATCGAAGTACAGCGGCCGGTCGCCGGATCGCGATGGCCATCGGCGGCCGCCTGAAGGGCGAAGTAGGCGCCGTGGCACGAGTGGCCGAGCGCACCGGCCCGGCCCATGGCCGTACCCATCCGCAGCCGCTCCGGAGCCAGCCCCCCCTTGGCGGCCTGGCTGTTTCGCGAGCCGAAGCTGAGATCATAGGCGCTTTCGATCGGCCAATAGCCGGCCAGGAACCCTTCCATCCCACCGTCGGCGGTGAACGCCAGCCGCAGCCGCGCGTCGCGCAGGATGCGGTCGTCCTTCATGGAGTTGACGAAATTCATGAAGCGTACGTCGACGGGATCGATCGTCAGCACGCCGTTCACGATCCGGCCCCGCGTCGTGGCACGGTACTTTGAATCCTGGGTGATCGCGTAGGTGGCAAAGGGCAGCGCGGCTCGCGCGGCGCTCAGTTGGATAGGATCCGCATTGGCGTATATGCCGACTTCGACATCCGGATCGTTGCGCAGATCGTCCACGCCCCGCAGCCGGATTAGGATGCCCCAGGACCCGGTATACATTTCGGTGTCGAAGCCGTTGGCCTGCCCGGTCGACTGATAACCGCTGGTGCAACCGATCATCCGGTAGAACTGATTGTCGATCCCGCGCTCGCCATGCGTGCCCTGGAAGTTCTCGTGTGCGCAGGTGCCGGGAGCAGGACGCTTGCCGCCGTCCTGTCCATCGAGATCGAGCCCGTCGACCGGGACCTTGCCCGATACCATTCGCCAGCCCGGATCGGGCGCACCGGCTTCTGGATTCATGCAAAGGTTCTTGCCGTTCGGCGCGGTGAACACTGACATGTTCAGTCGGCCCTGATAGGCTCGATCGGATTCACCTGGCCTGCGTTGACCCGCAGGCGACTTGGCATAGGCCTCGATCAAGCCGCGCACCCCGCCGTTCATGCCATTCGGGCACGCGCCCGAATCCTTGGCGTCCGGCCCAAGCGAATAGGATATCCGGGTCACGACGAAGCCAACCTCGCCGCCTCGGACGATCTCTCGCGTCAGGTCGTCATACGAAACCGGAGCCTCGACCGCTGGAGCTGCGGCCTTGGCGGCACGCTCGGCCGGGATACTCGTCATGGCCAGCGCGCTGACGGCGGCCAGGCCCGATCCGGCCAAGATTTGCCTCCACTGCCGACGTGAACTATCGCTGTCCTTCACCCGCAACCCTCTCGAATGGGCAGCGCCCGCCCCATTTCTCGATGAGCCAGGTCGCTGCTGAACATCCGCCCTACCTGCCACTTAATTATTTTACTATATGAAAAAACTTAGCGCGACCCTTTGATACAAACTGCTACAGCTTGTT
>JBQCGM010000018.1:0-7227 GCA_051955585.1 Novosphingobium sp.
ACGGCAAGCAGTGGTGGTTCCTGTCGGGGGGGCCCGACCACCACGTGAAGCGCGCGTCCTGGCTCGACCCCATGGTTGCGGGGGTCCAGCAGTCGGGGGCCGAGATCGCGGCCGGCACCCTGATCCCGATGGACAAGCGGCACGGCGATGCGGTCGCGGAAGCTGCCGAGTAAGCCGGCCCTGATCACCCCGGTGGTCAAGACCCCGGCGGTCGCCACCGGCGCGGCTTCGGCCGGCACCCTGGCGATCGGCTCCTTCGCGCTCGGCGCCCTGGCGATGGGCGCGGTGGCGATCGGCGCCCTGGCGATCGGCCGGCTCTACGTCGGCAAGCTCCACCTGCGCGAGGCGCGGATCGAGAGGCTGCGGATCGGGGCGTTGGAGATCGACTCCAAGGGCGAGTAGCCCGATTCGCGAATTGGTAAGCGTCCCCGCGCTAAGACGGGCGTCATGAACCGCACCGGCCTCATCATCATCTCCGCGCTCGTCGTGGTGGTTGCGGTCGCACAAGTGCCTCGGCGAGCCACGCCGGATGCCGAGGGTGCCGGCCATTCGAAAGCCAAGCCCAAGACCGACGAATCCGCCCGCTACCGCGCCGTTCAGGCCGCGGCGAACCAGGGCGGCGATACCGAGCTCCAGCGCGATGGCTCGGGCCAGTTCCATCTGACCGCGCGGGTCAATGGCGACGATACCGAGTTCCTGGTCGATACCGGGGCGGACATCGTCGCCCTGACCGTCGCGGATGCGCAGCGACTGGGTATTTCCGTCGATCCGGAAAGCTTCCAGCCGCTGATGCGCACCGCTTCGGGCACGGGGCGCGGCACACTGGTCGAGCTGCGGTCGATCGAGGTCGCCGGCCACGAATTCCGCAACGTCACCGCCGTGGTGCTCGAAGGGTTGGAGATCAACCTGCTCGGCCAGTCGGTCCTACGCCGCTTCGGCAGCGTCGAGCTCTCCGGCGACCGGATGGTGATCCGGCCGAGCTGAGCGCGATGCCTGACAGGCTGCCACACTTCGTCGCTGGCCAGCGCTTTTCCGCCGATTTTCCGGTTGTGCCCACGTTAATCGACCCGCTAGCCTGTTTGTGATATGGGAGGTCTATGAACAGGCGCGAGCTCATTCGTGGCGGTCTGGCGGCGGGCGCGACGCTCGCCCTGCCCGCACGCGCCCTCGCCGATGACCTGACCAGCAGCTTCGATCGGCTCTTCGCCCGGCCAGCCGTCGCGCCCCCGCCCGTCGTGCCCATTCCCGCTCCCCCGACCGATACCGCCGCCTACCATCGCCGGATCCTCGCCATCGCTCAGCGCGAGGTGCAGAAGGCCGGCAACAAGGTCTGGCGCCGCGATATCGCCGGCATCGCCGACTTCGCGCAGGCCTCCGCTCTGCCCCGATTCCACTTCGCCAATCTCGAGAACGGCACGGTCCGCTCGTTCTACGTCGCGCACGGTCGGGGATCGGATCCCGAGCACTGCGGCTACCTGCAGAGCTTCTCGAACGTGATGGGCTCAAACGCCACCTCGCGCGGGGCCTACCTGACCTGCGAGTGGTACAACGGCAAGTACGGCACCTCGATCCGCCTCGAAGGACTGGACCAGGACAATTCCCAGGCCCTGCAGCGGGCGATCGTGATGCACCCGGCGAGCTACGCCGCCCCCTCGATGATCGCGACCTACGGCAAGCTCGGCCGCAGCGAGGGCTGCTTCGCCATGGCGCCCGAGCAGTTCAACGAGGCGCTGTGGCACCTCTCGGGCGGGCGGCTGCTCTATGCGGACCGAATCGGGTTGGTTTGATTTTGCGTTGACCGGATCAAGCTGCGCTTGATCCTCGCACCACCCACCGCCCCGCACCCCCGGCCCAACCGTCCGACAGGGTTCGCTCGTGGCCGGTTGGGCGGGGCGCGGTGGGCAGTGCAAGCCGCTACGCCAGTAGCGGCGCTCCATGCATCAAAGCGGGTTGTCCAGCTTGATGATCGCCTCGTTCGACTGGCGCTGCGTGGTCTTGAGCTGGCGCGGCTGGTTGAAGCTGGCCAGGACCGGGGCGTCGCGGCCGTAGATGTCGGCGAAGCTCGATAGCTGGCCGGCGATGCTCGTCCCCATCGTGAAATAGGTGATGTAGATCGGCACCGTCTTGGTCATCACCACGCGGGTGTACTTGCCCGAGGTGGCGTTGGCGACGACCTGGTTGGTGTCTAGCCCGGCGCCGAAGATCGCCAGGGTCATGCCCAGTTCCAGCGCGCGCTCGGTGCGGACGCAGCCGTGGCTGTAGGCCCGGACGGGCATGTTGAAATACTGTTTGGAAGGCGTGTCGTGGAGGTAGATCGCGTGCGGGTTGGGCATGTCGATCTTCATCACGCCGAGCGAATTGTTCGGGCCCGGCTGCTGGACCACGGTCAGCGTGCCGTTCGGCCCCTTGGTCACCTTGTAGCCCGCGCGCGGCGAACGGAGCAGCGAGGCACCGAGCCCTTCGCCGACGACGATCGACTGGGGCACGGTCCAGGTCGGGTTGAAGACCACCGCCTCGACCGTCTCGGCCAGCTGCGGAGTCGCGGTGCGACCGGGCTTGCCGACCACGGTCTTGTACGTCTTGATGATCTCGTTGTTCTTGGTCAGCCGCAGCTGGAACTCGGGCACGTTGGTCAAGAGATAGAGGTTGCCGAGGTCGCGCTGGAGCCAGCGCCAACGGTCCATATTGGCGCGGATCGCCGCGCGCCGGGCCTTCTGTGCGGGCGGCGTATCGGCCAGCGCCTGCTTCAGCGCGGCATAGTCGGGATGGGTCGGCGCCAGCCCGGCGAGGACGCCCGATACGTCATGGGTCGACAGCGCCTTGGCCATGATCGCCGCGGTCGGATTGACGTCCTGGTCGGGATCGACCGCGAACCACTGGACCCGGGCGGTCATCGGCGTGCGGCCGTCGCGCAGGTCCTCGGCCAGCCAGGCGAAGGACTTGCTGGCGGCCTCGTCGAGCTGAGGGCCTTCGCCCGAGGCGATCGCGGCGCGGAGCTGGGCCGGGCGGTAGTCGGCGGAGAACAGGCCCTCGGCCTCGCTGCCTTCGATGACTTCCAGCAGCGCCTGGGCGTCGGCCCGGTTCCACGCCATCACCGTCTCGGTGATCGGGGCGGGCGCGAGCACGGTCGGCACCTGCGGATTGGCGCCCGGCGCGGTCGGCACGATACCGGGGCTCGCGGGAGCCGTAGGGCGGGTCGGTAGCGGAGCCGGAGCCGGAGCCGGTTGGGCGGCAAATGCCGGAGTCGCCGCCAGAACCATCCCCGCCGAAATGCCCGCGATACGCAAATTGCCCTTGATCACTGTGCCGTCCTGTTCGTGCCCGGGGGATGTCGCGGTCGGCCCCTCAGCCTCCGCTTGTCCCCTATAAATGCCTGGTTCGCCGCACTCCTTCAAGCACCCCGGCTTTCCCAAAGCTGAATCCGTCCCGTCGGCGAGTCCTTTCGCCGATGCGCGAGGCACCCTATGGCGCGCTTCATGCGCCGCGATCATCCGGTCCTGCCCTTCGTCGCCACCTTCCTCGGCATCGCGACCTTCAGCGTGATGGACGCCGCGATGAAAAGCGCCTCGCTGGCGATCGGGGTCTATACCGCGATGCTGCTGCGCTGCGCGATCGGCACGGCGATAATGTTGCCGATCTGGCTTCTGGGCGGCGGGCGGTGGCCCGCTCCGGCGGTGTTCCGGGTCCACCTGGTTCGCAGCGCCGTCGCCGCTGGCATGGCCGTGCTGTTCTTCTGGGGCCTGGTCCGGATGCCGATCGCCGAGGCCATCGCCCTGTCGTTCATCGCTCCGCTGATCGCTCTCTACCTCGCCTCGATCCTGCTGGGCGAGACGATCGGCCGGCGGGCGATCGTCGCCTCGCTGCTCGGCCTGGTCGGCGTCGCGGTGATCGCCCTGGCCCCCAATCACCTTGGCGGACACCACGCCGAGACGCCGCGCTCGCTGTCCGGAATCGCCGCCGTGCTGGCCTCGGCCGTGCTCTATGCCTGGAACCTGATCCTCCAGCGCCAGCAGGCCCAGGGCGCCGGCCCGCGTGAGGTCGCCTTCTTCCAGAACTTCCTGGTCGGCCTGATGCTGAGCCTCGGCGCGCCGTGGCTGTTCGTGATGCCGAGCCTGCCCGTGGTGGGCACGGCCGCCGTGGCTGCCGCGCTCGTCGCGGCCTCGCTGATGCTGCTGTCCTGGGCCTATGCCCGGGCCGAGGCACAGGCCCTGGTCCCGCTGGAATATACCGGCTTCATCTGGGCCGCGCTGTTCGGCTGGCTCTGGTTCGGCGAGGTGGTGACGCCCGCCACCCTGGCGGGCGCGGCGCTGATCGTGGTCGCCTGCCTGATCGCGGCGCGCCCCGCTCCGACCGAGCAGACCGCGCTCTAGCAAAGATACCTCGTCATCCCCGCCCCTTGACCTTCGCCCCCTTAACGCGCATCGGCGGCGCAGCGAATCCGTTGCCGCATTGCAGCAATAACGGGCAGCAGACAGGCTAAAACACACAGGCCAAAACACACAGGGAAGACACGCAGCATGACCCAGGTCGGACAGGACTCCCTCGCCACCCGCTCCACGATGACCGTGAAGGGCCGCGAGATCGCCTATTACTCGCTGAAGAAGGCGGCCGAGAAGATCGGCGACGTGAGCCGCCTGCCCTTCTCGATGAAGGTCCTGCTCGAGAACCTGCTGCGCTTCGAGGACGGCGGCTTCACCGTCTCGGTCGGCGACATCCAGGCCCTGGCCGACTGGCAGAAGGATCCCAAGGCGCCGAGCCGCGAGATCCAGTACCGCCCGGCCCGCGTCTTGATGCAGGACTTCACCGGCGTGCCCTGCGTGGTCGACCTCGCCGCGATGCGCGACGCGATCGCCAAGCTCGGCGGCGACACCACCAAGATCAACCCGCTGGTCCCGGTCCACCTGGTGATCGACCACTCGGTCATGGTCGACGAGTTCGGCCACCCCAAGGCCTTCGAGAACAACGTCGAGATCGAGTATCAGCGCAACCTGGAGCGCTACGACTTCCTCAAGTGGGGCTCGAAGTCGCTCGACAGCTTCAAGGCGGTCCCCCCGGGCACCGGCATCTGCCACCAGGTCAACCTCGAACACATCGCCCAGGCGGTCTGGACCAGCACCGACCAGAACGGCGCCACGGTCGCCTATCCCGACACCTGCGTCGGCACCGACAGCCACACCACGATGATCAACGGCCTGGGCGTGCTCGGCTGGGGCGTCGGCGGGATCGAGGCCGAGGCCGCGATGCTCGGCCAGCCGGTCTCGATGCTGATCCCCGAAGTCGTCGGCTTCAAGCTGACCGGCGAGCTCAAGGAAGGCGTCACCGCCACCGACCTCGTCCTCACCGCCACCCAGATGCTCCGCGCCAAGGGGGTGGTCGGCCGCTTCGTCGAATATTTCGGCCCGGGCCTCGCCTCGCTGAGCCTCGCCGACCGCGCGACCCTGGCCAACATGGCGCCCGAATACGGCGCGACCTGCGGCTTCTTCGGCATCGACGACAAGACGCTCGACTACATGCGCCTCACCGGCCGCGACGAGGACCAGATCGAGGTGGTCGAAGCCTATGCCAAGGAGCAGGGCTTCTGGATCGAGCCTAACGCGGCCGATCCGGTCTTCACCGATACGCTCGAGCTCGACATGGGCACCGTCGTGCCCTCGCTCGCCGGGCCGAAGCGCCCGCAGGACAAGGTCGCGCTGACCGAAGTCGACGACGTGTTCAACGCCGACCTCGCCAGCGTCTACAAGAAGACCCAGTCGCGCGCTCCGGTCGAGGGCCTGGCCCACGACATCGGCGACGGCGACGTGGTGTTCGCCGCGCTCACCTCGTGCACCAACACCGCCAACCCGGGCGTCCTCGTCGCCGCCGGCCTCGTCGCCAAGAAGGCCAACGAGCGCGGCCTGAAGCCGATGCCCTGGGTCCAGACCTCGCTCGCCCCCGGCAGCCAGGTCGTCACCGACTACCTCGAGAAGGCGGGCCTCCAGACCCACCTCGACGCGGTCGGCTTCAACCTGGTCGGCTACGGCTGCACCACCTGCATCGGCAACTCCGGACCCCTCGCGGAGCCGATCTCCAAGTCGGTCAACGAGAACAACATCGTCGCCGCCTCGGTCATCTCGGGCAACCGCAACTTCGAGGGCCGCGTCTCGCCCGACGTGCGCGCCAACTTCCTCGCCTCGCCGCCGCTGGTCGTGGCCTATGCGCTGAAGGGCACGGTAACGCAGGACTTCACCACCACGCCGATCGGCCTGGGCGGCGACGGCCAGCCGGTCTACCTCAAGGACATCTGGCCGACCAACCAGGAAGTCGCCGAGACCATGGCCGGCTGCATGGACCGCGGCATGTTCCAGGCGCGCTATGCCGACGTCTACAAGGGCGACAAGCACTGGCAGGCGATCGACGTCACCGGGTCGGACACCTACCAGTGGCGCGCCGGTTCGACCTACATCGCCAACCCGCCCTACTTCGAGGGCATGTCCATGACCCCGGCCCCGGTCTCCGACATCGTCGAGGCCAAGCCGCTCGCCATCCTGGGCGATTCGATCACCACCGACCACATCTCGCCCGCCGGCTCGATCAAGGTCGACAGCCCGGCCGGCAAGTGGCTGCTCGAGCACCAAGTCGCCAAGGCCGACTTCAATAGCTACGGCGCGCGCCGCGGCCACCACGAGGTCATGATGCGCGGCACCTTCGCCAACATCCGCATCAAGAACGAGATGGTCCCGGGCGTCGAGGGCGGCATGTCGGTCGTCGATGGCGAGGTCATGTCGATCTACGACGCGGCCCAGGCGCACAAGGCCAAGGGCAACCCCCTGGTCGTGATCGCCGGCAAGGAATACGGCACCGGCTCGTCGCGCGACTGGGCGGCCAAGGGCACCAACCTGCTCGGCGTGCGCGCGGTGATCGTCGAGAGCTTCGAGCGCATCCACCGCTCGAACCTGGTCGGCATGGGCGTGCTGCCGCTGCAGTTCAAGGACGGCGACACCCGCCAGAGCCTGGGCCTGACCGGGGACGACAGCTTCACCATCCTCGGCGTCGCGAGCCTTCAGCCGCGCCAGGACGTCGAGGTCCAGGTCACCCGCAAGGACGGCTCGCAGTTCACCTTCACCGCGCTGTGCCGCATCGATACCGCCAACGAGGTCGAGTACTTCAACAACGGCGGCATCCTGCACTACGTGCTGCGCAAGCTGGCGGCGTAAGCCGCGCTCCAGCGAAGCTCGAGAAGGGGGGGGG
>JBQCGM010000019.1:0-52081 GCA_051955585.1 Novosphingobium sp.
GTTCCATCCTAAAGGATCGGAATTTCAGGATTTTTAACCATACGTGCGGTGCGGCCCACCCGAAAACCGGTCCGGCAAAATAATGCTCTCGCTAGGTGATTCTACGAGGGCTTAAATTACCACCTTGTTTGCCGTGTTTGCCCCAAATGGCCCTGGTAAACATGGTTAATTCGGGGCAATACTTATGCACGGTCTAGAGTTCGGATCTTCGGTCGCCGGCAAGCACGCACCGCTCGTTCAGCGTGCGGCCGCGATCGTTGCGGCGCTGGGGCAGCGCTCGCCGATCCTGGTCAAGGACGCGGCGGACGGCAACGTCGTCGCCGCCTCGACGACTTGCATCACCCTCGATCGCTGCGCGCAGCCCGGCATCGTCCGGGGCAGTTCGGACCGCCTCGCCACCCTGCGCTATGCCGACCCCGCCAGCGAAGCCTCGCTCGCCGCCCTGGTCGCCTGTGTCGCCCGCACCGGCGAGCCGCTCGCCGCCGATCCCGAAAGCCTCTCGGTCCTCTCGCTCGCCGAACGCCTTGCCGCCAGCGACATACCGGTGCTGATCAACGGTCCGACCGGCACCGGCAAGGAAGTGCTCAGCCGCTTCATCCACAACAGCTCCGCGCGCCGGAACGGCCCCTTCGTCGCCGTCAACTGCGCGGCCATGCCCGAAGCCATGCTCGAGGCGCTGCTGTTCGGTCACAAGAAGGGCGCCTTCACCGGCGCGACCGAGGCCAACGAGGGCTTCTTCCGCGCGGCCGACGGCGGCACCCTGCTGCTCGACGAAATCGCCGAGATGCCGCTGGGTCTCCAGGCCAAGCTGCTCCGCGCGCTCCAGGAGGGTGAGGTCGTGCCGATCGGCGCCACCCAGCCGATCCCGGTCGACGTCCGCATCATCGCCTGCGCCAACCGCGACCTTCCCCAGGAAGTCGCCGAGGGCCGCTTCCGGGCGGACCTCTACTATCGTCTCAATGTCTTCCCCCTTGCGCTGCGGCCGCTGCGCGAGCGTGGCGACGATATCGCCCCGCTCGCCTTCGCCATGCTGCTGCGCCACGCGCCGGCCGGCCAAGTGACGCCCTGGATCAGCGATGCGGCCCTGGCCATGCTCAAGATGCACGGCTGGCCGGGCAACGTCCGCGAGCTCGAGAACGTCATGCGCCGCGCGATCCTGCTGGCCCATGGCGCGGCCGAGATCCGCCCCGATCACATCGTGTTCGACAGCCCGGCCCGCCTGGTCGCGACCGAAGCCCCGGCGCCGATCATGGCGGAAGTTCCCGCCGGCCGCCGCCGCCTGTCGAACATCGTCCAGATTTCCGAAGCCCGCGCGATCATGGAGACGCTCGAGGCCTGCGGCGGCAACCGCGTCGCCGCCGCCAGCCAGCTGGGCATCTCGGAACGCACCCTTCGCTATCGCCTCGCCTCCTTCCGTGAAGCCGGCCTGGCCGTTGCAGGAGTTCGTCGATGACCAGTCCCGTAAACTTCGGTGCTAACGCCGGAGGCATCCAGCAGATCATGCAGATGCGCCAGCAGCTGATCGACAAGAGCCAGGTGCTCCAGCAGTTGCATGCGCCGGAAACCGTTCAGGCGCCCGCTCAGGGGAGCGGCCCCGCCGGCGGCTTTGCCGATGCGCTCAAGTCCGCGCTCGACGGGGTCAACTCGACCCAGCAGAACGCCGACAACGTGACCGCCGCCTACGAACGCGGCGAGGTTACCGACGTCGCCAAGGTCATGCTCGCCCGTCAGGAAGCGGGCGTCGCTTTCGAAGCCACTCTCCAGGTCCGGAACCGGCTGCTGTCGGCCTACCAGGACATCATGCGCATGGGGGTCTGATAGATGAGCGAGGTTCTCCCCACCGCGGTGCCCGCGTCGGGCTCGATGCTCGGCGTGCTGACCGACGCCAATGCGGGCACGCCGCTCGAACGGCTCCGCTCGTTCGGTGCGCAGCCGGCGGTCAAGAAGACCATCCCCTGGTTCATCGGCGCGGCCGCGCTCGGCGGCGTGGCGCTGACCTGGTCGATGCTCTCCTCGGGTACCCAGCGCACGCTCTACAGCCAGCTCGACGACAGCGAGCGGGCCAGCGTGGTCGCCGCGCTCGACAAGGCGGCGATCGCCTATGCCATCGACAATTCGACCGGCGCGATCACCGTGGGCGAGGGCGACCTCTACAAGGCGCGGATGACCGTGGCCCAGGACGGCGCCCTGGCGACGCCCGACAGCGGCGACGACATGCTCAACAACCTGCCGATCGGCGCCAGCCGCACGCTGGAGGGCGAGCGCCTGCGCGGGGCCAAGGAGCGCGAGCTGATGCTGACGATCGCCGAGATCGACGGCGTCGAGTCCGTCCGCGTCCACCTCGCCCAGGGCGAGAAGAGCGCCTTCATCCGCGACAATGCGCCGCCCAGCGCCTCGGTCATGGTCCGGCTGGCGCGGGGCCGGCAGCTGTCGGACAACCAGGTCGCGGCGATCACCAACCTGGTCGCCAGCTCGGTCCCGGGCCTCGGCGTCGACCAGGTCAAGGTCGTCGACCAACACGGCCGCCTGCTGACCCAGCACGCCGGCAACGCGGATTCCGACCGGCTCGAGCTGCAGACGCGGATGGAGGAGAAGCTGCGGGGCCAGCTGGCCAGCCTGCTCACCCCGATGATCGGCGAGGGCAATTTCTCCTCGCAGATCCAGGTCGAGCTCGACATGGACCAGGTCACTTCGGCCCGCGAAAGCTACGAGAAGCAGGGCGCGCTGCGCTCCGAAACCCAGCAGCAGTCACAGTCGACCTCGACCGCCGGCGCCGCCCAGGGCGTGCCAGGCGTGCTGTCCAACACCCCGCCGCCGGCAACCACCGCCCAGCCGGGCGCGCCGGGCCAGGCGACCGTCCAGCAGGGCGCCGCGCCCGGTGCGGCCGCTGCCGGCGCGCCCCAGGCCAACGGCGAGTCCAGCGCGACGCGCAACTACGAGCTCGGCCGCGAGGTCGCGGTCTCCAACACCACCCCGGGCAAGCTCAAGCGCGTCTCGGTCGCCGTGGCGCTCAGCGCCGAGGCGATGAAGGGCGCCAAGGCCGGCGACGCCGACCAGATCAAGCAGCTCGTCAGCGCCGCGATCGGCGCCGATCCGGCCCGCGGCGACCAGGTCGCGGTCGTGGTCCGCAAGTTCGACAAGGTCGCGGAGGAGGGCGTGCCCTTCTACGAAGCCTCGTGGTTCGCCGACGTGCTGCGCTACGGCGTCGGCCTGCTCGGCGTGCTGCTGGTCCTGCTGCTGGGCGTCCGCCCGCTGATCAAGGCCTTCCGTCCCGACAAGCCGGCCCTGGGCGAAAGCATCGATGGCGCTGCAAGCGACGGTCCTTCGCTGAGCGGCCTCGGCACCCCGCCGATCCCCGCCATGGCCGGGTCGATCGCCTCGAACGATCCCGAACTGCTGAGCAAGCAGGTCAGCCTCGCCCAGCGCATGGTCGAGGAACAGCCCGAAAGCGCCGTGATCGCCCTGCGCAAGATGCTGCAGGCCAATACGATGGAGCCCGCCCGATGAGCGAGATGGCCGCAATTGAATCCGCCGATGCCGCGGCCGTCATGGTCATGCTGCTCGACGACGACCAGGCCGCCCGGATCCTGAGCGAGCTGGAGCCCGAGGAGCTGCGGCTGCTCGGCGACAAGATGTGCTCGCTGGGCGAGATCGCCCCGGAGGTCATCTCGCGCTCGATCGCCGGCTTCGTCGCCGCGAACGAGGAACAGGGCCTCTCGGCACACAACCGTCGCGAGAAGGTCCAGCAGGTCATGACCCGCGCCGTGGGCGACGTGAAGGCGGTCAACCTGATGCGCTCGATCACCCCGCCGGAGGTCAAGCCCAAGACGCTCGAAATCGTCCGCTGGCTCTCGCCCGAGGTGCTGATCGAACTGATCCAGGACGAACACCCCCAGGTCATCGCCGTCCTCCTCGTCCAGCTCGACCCGGAGGTCGCCGCCCAGGTGCTCTACGGCCTGTCCTGGCGCGTCCAGCCCGAGGTGGTCCACCGCGTCGCGACGATGGGCCCGGTCTCGGCCGAGGCCCTGGCCATGCTCGACGAGACACTGTCCGCCGGACTGCTCGAACTCAAGAATGCGGACGCGCTCAAGCTCGGCGGCGTCACCAATGCCGCCGACCTGGTCAACGGCGCCGGCAAGGCGGTCGAGAAGCGGGTCATGGCCGAAATCACCAAGGCCGACAAGCCGCTGGCCAAGCAGCTCGAGAACGAGATGTTCAAGTTCGAGCACCTCTTCGTGCTCGACCCGCAGCAGATGGGCTCGCTCCTCCGCGAGGTCGACAGCGCCGCGCTCATCGACGCGCTCAAGGGCACCGAGGAAGCGCAGCGCGAGGTCTTCTTCCGCGCCATGTCGAGCCGCGCCGCCGAAGGCGTCAAGGACGAGATCGAGGCCCGCGGCCGCCTGCGCATGGCCGAAGTGGTCGACGCCCAGCGCCAGATCGTGGCCACCGCCCGCCGTCTCGCGGCCGAAGGGGTGATCTCGTTCGGCAGCAGCGGCGAAGACGAATATGTCTGATCTCTTCACCCTCGGCGGGCGCGGGAGCGGGGGGTTCTCGCGCGATCTGCGCTTCACCTCCAATGCCCTCGCGCCGCGCCCGGTCGAGCCGGAGGTGGATGCGCCAGATCCGCTGGCGAGCGCCTATGCCGAGGGCTATGCCGCCGGCGCGGCCCAGGCCGCCGCCGAGGCGGAGGCGCGGGAGATGATCGACGAGGCCGCGCGTCGGCACTTCGCCTTCTCCTTCTCCAAGCTCGACGCCGATCTGGCCGAAGCCCTGCGCGACAAGATGCACCAGACGGTCACGGCCCTGTGCGAATCCGTGCTCCATCCGCTCGCGCTCGATGCCGGGGCGCTCGCCCGCCGGGTCGAGACCGCGGTTGCCATGTTCGTGCGCGCCGACGACGAACGGGTCATCCGTCTCCATCCCGACGACCTCACCCTGGTCGCCGGCAAGCTGCCGCCCGACTGGACCTTCGTTCCCGACGCCGCGCTCGAGCGCGGCGCCCTGCGGGTCGAGACCGCCACGGGCGGGATAGAGGATGGTCCCATCCAGTGGCGCGCCGCGATCACCGAAGCCCTGCGGCTATGCTGAACCTGTTCGATCCGCTGCTGGCGGACATGGCCCATGCCCAGATCGACCTGACCCCGCGCCGCTACGGCTTGGTCGCGGCCTGCGACGGCGGCCTGCTCGAGGTTACCGGCCTCTCGGTGCCGATCGGCTCGCTGTGCCGCGTCACCCACGGCCGCGACGAGGCCCTGCTCGCCGAAGTCATCGGCTTCCGCAACGGCCGCACCCTGATGATGCTCCTGGGCGATACGGTCATGCTGCGTCCCGGCGCGCGGGTCCGGCCCGAGGGCCAGCCCGGCATGCTGCCCGTCGGAGAGGCTTTTCTCGGCCGCGCGGTGGACGGGGAGGGCAAGCCGATCGATGGCCTCGGCCCCTTGCACGCGCGCAGCGAATGGCCCGCGGGCGGGGTCCGCGCCGGCGCGCTCGATCGCAGCCCGGTGCGCGAAAGCTTCGATACCGGGGTCCGCGCGCTGAACGCGCTGACCACCTTCGGCGTGGGCCAGCGCATCGGCGTCATGGCCGGCTCGGGCGTCGGCAAGTCCGTCCTGATCGACATGATCGCCCACGGCGCCGAGGCGGAGATCGTCGTCGTCGGCCTTATCGGCGAGCGCGCCCGCGAGGTTTCGGACTTCGTCGAACGCCACATGGCCGGCGCCAAGCGCGCCCGCACCGCGGTCGTCGCCGTTCCTGCCGACCATGCGCCCAACCTGCGCCTGCGCGGCGCCATGCTCGCCACCAGCCTGGCCGAGCACTTCCGCGCCCAGGGCCGGCGCGTTCTCCTGATCATGGACAGCCTGACCCGCGTCGCCCACGCCGGGCGTGAGATCGGCCTGTTGCTGGGCGAGCCCGGCGCGGCGCGCGGCTATCCCCCGTCGGCCCTCGCGACCATCACCAAGCTGGTGGAGCGGGCGGGGAATTCGGCCGAAAGCGGTGGTTCGATCACCGGGCTCTACACCGTGCTCGCCGACGGCGACAACCAGGACGACCCCGTCGTCGACACCGCGCGCTCGATCCTCGACGGCCATATCGTGCTGTCGCGCGACCTGGCCCAGCGCGGCCAATACCCGGCGATCGACATCGCCGCCTCGCTCAGCCGCGTGATGACCGACATCACCGATCCTGAGCACCAGAAGCTCGCCCGCGAGTTCCGCGCGCTGGTCGCCAGCTATGAATCCAACCGCGATCTGGTCCTGATGGGCGCCTATCGCGCGGGAGCCGATCCGGTGATCGACCGCGCCATCGCCATGCACGAGGCCCTGACCGCCTTCCTCTGCCAGATGGGCGGGGAAGTGATCTCGCTCGACGACAGCGTCGCGATGCTGACCCAGCTGCTTGGCCCGAATGGGTAGAACATCCCCCATCTTCCCCACTCCGTTCTTCCCGAGCGAAGTCGAGGGACTAGTTCGAGCGAAGCGAGAACCCGCCCAGGGCCTCGCTGACGCTCGGCATAGTCCCTCGACTTTGCTCGGGAAGAACGGGAGAGGATAGCCCGGTGGCGGCCGCTGATCCCAAGCGCCTGGCCCGGCTGCAGCGCCTCGAGAAGGTCCGCGCCATCGCCAAGCAGACCGCGGCGACCGCGGCGGCCGAGGCGGAAGGCACGCTGTCCCAGCTCCAGGCCCTGGCGGCGCGCACCGGCGACATGGCCGCGGGCTATGCCGGGCGCAGCGACGCCAAGGACGGGATGGGCTTGCAGCAACTCGGCCGCTTCGCCGACGGGCTGCACGGCATAACCCGCAGCACCCTGGCCGACGCCGATCGCGCCAAGTCGAGCGCCGACAGCCGCCAGCAGGAGCTGGCCGCCGCCGAACGGCGCCGCTCGGCGGTCGCGGAGCGGGCGATCCAGGAGGCGAGGGAGATCGCCGCCCGGCGGCAGAGCCCGATTCTCGGCAGTCGCAAGGGAATTGGCACGGACCTTGAATAGTATTCTGCGTACATACGTGAGGAATACCAACCGATGGTCGACATTGCCGCTTCGCTTTCCCTGACCTCCACTGGTTCGGCGCTCGACCCGTCGGCCATTCTCGGTCTGGAAACCGCGGATATGCAGGCTTTCGGCGACATCCTTGCCGGAAAGGTCGGGGCTGGCGACGCCGCTCCCCCTGCTGCTGCCGCTCCCGCCAACCCTTTCGCCGCCCTGACGCTTCCTGCCGGCAACCGGCAACCGGGCGGCAAGATCTTGCCGGATGCCGCTGCCGTCTTGCCGCAGCTTGCCGGTCTGCCTGAAGCGGCCTCCGTCGATGCCGGGGCGCCTACCGCTCCGGTCGCCTCGGTTGCCGCCGCTCACGCCCCGGTCACCGCCAAGTTGGTCGCCTCGCTCGCCCGCTCCGCCGAAGCGCCCGCCGCGCCGGAAACCGAAACCGCCAATCCCGAGCCGGCCAAGCAGGCCGAAGCCTCGCCGGTCCATGGGCTGATCAAGATGCTCACGGCGGCGCTCAAGGGCCAGCGCCCCGCCGCCGAGGACAAGTCGGCAGACGCGCCCGCCAAGCTCGAATCCGCTGTTGAAGAAACCCCCATCGTGGAGGCGCCCGCGCCAATCGCGACCATCCCGGCGACCGCGATCGTCCAGGTCCAGGCCGCGCTGACCCTGCCGGCCGCCGCGGCCCCCGGGGCTCCGGCATCCGCTTCCGCGCCGCGCGCCCGATCGGAGGCGCCGGTCTTGCCGGGCGCCCATGCGGCGCCGCGAGCCGCCGAACACGCCGCCGCCCGCTCGGCCGTGCAGGCTGCCCTCCAGTCCAGTGCTCAGCCGGCCGTCCAGTCCGCCGCCCAGCCGGCTGCCCTCCAGCAGGCCGTGCTCCTGCCGACCGTTCAGGGCGCCGCCCGGCCGGTTACGCAGGATGCCGCGCCGGTTGCGCCCGAAGCGCCCCGCGCGCCGGTGCTGACCGTCGCGGCCACTCCCGCCGAAGCCCCGGCTGCCGCCGTCAGCCTGTTGGCCAAGCCGGCCCTGCCCCCTGCCGCCCGCGGCGTGACGGCACGGATCAAGCTGGCGCCGGCCGAGGCCGACAATGGCCAGGTTCCGGTTGCCAACCAGGCCGCTCCATCGCTGCTGCCGCCGGTTGCTGAGGTTGTCCAGGTTGCCGTCGCCGAACCGCAGACTGCCGCCGCCCTGCGCAGCGCAGCGGCCGAACGCGCCGCCCCGCTTGCCGATGGCGCGATCTCCGAAGTCGCCGCCGCCCCGGTCCTGCCGGTGGCCGGCGGTGCGGCCCAGGCCGCCGCTCCAGCCGTCCCGGGGGTCGCCCCGACGACCTCGGCCGAGCTGCCCCGCCAGGACTTCGCCGCCCTCGTCGAACGTCTCGTCGAGGCCCGCAATGCCGGGGCGGCCCAGTCGACCCACGCTTCGGTCCACCACGCCGAATTCGGCCAGGTCTCGTTGAAGTTCCAGCAGGACGGCGGCGATCTCAGCGTCTCGATGAGCAGCGCCGACCCGGACTTCGCGATCGCCGCCCAGGCCGCGATGCCGACCGACCGGCAGGCCTTCAATTCCAATGCCGACGCGCAGCCCCGTCAAAATCAGGGCCAGCAGAGCCAGTCCCAGACATCGACCCAGGCCAATGCCCATTCCTCGAACTCGCACCATGAAGCTTCCGCCCAGCGCGATGCTGCCGGCAGCGATCCGCATGGCCGCGGCCACCGCGGCGGCCGGCAGCCGGACCGTAACGACAATTCCAATCGCTCGCCTCGCTGGAGCGAGCGCGACCAGCCGCAGACCCGCGGCGGCATCTTCGCCTGAACCATAACCTTCTGATCCGGAAACCGAACCATGAGCGACAAGACTGACAAGAAGGACGAGGCCAAGCCCAAGAAGGGCAAGGGCCTGATCATCAAGGTACTGCTGGCCACGACCCTGCTCGCTTCGGGCGGCGGAGGCGCCTTCGCGCTGATGCAGACCGGCGTGATCGGCGGCCACGACGCCCACAAGAAGGAAGACAACAACCCCAAGCTCATCCGCAAGGGCGAGGAAGACCCCTATGCGGTCAAGAGCGACAAGGAAGGCGAAGCCGTGGCCGAAGTGCTCGGCGACGGCGGCAGCGAGTACCGCACCGCCTACTACGTCTTCCCCGACGAGTTCACCTCGAACCTCAAGCACTCGCAGGCGCTGGTCCAGGTCGCCCTGGCGGCCTCGACCCGCCGCGACGGCCGCGTGCTGCAGTGGACCAAGAAGCACGAGCTGGCGATCCGCTCGAGCCTGCTCAACATCCTCGCGGACACGCCGGAAGAGGACGTCTATACCCTGGAGGGCAAGGAGCGCCTGCAGAAGCGCCTGACCGACGCGATCAACAAGGTCCTGACCGAGCGCGAAGGCTTCGGCGGGATCGACTCGGTCTACTTCAAGAGCTTCCTGGTCCAGTGAAGCCCGAACGCGCCTTCATTGCCGAGCGTCCGCTGGCGCAGCATTGTCCGGAACTGCTCCGGGCAAGCTCCGCCGGCTCGGCGCCGGCCGAACTGGTGCCCGCGCTTGGCCATGCCGGCGCAAAGCTGGCCCGCGTGGTCGCCGCGGCCCTCTCGCCGCTGATCGGCGGGCAGGACCTGATCGTCGCACCCGCCGCCCCGCGCGAGGTCACCGCCGCGGATCTGGCCAAGGAGATCGCCCCGCTCGCCGCCAACAGCCTGATGGCCTCGGGCCCGGCCATGCTGCTCGCTTCGTTCGAGGCGGCCGCGGTGCTGCGGATGATCGACCGCGCCTTCGGCGGCAAGGGCCTCAATCCCAATCCGCTGCCCGGGGCCTTTCCGGCCTCCGCCGGCGTCGTGATCCGCCAGCTCGAGGGCCTCGTCGCCCAGGGCTTCGCCGCCGCGTTCGGCGCCGCCTTCGATGCGGTTCGCCGGAGCGGCAGCCTGGTCGAGCTGGAGGCCTTCGCCGACGCCGTCGAGCTTACCGTACTGACCCTGACCGTCACCGAAGCCGGGGCCGAGCCCTGGCCGATCCACCTCGCCCTGCCGACCGCCGCCCTGGCGGGTCTGGTCGGCGAGGGCGCCCAGGCTCCGGCCCGCAAGGCGGCTTCCCGCCAGAACAATTCGGCCGAGGAACCCTACTGCGACCTGCCGCTGACCCTGGCAGCCGTCATCGTCGACATGCGCCTGCCGATGTCGGCTCTGACCGAGCTCCGGCCCGGTTCGCTCCTGCCCGTCTCGGTCGCCCGCAATGTGCCGCTGCGGATCGGCGACAAGACCATCGCCCACGGCGCCATCGGCTCGGTCGACGACCGCGTCGCCATCCAGATCACCCAAGCTTTCTGACCAGAGGACCCGAACTCATGACCATCCAACCCCGCGGTTTCGATTTCCTCAAAGACGTCGACGTCCGCCTCTCGGTCGAACTCGGCCGCGTCGACATGAAGCTCAAGGACGTCCTCGCCCTGACCGAGGAAAGTGTCGTCGCGCTCGACCGCCTGACCGACGAGTTGCTCGACGTCTCGGTCAACGGCAAGGTCATCGCCAAGGGCGAGATCGTCGCCCAGGGCAACCGCTTCGCGCTGCGCATCGTCGAGATCGCCGGTGCCACCGCGGCCGGCGAAGACGACCTCGGAGCCGCCGCCTGATGTTCTGGTACATCCTCAAGCTGATGATCCTGCTGCCCCTGATCGGCCTGCTGGCCTGGGGCTGCCTGCGCTTCGCCCAGAAGATGCAGGAAAAGGCGAACGGCGGAGCCGCCGGCAAGAGCATCAAGGTGATCGAGACGGCCATGCTCTCGCCCACGCAGAAGCTCGCGGTGATCGAATTTCATGGCCGTGAGATCCTTGTCTCGGTCTCGCGCCAGGGGCTGACTCGCCTCGCGGAAGCCCCGGCACGCGCCGCCGCGCCGCAGGAGATCCTGCCGTGAAGTGCGTCTTGAAGACCGCTGCGATGCTGGCCGCGCTCCTCGCGCCCGCCGCCGCCTTGGCCCAGGAAGCCGCCGCGACGGCGGCCACCGCCGCCGCTCCGGCCGCCGCCGCCGTCCCCGGCGCGCTCGACCGCGCCTTCAGTTCGATGAACGGCGGTTCGCCCACCGGCATGACCATGTCGCTCCAGCTGCTCCTCATCATGGGGCTGCTGACGATCCTGCCCAGCCTCGTCCTAATGATGACGAGCTTCACGCGGATCCTGGTCGTCCTCTCGATCCTCCGCCAGGCGCTCGGCCTGCAGCAGTCGCCGCCGAACCAGGTGCTCGTCGGCCTCTCGCTGTTCCTCTCGCTCTTCGTCATGGCCCCGACCCTGGAAAAGGTGAACGCCAACGCGATCACCCCTTATTCGGCGGGCACGATGAACGCCTCGCAGGCGATCTCCGCCGCCGGCACCGAGTTCCATGGCTTCATGGTTCGCCAGACCCGCACCCGCGACCTCGAGATGTTCGCCGACATGGCCAAGGCGCCCAAGTTCGCGCGCTCGCAGGACATTCCTTTCTCGATCCTGCTGCCGGCCTTCGTCACCAGCGAACTCAAGACCGCCTTCCAGATCGGCTTCATGCTGTTCCTACCCTTTCTGGCGATCGACCTCGTCGTCGCCTCGGTCCTCATGTCGCTCGGCATGATGATGATGAGCCCGACGATCGTCTCGCTGCCTTTCAAGCTGCTGCTGTTCGTCCTGGTGGACGGCTGGGCGCTGCTGATGGGCTCGCTCGCCTCGAGCTTCGGGTAGCGGAAAATTAACCATGATCCGCGAAGCCTGAATCTGCCGCAGGCCGCGCGTGGCCGCCACAATCGGAACTGACTCGATGGAAGATGCCGCCCTCCTTGCCCTGGCCGATCGCATGCTTTGGGTCACGGCGCTCGTCGCCGCCCCGGTGCTGCTCGCCAGCCTGGTCGTCGGTCTGGTCGTCGGCCTGGTCCAGGCGGCGACCTCGGTCAACGAACAGACGCTCACCTTCGTCCCCAAGCTGGTCATCACCGCGCTGGTGCTGGTCCTGTTCGGCGGCGCGATGATGGCGCTGATCGGCGATTTCACCAATGAGATCTTCGCCCAGATCGCGAAAGGCGGCGGCGCCTCGTGATCGGTCTGGACTTCGGTTTCGGTCCGCTCGAGGCCGAGTTCTGGCGCTGGATGTTCGTGATGACGCGCATCGGCGCGGCGATGCTGGCCGCCCCGATCTTCGGGGCCAGCAGCGTGCCGATGCAGGTCCGGGTGGCGATGACCGGCGCGGTGGCGGCGATGATCTGCGCCTGGACCCAGGTCCAGGTGCCCGCCGCGCTGCTCTCCGCGAATGGCATCCTCTGGGTCGCGGGCGAAGTCGTGGTCGGCCTGGCGCTCGGCTTCGTCCTGCAGATCACCTTCGCCGCGCCGATGATCGCCGCCGAAGTGATCGGCGGCGGCATGGGCATGTCGATGGCCGCGGCCTCGGACCCCAACACCGGCGCGCACTCGACCGCGCTCGGCCAGTATTTCACCGTCGTGCTGACGCTGGTCTTCCTCTCGCTGGGCGGACATCTCCAGTGGCTGGAGCTCGTCGCGAAGAGCTATGAGGCCTTCCCGCCGGGCCAGACCTGGCTCGGCGCCGAGCGGATCCAGACGATCGCCGCCTTCGGCTCGACCATGTTCCTGACCGCCGTGGCCATCGCCCTGCCGGTCACGCTGATCCTGCTGATCGTCCAGCTGGTCGCCGGCGTGCTCAGCCGCTCGGCCCCGGCGCTCAACCTGTTTGCGCTGGGCCTGCCGGCCGGCGTCATGGCGGGCATTGCCGCGCTGATCATCTCGGCGCCGATCCTTTCGGACCAGTTCGCGGACCTGACCGCCCAGGCCATCGACCAGACCGCGCAGGTGCTCGTGAAATGAGCGAGAGCGCCGGCGAAAAGACTTTCGCGCCATCGGAGAAGAAGCTGAAGGACGCCGTCAAGAACGGCGACGTCCTCCGCTCGCAGGATCTCGGTACGGCGGTAGCCATGCTGATCGGCGCGGCCTGTCTCCAGTTCGCCGGTCCCTGGATGCTGCGCGTGCTGCAGGAGACGCTGCGCTCCGGCTTCATCTGGAACCGCGCCGATATCGACGATTTCTCGCCCGGCCGGATCATGCTCGGCATCGGCATGGCGGTGCTGCCGCCGGTATTGGTGCTAGGCTGTACAATAATAATGGGTGCGCTGATCACTCAGCTCGGTATGGGCGGCGGCGCTTTCATCGGCGGCAACCTTGCGCCGAAGGCCTCGCGGCTCAATCCGCTGAACGGGCTCAAGCGCATGTTCGGTCCCCAAGGTTGGATCGAGATGGGCAAGGGCCTGCTCAAGGTGACGCTGCTCGGCGGAATCGTCTACGCCTGGTGGAGCAGCCGTGCTGCGCAGATCTTCGGCCTGGGCCGCGGCAACCTGTCGAGCCAGCTGGGCTATTGCTGGGACACGCTGAGCTCGCTGCTGTTCTACCTGGCCGCCGGCTTGGTGATCATCGCGCTGATCGACTATCCGATCCAGTGGGTGCGCCGCTTCATGCGCCTGCGCATGTCGATGCAGGACATGCGCGACGAGCACAAGGAAGCCGAGGGCTCGCCCGAAAAGAAGCAGGCTATCAAGCAGCGCCAGCGCCAGATCGCCATGGGCGGCGTGGCGAGCGCGATGCGCGAGGCGCAGTTCGTCATCACCAACCCGACCCACTTCTCGATCGCCGTCGCCTACGATCCGGCGATCGCCCCGGCGCCGATCGTGCTCGCTAAGGGTCGCGGCGAAAAGGCGCTGGCCATGCGCGAACTCGCCGCCGAGCTCGAGCTGCCCGTGCTCGAATATCCGGCGCTGGCGCGCTCGATCTACTATACCACGCGCGAACGCCAGGTGATCCGCGAGGAGCTCTACTCGGCGGTCGCCGGCGTGCTGGCCTTCGTCTTCTCGTTGAAGCGCGGCGAAAAGCGCGAGCGCCCGGTGGTCGAGGTTCCGGTCGAGCTGCGCTTCGACGCCGACGGCCGCCTCGAAGTGCCGGCAAAGGCTTAAACCCGTGCCAGACAGGACGTTCTAAGGGACATGGCTACCACCAGTTCGACCTCGTCCGCGACCACCTCGCTCGTCACCGCGCTCGGCGGGGGCTCCGGCGTCGACATGGGCGCCCTGGCCGCCAACCTCGCCGTCGCGCAGTTCGCCGGCAAGACCGACCGGCTGAACACCAAGTCGGAGACGCTGGACAAGCAGATCTCCACCGCCTCTACGCTCAAGTCGGGCCTGCTCAGCCTGGCGAGCTCGCTCGGCGATCGGGTCCGCACGGGCGATCTCTCGCCGCAACCGCAGGTCGCCAATGCCGCGGTCGCCAGCGGTACGCTATCGGGCTCGGCGCGACCGAACGGCACCTATTCGCTCGAGGTCACCAAGCTCGCCAAGAGCCAGACTCTGACCAGTGGCACCTTTGCCTCGGGGGCCTCGACGGTTGGCTCGGGTACCCTGACGATCCGCTTCGGCACGGTCGGCACGAGCACCTTCACCGCCGATGCGAGCCACGCCGCGGTCGACATCGCGATCCCTGCGGGCGCCACGCTGGAGCAGACCGCATCCGCGATCAATTCGGCCGGCGCAGGTGTCACGGCCTATGTCGCCAATACGATCGACGGCGCCAGGCTGGTGTTGAAAGGCCAGGAAGGCGCAGCCAACGGTTTCATCCTCGAAGCGACCGAAGCCTCGGGCGATCCGGGCTTGTCGGCCCTGGCCTGGCAGCCGAGCACCGGCGACGCGACCCGGCTGCTCGCCGGTTCCGGCGACGCCGAGTTCAAGATCGATGGCTTGCCGATGACCTCGAAGACCAACAAGGTTACCGATGCCGTGCCGGGCGTGAACTTGGCGCTGACCGGCACCAACGTCGGGGTGCCGACCCGGATCAGCTTCGCCGACACCAGCAGCGCGATCACGGCGACGATGCAAGACCTCGTTTCCGTGCTCAACGAGATCGCCTCGGCGCTCAACACGGCGACCCTGCCGCAGACCGGCGAACTCGCTCGCGACCCCGGTGCCCTGGCGCTCAAGCGCTCGCTGTCCGCGCTCGGCACGACCGTCGTCATGCCAACCGTGGCCGAAGGCCTGCCGCGCACGCTCGGCGACCTTGGGCTTTCGATCCAGCGCGACGGCACCTTCACGCTCGACACCAAGCGCCTGTCGGAGACGCTCAAGGCCAATCCGCAGGCCGCCGGCGACATGTTCACCAATGGGCTCTACGGCGTCTATGCGACGATCGACGGCATCGCCCGCAAGGCGACGACGGCGACTGATCCCGGCTCGCTAGGCGGCTCGATCGTGCGCTACCAATCGCAGAAAAAGGCCACGACCGAAGATCTTTCGAAGATAGCCGAAAAGCAGGAGGCGCTGCGGGCCCAGCTGGTCACGCGGTTCTCGGCGGCCGACACGCGCATCGGCGTATCGAAATCGACCCTGACCTTCCTGCAGAACCAAGTCGCCGCCTGGAACAAGAGTTCCAACTGATGCTGACCCAGCGCAATCCCCAGGAGGCCTATCGCCGGGTCGATTTCGACGCGCGCATCGCCGCGGCCAAGCCGGGCGAGCTGGTAGTGCTCTGCCTCGAACAGTTCGTCGCGGCGACCGGCAGCGCGCTTATCGCGCACGAGCGGAAGAATAACGAACTCAAGAGCCGGTCGATGACGCGTGCGCTTTCATCCGTGACCGCATTGCAAATGGGGATCGATGGCAACGGCGGCATGGCCGGACCGCTCAGCCAGTTCTACGGTGCCGCCCGCCAAACCCTGCTCGACAACGTCCTTCGCTTTGATCCAGCAGCTATCAAAACGGTCAGGGATGACTTTATCGAGGTATATCAGGCGTTTGTATCCTCGGAGCGCTCTTCCTAAGTTTCGTCCGAATTCGAATGAATCCGAGTTGAACCCGAGCTAACCTCATATTTTCCCCTAAGCACATTCTGCTAAGGCTGGGGGCATGAGGCGTATTACCAAGATATTCCTGGTGGACGGCGACATGCGACGCAGGGCTACCATTTCGCATTGTCTTGCCCAGTGCGCCATCCATGTCGAACCGTATGAGAACGTGTCCGAACTGCACGGGCACATATCCGAATTCGGCCTGATCCTGATCCATGACGACCACGCCGAGATCGCGAAAGCCATCGAATACCTGGTCGAAGCTGGCCATTGGTTGCCGGTGATCGGCTTTGCCGAAGCGCCGAATCCGCGCGCGGTGGCCCGGGCCATCCATCACGGCGCGATCGACTATCTCGCCTGGCCCTTCGGCGAGGAAGAGGTGGTGAGCATCGTCGCCGACGCGGCAGCCACGGCCGAAGCGATCGGCGATCGCCGGAACAGGGCCTATATCGCGAAGAAGCGCGTCGAGCGCCTGAGCAAGCGCGAGCGCGAGGTTCTGCTGGCGGTGGCCAGCGGGCTGTCGAGTCAGAAAATTGCCGAACAGCTTGAGATCAGCCCACGAACGGTGGAAATCCATCGTTCGAACATGCTTGCCAAGATGGGTGCCAGCAATACGTCGGAGGCGATCCGGCTGGCTGTGGAGGCCGATGTCGTCGGCTAGGGGCTGTACTCAGTCCGGGCGCCTAAGAGGCGTGGAATTGTTAGTTGAGCAGGAGGCCCCGGTCGCCGTGCCGGCCCAGCAGGGCGCAGCAGGTGGAAAGCGTCGCGGCAAGGATCGCCAGGCCGGCCGTGCCGCATTCGGCGGTGTGCTCGCCGCACTCGGGCATGAAGATCGAGCAGATGTGAATGCTGCCTTCGCCGCGCGACAGCATATAGCCCGCCCTGCTGGGAATGAGCGCGAGCGCCGCGCTTTCTGGGGCGCAGACCAGCATGGCCTCGAACGCGGCGGTGCCAGGCATGTCCTCGGCCAGGGCAGGGTCGAACGCCGCCGCATCGAGGATCGTGGCATAGCCTTGTCGCAGCAGCGACGCCTCGTCTCCCGAGCAGGCCTGGGGGCAGGCGAGGATCAGTTCGGCTAGGCCCGTTTCCCACCGCGCGCCGACGGCGTGGTCATTGCGATCCATTGTTCGATGTACCCCGCACCGTCAGATGGCGCGGAACCTCATCATCTAGGCGAGCCGTGTCAACGGTTTGGGTCGATCGATGCGACCAGCCGTGGGGGCCGGCAACCGTTGCCCGGCGGTGCGGCCGACCTCGTGTCGCTTCCGGACAGGCCGCCGCCGCTTGATTACGCGCCAGTCAGGCCGCGAACGCCGATTTGGGCACGTGGGTGATGCGGCAAGCGAGGTCGGCTTCGCCCGACGCGACGATGAAATGATCGCCGGCATCGACGATCCCGGTGGTGAAGACCACGTCGCGCACATACATCAGGTCGTCGAGCGGGGCGGTCAGCGCCGGGTTCGCCTCGATCAAGGGACGGTGGTCGGTGGCGATCGTCCGAGAAGGATCGTCGGCTTCGAGCAGCGACCAATAGGTCCGGTAGATGCCGACGATCTCCTTCGGTTCGACGCCGTGCCACAGCGTCAGCCAGCCGCGCCTGCCGCCTACCTCGGTGAGGATTGGAGGCGTGCCGCCGCCCATCCGCGCCGTCGCCACGGTTCCGGCATGGGGTCGGATGCCCGGTTGGATATACGGCTGCCAGTGTCGGCAATCGGGCGAGGAGGCGAGGTTGATCGAGGGACCCGCACGCCATTCGCTCCCCGGGGGATAGGCGAAGTAGAGATCGCCCAGCGGCCGCGTCTGGGCCCAGAACTTGCCGCCGATCAAGCCCTCGAAGATCAGCATGTCCTTGTTCTGGTGATCGAGCACGATGCCCTCGAAGGTCCAATCCATGGCATCGCCGGAGCTATAGAGCGTGGTCGAGTGACGCTCCGGGCTGACCGAGCAGGTCGTCATCCAATAGCGCCCCTCGACCAGGCTGATCCGGGCGTCCTCCAGGCCGTAGCACTGCCAGGAGCCGGCCGGAGCGACCGCTCGGTCGTAATGGATGCCGATGATCTCCAACCCGTCGGGCGAGACCTCGACCGGGAGCAGCCACGACAGTGAAGTGAGGGCCATGATCTTCCACCCACCCCCGTGGAGCATGAACTTGCGGGGATCGGCGGTATCGGCCAACTCGAGCGGCCAGCCGTCGAGCACATAGCCGTTTTCGGTCCAGCGGATCGCGTGGACCTTGCCGCCCGCGACCGGCTGGCGCAGCGCCTCGGCTACGCGAACGAGCAATAGCAGGTTGCCGTTGGGCAACCGGGTCAGCGCCGGATTGAACACGCCCAGCACATAGGTCTCGGCCGCAAAGTGGCCTGCCAGCGGCGAGCGCGCGAGGTCGATCATGTCGGGCGTTACGACCAGCCGGTCGACGTTGAACCTATTCACGGATGCTCGAGCCGGGTTTCGACGCGGATGTGCGACACGGCGCAACGGCGGGGCTGGCGCAGCATATAGTGGACCGCCACCGCGATGTCTTCGGCGCGGAGCATCTTGTGTTGGTGGATCAGTTCGCGCTGCTTTGCGGGCGGGAAATCGGGATATTGGAAATCGGCGCCGGTGAAGCCCGGTTCGATCAGGCCGACCTTGATGTCCCGCTCCGCCAGTTCCTTGCGTAGCGAAGGCGCGAATCCTTCGATGCCCGACTTGGCGGCAACATAGATCGAAGAGCCGGGCCCCTTGGATACCGCGCTCATCGAGCCGATCAGCACGATGTCGGAACCCCCTTTCATCCGGGCGACCGCTTGCTGCGTCGTGGTCAGATAGGAGGCGAAGTCAACTGCGATCTGATAATCGGTATCCTCAGTGCCGGTCTCGGCCAAGGCCGCTGCAGGGACGGCGGCGTTGATCACCGCGACATCCAGTCCGCCGAGATAGTCATCCGCCGCCTCGTAAAATCGGGCGACGCCATCGCGATCCGACAGATCGGCTGAAATGCCGTCGCCATCGCCGACCTCCCGGATCCGGTCCAACGCGTCGGCCAGGTGGTTCTCATCGCGTCCGCAGATGAAGACCTTGGCCCCTTCGCTGGCGAGCAAGACCGCTATGGCTCGGCCGATGCCGGTGGTTCCGCCGGTGACGATGGTACGGCGGCCCTCCAGGCCGGGCTGTTCGGTATGGGCGTCGGCAAGGTTGACGGCGGTTGCGGGCATGGTGTTCTCCTTGCCCAACAAAGGCATGACCCGGCCGAATGTTCCTGCTTCACGGCAACGGGCGAGAATCGCCTTGAACCGCCAAAACCCCGCACTATGTGTCGCCTGAGCTTGCCAATCACATTATGATGTGAAATAGGGCGAATCATGTCTACCAATTTGATAGAGCAAATCACCGATCTCGTCATCTCCGGCAAGATGACCCGTGCCGGTCTGGCTCGCGCCGCGGGCCTCCATGCGAATACCTTGCGTGAATGCGGGGAGCCCGACTGGAACCCGACCGCGGAAACGCTTCGCAAGCTGGAGCGCTTCCTTTCGGCGAACGACGATCGCCCGGTGCTTGTCCCGATCGAAGAGATCATCGACGAGGCGCGCAATGGCCGCATGTACATTCTGGTCGACGACGAGGATCGTGAGAACGAGGGGGATTTGATCATCCCGGCTCAGATGGCGACGCCCGACGCGATCAATTTCATGGCCACCCATGGCCGCGGGCTGATCTGCTTGACCCTGACCCGCGAGCGCTGCGAGCAACTCGAGCTCAAGCCGATGGTCCGGCATAACGCCACACCGCTCGGCACCGCCTTCACCGTCTCGATCGAGGCCAAGGAGGGTATCACCACCGGTATCTCGGCGGCCGACCGGGCCCGCACCGTATCGGTCGCGATCGACGGGACCAAAGGCAAGGCGGACATCGTATCGCCGGGCCATGTCTTTCCGTTGCAAGCTCGCGACGGCGGCGTGCTCGTCCGCGCCGGCCATACCGAGGCGGCGGTGGACATCTCGCGTCTTGCCGGGCTCAACCCTTCGGCCGTGATCTGCGAGGTGATGCGCGACGACGGCGAGATGGCCCGGCTCGACAACCTGATCACCTTCGCTCGGCTCCATGATCTGAAGATCGGCACGATCCGCGATCTGATCGCCTATCGGCGGCGCCACGATCACTTGGTGGAAAAGCGCGCGGAGTGGGCCTTCACCAGCAAGTGGGGCGGCGACTGGATCGCGCGAACCTACTTCAACAAGGCGACCGGCGAGGAGACGATGACCCTCCTCAAGGGCCGGATCGATCCGACCAAGCCGACCCTCGTGCGGATGCACACGCTGTCGATCTTTTCCGACGTCTTCGGCGAGGAGGGCGAGCGTAGTGAGCTCTTCCGCCGCTCGATGGAAATCATTGCCGAAGAAGGCGCCGGCGTCATCGTGGTCATCAACCGCTCGATGCAGAACCACATGTCGCGCGCGATCGAGATCCGTCAGCGCTGGCGCGCGGGCGAGACCGTCGCCGTCGAGGAGTTGCGCGACTATGGGGTAGGTGCGCAGATCCTGGCGGAACTCGGCGTCCACCAGATGATCCTGCTGAGCAATACCCATCATTCGCTCGTGGGCCTCGAAGGGTACGACCTGTCCATCGTCGGTGAACGCAGCCTCGACGAAACGGAGGAAACCAAGTGAGCAAGTTCCTGATCGTCGAAGCCCGGTTCTACGACCACCTCAACGACCAACTGATCGCCGGCGCCAAGGCCACGCTCCAGGCCGCGGGCCATAAGGTCGAGGTGATCACCGTGCCCGGGGCATTGGAGATTCCCGGTGCGATCGCCCTGGCCGATCAATCCGGCGATTATGTCGGCTACGTCGCGATCGGCGTGGTGATCCGCGGCGAGACCTATCACTTCGAGATCGTCGCGGGCGAAAGCGCCCGCGGGATCATGGCGTTGACCATGGACGGGATCGCCATCGGCAACGGCATCTTGACCGTCGAGAACGAGGCTCAGGCCCTGGTCCGCGCCGATCCCGCGCAGAAGGACAAGGGCGGCGAGGCGGCCAAGGCGGCCCTGGCCCTGCTGGCGCTGAAGCAGCGGTTTTAATGTACGATCATCTTTGAATGATATCCCGTTCTCCCGCGAAGGGGGCGCCTCGGGCAAGTCTGTACGAGGGGTCCCGCACGCGGGGGGCACAGGCAAAGGTAATGCTGGTTCAGCGCCGCGTCGCGCGGCGGCGGAGCCACCAGCAGCACCCGCCGAACACCGCGGTGCAGAGGCCGAGGGCCACGCCGCCGACCACCGCCATCGAAACGAGGACGCTCAGCAGCAGTCCGGCAACGATGTTCACGACTTCGGCCATGGCGTTCCAATGGGCAGGAAGCCCTTAGGGTTCCTGCCTTAGCGCGGACATGGTTAACGGCAAGGTAACGAACCTTACCGCCGCAACAGCCGGATTCGCACCGCCTTGACCGCCGTCGGTGAAAACAGCGAGAAGCGTTCGTCGCCGTTGAGCGTGCGGCCGGGGACCCAGCGGCCCTGGGCGAAGGTGCCTTCCTGGGCGCGGTCGATTTCGACGCGGCCAGCGGCGGTGGAGAAGTTGGGCGAGATGCCGCGGCCGACGACGAGGAATTCGTCCTCGCCCTCCTGGATGATCAGGCCATAGCTGTTTTCGATCTTGGGCCCTTCGGAGCCGGTGCCCTCACCCATCAGGCCGGTGGTACGCATCGGACCCGTGACGTTGATGTTGTAGGCGCCCATGGTAAGTTGCGCTCGGTTACCTTGCGCCAGCTTGAAGCCGCGGATGCGGCCTGATGCCTGGGCCTGGGCGATTTGCGGGAGCAGGGGGCGCAGGGCGGCGTAAGCTTTGGCCAAGTCGCTGTCCTCGGCGACATCCTCGATGCCGAAGGGCGAGAAGCCCATGGCCTTGTACTCGCCCAAGGCGACGAACAGGTTGCCGGCCTCGGGCCGGGCTTCGGGGATGAAGATGCCGTTGTCCTGGCGTTGGAAGTCGCTGAGCGTACCGGCGAAATCGTCGATGTAGATGTCGGGGGCAAGAAAGGAGAGGCTGGGCGCGCCCGCCTTCCACACGTCCATCATGCGGGCGACTGGCCCGCCGCTTGGATAGTCGCCCGGTTCGGGCGCCTTGGCTTGCGGACCGAGCCAGGCATTGGCGTACATCGGTAACTTGTATTCCGCCGCGCCGGCCTTGGCGACGCGGTCGACATAGCGCGAGAAACCCCAGGCCATGAAAATCTCGTCGGCGGCCTTGTCGGTGCCGAAGATTTCGGCCCAGGTGCCGGAGGTCTTGAAGCCCTGGCGGCCCCAGATCTGCTGGAGATGCGGCTTCAGGCGGTCGCGGTTCTGCTGCAGGTAATTCAGCAATTCGGTCGGAACCTGGCTTTGATACACCGCAGTCGCCGTTGGCGAGCGGTCGCGACTGTCGGCCAGCAGGCCGGATTCGTTCTCGACCTGGATCATGATTACCGTGCCGTCGCGGTCGACCTGCTTGATGTGGCGCATCAGCGCGGCAAAGGCGCGGGAGTCGGAGCGGATCAGTTCCTCGCCGAAGGGGCTGACGATCGGATTGAAGCGGAGAAACCCGGCCATGCCGACGGTCTTGAATTTGGGATCGCGCTCACCACGCGGGAAGCGCGCTTCGTTCCGGCGCACCCACGAGGGCGCGTATGTGCTCTCGGCATTCTTGTAGCCACCGAACCAGATCAACACGAGACGCATGCCCCGTGCGCGCGCCTGCCGGATTTGGTCATCGACCTCGGCGAAGTTGAAGCGTCCTTCCTCGGGCTCGACCAGTTCCCAACTCGCCACGCCGATTACGGTTTCTACCCCGGTACGGGCGAGCTTGTCCCAGATGGGAGCCATGTAGGCGGGGCTCGACGGGCTGGAATTGTGCAGTTCGCCTGCGAGCATGACATGCGGCTGGCCATCGACGATCAGCTGGACCGCCTCGCCGCGGCGTTCGACCCGCGGCGGTTCCTTCGGCGCCGCCAGCGTCAGGTCGGTAGTCCCGACCAAGGCCAGCAGCGCGGCTGCCGTCGAAAATAGTCTTTTCATTGCCCTCAAGTTCCAGCTTCCAGTCGGCGTTCCGCATGCGTCGGCCGGTGAACGACCTTCCGCGGTGCCTTGTTGGTCCGATGTCTTAGGGCGAGACCATTTGTATGACAAGTTGCCGATTGACCGGCTGGCAGCCAATCACCTTGAGGTGTTGGGAAGGACCCGGCCCTTTCCGCTCAATTCGCCGTGAGCGCTTCCGCCGCCGCGGCATTCGGCAAGACCGGCGTGAAGCGTACCGGCAAGGTCTCCAGCCCCCAAACGCCCGGGAAGCGCCGCCAGGTCACTTCGCCGGCGATGACGGGGTCCTTCATCCGCTGGGCGATGAGGTGGAGTCCTTCTTCCATCTGAAAGCGGGCGAGGTGGAGGCCCAGGCAGACATGCGCGCCTTTGCCGAAGGCGAGGTGGTGCTTGGCGGATTCTCGCCCCGGGCGATATTCCATCGGGGCGTCGAAGGTGCGCGGATCACGGCCCGAGACGTTGAGCAGGAACATCAGGTGGGTACCCTTGGGGATGAGCACGCCATCGTATTCGATGTCTTCCAGCGCGATGCGCGGTGGGGAGCTCGGGCTCGAATGGCGGAGGCTTTCCTCGATCGCCAAGGTGCAGAATGCCCGGTCGCGTGCACAACGCTCCCATAGCTCGGGCTGCTCGAGCAACAGCCGCGCGGCCATGCCGAGCTGGTTCTTCGAAGTATCGTATCCTGCGGCGAACAGGAAGAAGAGCTGCTCGCAGACTTCGAGGCGGGTTAGAGCGCCCGTGTCCTCGGCCCTAATCAGTTCGCCGAGCAGGTCATCGCGCTGCTCGCCGCTGGCCCGGCGCGCGGTGACCAGGGCAGAGCCGAATTCCATCATCATGGCGTGGGCGGCTTCGAGCTCGGGCAGCAGCGAGGGGTCGAGACTGTAGCTCAGCCCCTGGGCCTCGAGCGCCCATTTGATCTTTGGCAGGTCGGCAAGGTCCGCGCCGATCAGCCCGAACATCACCGCGACCGGGAAGTTCGAGGCAAACTCGGTAAAATCGAATTCCCCCTTCGGGGCCCATTCGTCGAGCAACTCCGAGACCGTCTCGCGGATCAGGCCGATATGCTCGGCGATGCGGCGGGGCTTGAAGAACGGTTTCAATGCGTCGCGCATCCGCTGGTGGTCCGCACCGTGCCGGCTGATCAGCAAAGCCTTCATGAAGTCGCCCCAAGGCTTGCCGCTGGCGCCCATGATCTCGACCACTGCGTCGGTCGCGATGTGCAGCCGATCGTCCATCCGGATCAGGTCGCGAATCTCCTGATGGCCGAAGACGATGTAGCCGTGGGCGAATTTCGCCAGCCAGGGGTGATGCGCGCGCGCCTGGCCGAACCAGGGTTCGGGATCGGCGCCGAAGGCGCGCTCCTCGATCGGCAGGTCCATAAGGTCGAGTTGATCGATCGCCGTTGCCATTATGCCCTTCCCAAAGTTCCGGGAAGGTGCCGTCAGCGCACTCCTCCGGGATTGCCGTCGTGCACGTGCTCCGCTGTCTCGCGCCGGACGCCTTCGATGCTGACCAATTTGTTAGCATCTATTGCCACCTTGTCAATCGGCGTCCAAGGAAGTGAGGTGGCGCCTTTAGCGAAGGTGCGGCAAGCGGGGGCGTGGTTGGTGGTGACGAAGCGACGGTTGGGTACCGAGGGGTCCGCGACACGCGCGGCGCTGATGGACGCCGTGGAAGGAGTGATGCGGGCCTATGGCTATGGTGCCCTGACGGCGCGGAAGGTAGCTGAAGAGGCTGGGCTGAAGCATCAGCTGGTATACTATTACTTTCCAACCCTCGATGACCTTTTGACCGCAACTTACGAGCGGCACATTTCCCGCTATCTCGCCCGGATCGAGGAGGCGTTCCGTTCCGAGCGGCCGCTGCATGCCTTCTGGCGCGTACATTCCGATCCCGAGGACGCCTCATTGAACATGGAATTCCTCGCCATGGCGAATCACAACGAGGCGATCCGCGTTCGCACGGTGACGTTCGGCGAACAAATCCGGCGCTACGGACTCGAACGGTTGAACTTTCCGCTGGCCAAGCCGGCCTCGGGTGAGGGCGCGATCAATCCCTTCGCGGTTACGATGGCGCTGACCTCGATCGGCAGTATCCTCGGGCTCGAGACCGCGATCGGGATTACCGGCGGTCATGGGGAAACCCTTGCCCTCATCGAATGGTGCATCGACCAGCTCGAGCCCTGAGCCCCCGCTCTCTTCGACAGCTTTGCCGTTCGCCGGTCGGTTCGGCGCCCAGGGGCCATGACTTCGCCTTCGGGCAGGCTGAGGCTTGATTGTCCGACATTTCGGAATCGCGAACTCACTGCCGCCTATCGGAATGCGGCAAGCGGTGAATGATTAGCGATGAACGGTGATTGTGAGATTTGATCTATCATGAGCGAAAAGGGTTGACTGGTCAGCCGTCCATATGACAGTTTTGGCCTTACCAGCTGATAGCTGGACGAATTGGGAGTCGATGAAACGATACCTCGCAGCGGGCCGGCGTCCGTGGCGGGATCAATCAAATATCGTTCTACTGCTCCGTGCGCCTCGGGCGCGACAGGGGACCTTGGGAGGCCAGGCATATGTCGATTTTTACCGCTAACCGTATTTCGCGCGCCACGCTCTTCGCCGGTGCTGCCTGGGCCATCGCCGCCGCCGCGCCCGTTTTCGCCCAGGATGCCCCGCCGCCTGCCGAGGCTGACGATGCTCCGGCCGGAGATATCGTCGTCACGGGCACCCTGATCCGCGGAATCGAGGCGCCCACCGGTGCGAATCTGCTCAACATCACCCGCGAGTCGATCGCCTCGACCGGGACTACCGCGGCGAAGGATCTGCTCAACCAGACCGTTCCGCAACTCTCGACTTTCAACGCGTTGCCGACAGGGAGCGTCGATTTCGGCTCGGCGGTCTCGAAGATCAGCCTGCGCGGTATCGGTACCTCGGCGGGATTGTCGTCCGGTACCAACGCCACGCTGGTCCTGCTCAACGGCCACCGTATCGTGCCGGTCGGCATCCTTTCGACCGACGCTGACCCCGACCTGATCCCGGCCGACATCATCCAAAACGTCCAGGTCTTGCCCGATGGAGGCTCGGCGACCTACGGATCGGATGCCATCGGCGGTGTGGTCAACTTCGTCACCAGCAAGCGTTTCGACGGCATCCGCCTGCGCTACCAGCACGTCTTCGGCAGCGAATACAATGAGGACACGGCGGGCATCACGGTCGGCAAGTCGTGGAATACCGGCACAGCCTTTATCAGCGCGACCTATAATCGCCACGACGCCATCTTCGGTCGCGACCGCGACTACATCACTGCCGACTTCACCAGCCGCGGGGGCGTTGATCGGCGCAATACGGCCTGCGAATACGGCACCTTCGTCGTGAACGGCCAGCGCTATACCGGCAATGGCTTTACCCCGATCGCCGCGGCCCCTCGCTGCGATCAGACCGATTGGACCAGCCTCACGCCGGACGAAAAGCGCTGGAACGTCTTCGGCTACGTCGAACAGGAGCTGGGTGACAGCCTCAAGTTCGCGATCGACGGCTTCTGGTCGAAGCGTTCGGCGCGGATCTACACCGATATCGGCAATATCTCCGCGGGTACCCGCACGATCACCAACGCGAACCCCTTCTTCCAATCGGTGGCCGGCGAAACCAGCCAGGATGTCACGGTCAACTATGCCCGCGCGCTCGGCAACTATCGGGTCAGCCCGCACGAATACACCCAGTGGCAGATCGCTCCCAGCCTGACTTGGACGGTGAACGACAATTGGCAGGTCCGGGGCGAGTTCCTTCACGGTGAGAGCGAGTCGATCATCCATGACCGCAGCGGCGTGAACGGCGCGGCCCTGACTGCAACCAACTTCAACCCTTACAATCCCGGCGCGACCGCAGCGGGGGTAATCGCCGCCCTGGCCGATTACGAACTCTACTCGCGCGGCGTGAACAAGCTAACCAGCGGCACCATTACCGCTACCGGCACGCTGTTCTCGATCCCCGGCGGAGACGTGAAGCTGGCGATCGGCGGCGAGGTCCGTCACCAGAGCCTGCTCGACCAAACGGTTTCGGGCCCGATGGGCAATCACGCCGGCCTGATGTCGTTCTTCTCCGAGCGGACGGTAAAGGCGCTGTTCGCAGAACTCCAGGTTCCTGTCGTCGGTCCGGAGAATTCCTCGCCGGGATTGGCGGAACTTTCGCTCAACGCGGCGGTCCGCTACGATCACTACAGCGACTTCGGCGGCACGACCAACCCACGCATCGGTTTCGACTATCGGCCGATTCCGGACTTCGTCATTCGCGCAAACTACCAAACGACCTTCGTCGCCCCCAGCCTGGCGGATTCGGGCAATCTCATCGACACGCGCTTCCAGATCACCCCGCGCACCGGCGTACCCGGCACGGGCTACCTGGTATTTATCGCTGGTGCCGGCCAGAACTTGAACCCGCAGACTGGCCGAACCTTCTCGATCGGCGGTGAGTGGGCACCTAAAGACACGGGCTTCCGCGTCGGCGTGACCTACTGGAACACTCGCATCACCAATATCATCAGCCAGGCGTTGGCCGCTTATGGCAGTTCGCAGGCCGCCTCGGGGACCCTCTACAATCTCTGTGGCGTCGGCGGCGGAGGCTGGGCTGCCTCGGCCAACGGAGCCTGTACCTTGGCCGGCCTGCAGGCACTTGAGCCGATTTACCGCCGTATTGATAACGGCGCGACGCCGGCGATCCAGAGCCTGAGCGATCTGCTCCAGCCCGGCGTAACGCTGATCGGCGTGATCGACGCGCGGCGCAAGAACTTCGGCAACGCCAAGCTCGAGGGAATCGATTTCAACGTCTCGTACACCACGGACGTGTCGTTCGGCTCGGTCTTCGCCTCGGTCGCCGGCACCTACAACCTGCGCAAGGACATCGCGAACCTGCCGGGCGGCGCCTATGTCGACTTCCTGGGCGGCACCGCAACGATCGCCGGCTCGCCGCGCCTCAACCTCGTGGCGTCGATCGGCGGAACCTCGGGTCCGGTCACGCTACGGGCCAACCTGCGGCACAACAGCGGCTACAATATTCCGCTTACCGTATCGCCGCCGCAGACCAAGGTCGATGGCTATACCCTGGTCGATCTCTATGCGGGTATCGCGCTCGACAAGTGGACCGGATTGGAGGGTACCCGCCTCGACATTACTCTGAACAACGTGTTCGATAACGATCCGCCTTACTACGGCGCGGCGGGTAATACGAACCGTCCCTGGGGCTACGCGAACGGCGGCACCCTGGGCCGTACGGTGGCGGTCGGTCTGACTACGAAGTTCTGACGTAGGGCTCTCTCTCGCGCCGCCGCTTCCGTGGCGGTGCGAGAAGGAGCTAAATGTCCTTGACCGCCTGATGGCCCATAGGGCCGTGGCCTTGGCCCAGCCCGGGCGCGGCCAGCAAGGCGTTGCGGACGAAACGGCGCGCGCGCTCGACCGCTTGGACGAGCGGCAGGCCTTGCCCCAGACCGGTGGCAATGGCGCTGGCCAGGGTGCACCCGGTGCCGTGAGTGCTGGTCGTTGCGATGCGCTGGTCTTCCCAGCGGGCGGCTTCGCCTTCGGGGGTGAGCAGGCAGTCGACGATAGTCGGGCCTTGGGCATGGCCCCCCGTGACGAGGACCGCGGGTGCCGCCGCCAGGATCGCCTCCACACCGCCTAGCGCTTCAAGTTCGGGCAGGTTCGGCGTCACCAGTGCCGACAGCGGGAGGATGCGCCGCATCGCTTCGGCCGTGCCGTCGCGGTTCAGGGCATCGCCGCTGGTTGAGACCATTACCGGATCGAAGATCACCGGGATGCTCCGGGGCAGGGTTTCGAGCAGGTCCGCAACGGTGTTTACCAGATCGGGAGTGCCGAGCATGCCGATCTTCACCGCATCGATGCCGATATCTTTCGCCACCGAGTGGAATTGCGCTTCGACCATGTCGATTGGCAGGGGCAGCACGCGCTGCACCCCCACCGTATTCTGCGCGGTAATCGCCGTGATCGCAGTCATCGCGTGGCCACCCAGCATGGTCACGGTCTTGATGTCCGCCTGGATCCCCGCGCCGCCCCCGGAATCGGAGCCCGCGATGATGAGGATGCGCGCCGCGGTCATCCGCGGAAGCGGCGCTCGGTCGAAGCGGGATAGTCGGCGAGGTGCTTCTTTGCCCGTACCGGACGGTCCATCAATTCCCCGCCGCAGGTTGGGCAGCGATCGTCGAGCGCCTCGGCACATTGGGCGCAGAAGGTGCATTCGAACGAACAGATGAAGGCGCCGGGCGCCTCGGCCGGGAGGTTGGCACCGCACCGTTCGCAGTCGGGCCGCATTTCAAGCGCCATCAGGCGGCGGCCTCGGCCACGGCGTCGCAGATGGCAGCCACTACGGTTTGGACTTCGGCCGCGTCGTCGCCTTCGGCCATCACGCGGATCACCGGCTCGGTGCCGGAGGGACGGATCACCAGGCGACCCTTGCCGGCCAGCTGGGCTTCGGCATCGGCGATAACCGATTGAACCTTGGCCTGTTCCAGCGGCTTGCCTCCGGCAAAGCGGACGTTGCGCAGCAGCTGGGGTACAGGATCGAACAGGTGGAGCAGTTCGCTCGCCCGCTTGCCGGACTTGACCAAGGCACAGAGCACCTGAAGCGCGGCGATCGTGCCGTCGCCGGTCGTGGCATGGTCGAGCAGGATCATGTGGCCCGACTGTTCGCCGCCGACGTTGAAGCCGCTGCTCTTCATCCGCTCGAGCACGTAGCGGTCGCCTACTGCCGTCCGGACGAGATCGAGGCCCTTGCCGGCGAGGAACCGCTCCAGTCCCAAGTTCGACATGACGGTCGCGACCACGCCGCCGCCCTTCAGGATGCCCTGCTGTGCCCAGGAACTGCCGATCAGCGCCATTATCTGGTCGCCGTCGACGACTTGCCCCTGTTCGTCGACCACGATCAATCGGTCAGCGTCGCCATCGAGGGCGATGCCGATGTCGGCTCCGCTTGCGACCACGGTCTCGCGAATCAGGTCGAGGTGGGTGGAACCGCACTTGTCGTTGATGTTACGGCCGTTGGGGTCGACGCCGATGGTCACGATCTCCGCCCCCAGCTCCCAGAAGGCGGAGGGTGCGACCTGATAGGCCGCGCCGTTGGCGCAATCGACTACGATCTTGAGGCCGTCGAGGCGCACGTCGTCGGGTAGCGAGCCCTTGACGGCGTGGATGTAGCGCCCGCGCGCGTCCTCGATCCGGCGGGCGCGGCCGATGTCGGCGCTGGAGGCGAGTCCCAGGTCCTGGCCGAGCATGGCCTCGATCGCCAGCTCGTCCTCGTCCGACAGCTTGAAGCCGTCGGGCCCGAACAGCTTGATGCCGTTGTCCTCGTAAGGGTTGTGACTGGCCGAGATCATCACGCCCACGTCGGCGCGCAGTTCGCGGGTGAGCAGGGCGACCGCCGGCGTCGGCATGGGCCCGAGCAGTACCACGTCCATGCCGACGCTGGTGAAGCCCGCGACCATCGCGTTTTCGAGCATATAGCCCGACAGGCGGGTGTCTTTGCCGATGACCACGCGGTGGCGATGGCTGCCGCGCAGGAAGCGCGTACCGGCAGCCTGGCCGACCTTCATTGCCGTCATCGCTGTCATCACCCCGGCATTGGTGCGTCCGCGGATGCCGTCGGTGCCGAAGAATTGCCGTCCCATGCCTGCTTCATCCTACGCGTCGTACGTTGCTGAAATTGCTATGTCGCTTGTGGCGGCTAATGTCACGTAGGCGGCGCGGAGATGTCCTCATGATGGCAAGTCGATGATGCGGGAGAAGGGAGCAGTTTCCTTCGCAATGCCAGAGGTGCGCGTACCGGCCGCCTGGACCTTGGGCGGACTCGCCGCAGGCCTGGCTCTAGGCGTGGCTCTGACGGGAACCATGGTTGCCGAGACGGTGCTGGACATCGCCGCGCCGCTCGGGCGGCTATGGCTGCGGGCGCTTCAGATGACGATTCTGCCCTTGGTCGCGGGGCTCCTCGTGACCGGCATCGGCGAGGCGGTCGCAGCAGCTCGGGCGGGATCGATGGCTGGACGCACGCTTGGCCTGTTCGCGGCAGTGCTGGTCGGGGGTACGCTGGCCTCAGCCCTGTTGATGCCGTTGCTGCTCGACGCCTTCCCGCTGCCTGAAGCCGCTGCTGCCGCTCTGCGTGGTGCCGTTGCGGGTAGGGTTCCGACCGTACCAGGAGCGGGTGCCTTCATCGAATCGCTGATCCCGGCCAACGTCTTCGCGGCAGCGGCCAGCGATGCCATCCTACCGGTGATCGTCTTCGTCTCCCTGCTCGGCGCGGCGATTGCCGGGCTTCCCGAGGCACCGCGCGCGCAGCTGTCCGGGTTATTTGCCGCGCTGGCGGGGGCGATGCTCATCGCGATCGGCTGGGTTCTGCGGATCGCTCCGCTCGGGGTGTTCTGTCTGGCTCTTGGCGTTGGAGCGCAGAGCGGGACTTCGGCGATCGGCGCATTGGCGCATTACATCGTTCTGGTCGCAACCATGGGCGCGTTGGTGTTCTTCGCGGCATATGCCCTGGCCAAGTTCGGCGCGCGGCGGCCGCTGGGTACTTTCGCGCGCGAGATGCTGCCAGTCCAGGCCGTAGCGTTCTCGACCCAAAGCTCGCTAGCCAGCCTCCCGGCCATGCTCGCCGCCTGCAACCGACTCGGGGTCGCGCGCAGCAGCGCCGAGTTCGTCCTGCCGCTCGCAGTCGCGCTGTTCCGGGCTACCGGGCCCGGGATGAACCTCGCGGTCTGCATCTACGTTGCTAAGCTGTCCGGCGTCGCCCTGACCCCCGAGGTGATCGCTGCCGGGGTGGCGACGACGCTGCTGACCACGGTAGGCACGGTTTCGCTCCCCGGCACGATCAGCTTCGTCAGCGCCATCGGCCCGATCGCGCTGGCCATGGGCCTGCCATTGGAACCGCTGGCCTTGCTGGTGGCGGTCGAGATGCTCCCCGACATCATGCGCACCGTCGGCAACGTCACGATGGATGTCGCCGTGGCGGCGACGATCGACCGGCGCAAGGACGTCTAGTCGGCCGCCGGCTTCCCCACGCCCAGCCCGCCGGTGAACAACGGTTCGCCAAACAGGAAACCCAGCAGGTTGGGCCGCCCGACATGTTCGACCAGTGCGGTCAGGGTGATCAGGATCGGCACCGAAAGCAGCGCCCCGATCACGCCCCAGATCCAGGTAAACAGACTGATGAATAGCAGGATCAGCACCGGATTGAGGGTGAAGCGCACCCCCAGGACCGATGGCGTGAACAGGTTGGATTCGACCGCATGGAGCGCGAGGTAAGCGGCGGCCGGAATCAGACCACCGAGGATCGTCTCGCTGGTGCCGATGCCGAACAGCGACAGCGCCGCGATCATCGTCACCGGCCCGATATAGGGCAGGCAGTTGAGCAGCGCCGCGAGGCCTCCCCACATGATCGGCGCCTCCAGTCCCAGCAGCCAGGCTCCGAAGGCGACGACCATGCCCATCCCGGCATTGATCAATGCGACGGTCAGGATGTAGGAGCCGACGCGGTCCTGCACGTCGCGGATGACCCGGGCAGCGCGGCGGTTGCGGTAGAGCGAGGCGCGGTCGTGGAGCAGGCGCTTACGCATCCGGCCGCGCGATTCGATCATGAAGAAGGTCATCAGCAGGGTCAGGATAACCTCGATCACGACGCTCGGCGTGGCGACGGCCACCTGTTCGAGCACGGTCGGGGTGGCGATAGCCACTTCGCGCACCGGCTGGCGGCCGGCCAGACGCGAAAGCAGGCGATTGATGTCGTTGACCCAGTCGAAGTTGCTGCGGACCTGGGAAAATTGCTCGGTCACGCTGGCGACCATTGCCGGGGTGCGCTCCAGCATTACGCTGGCCGGTTGGAGGATCAGCAGCAGCGAGAGGACGACCAGCGCGATCAAGGCCATCACCGCGATGAACGAGGACAGGATGTTGGGCAGGCCGATCCGATTCAGCTGATCCGCGAGCGGAGCGAGGACTACGGACAATACCCCTGCACAGGCCAGCGGCAGGAACACGACCTGCCCGGCCGAGAGCACGAAGGGCAAGGCCATTGCGAGGCTTAGCCCCATGATCACGACCAATACCGAAACCAGCCGCAATTCCTCCGCGGCGATCCGGTGGCGTTCGGGTCGCACAGGGGTGTCGGGGTCGGAGGCGGGTTCGGACATGGGATCGCCCAAGCTGGAGTTACGCTCTTGTGACTTCCAGACCCGGCGCGATCAAGTCTGCCACCGTGATCCCCCCGCGATCAGCCCTTGTGCTGTGCCTCGGCCAGACCGCGCATGATCTCGGCATGGGCGACGCCGTCCTCGCTGGACCGCTTCGGCAGGCTGCCATCCTCGATCATCGCGGCCAGGGCGGCGCGGGCGCGACCGACGCGGCTCTTGATCGTGCCGACCGCGCAGCCGCAGATGTCCGCCGCTTCCTCGTAGCTGAACCCGCCCGCGCCGACGAGGAGCAGCGCCTCGCGCCGCTCGGGCGGCAAGGTCATCAGCGCGCGATGCAGGTCCCCGAGATGGAGTGGGCTTTCCTGGCCGGCCGGGGCAGTCAGGATGCGCTCTGCCTGGGTCTCGTCGTAGTCGCCGCGAAAGCGGTTGCGCCGTAGTTCGGAGAGATAGACGTTGCGCAGGATGACGAAGGTCCAGGCGCGCATCGAAGTGCCCGGCTCGAACCGGGCCTGGGCGGCCCAGGCCTTGAGTAGGGTTTCTTGCACGAGATCGTCGGCGAAGTCGGCACGGCCGCACAGGCCGCGCGCGAAGGCGCGCAGGTGCGGAACCACGTTCAGCATCTCACGCTTGAACTGGCTGCGGTCGTTGGCTTCGCTCATGAATTGCTGTCGTCCAGCTTGGCGATCAGATCCGCGAAGCTGTCGGGCAGGGGTTCCTCGACGACGGAGTTGTATAGCCGCTTGAGGCCACTCGCCCATTCGGGCTGCGGGGTCTGGCGACGGGTTTTGGTGTAAATGGTTCCGGGGCTCATGGTGTCCTTGGTCTTCGCCTTTTTCGCGTCCCCGTTGCGCTTGTTGTCCGCCATATTCGTTCGATCTACCCCTTGCCGATCCATGCTCGACACCCGTCTCCCAGGGAGGCCTTGCGTCGTGCGCGGAAAAGCCCGCATCCTGCAGATGATATGCGGATTTATCGAGGAACGAAATCGGGGCGATGTTGTTCCCACCTTGACGCAACGGAGAGTTCGGTGATGGATAGCCGGGGGGCAACCAGGAAAGATCGTGGATCGTAAGATCGAAGCTCGGGTACGGTCCCAGCGCTGGTTTGAGCGCTTTCCCCGGGGTGTTCCGTTAGCCGTATTCGTCCTCACGCTGGCGGTGACGGTGCTCGCGGTCTTCGCGATCGAACGCGCCGAGCACGACCGCGCCCAGGCCTTGACCAAGGAAGCGGCCGGGGCGATTGCCGCGGGCCTGGAACGCCGGGTCAACGGCTACACCGCCTATTTGCGGGCGGGAGCGATCATTCTTTCGACCCAGTTGGCGACCAGTCAGAGCGATTTTCGCGATTTCGCCCAACAGTACCGCATCCGCGACAGCGGCGGCGGGAGCGAGGGCATTTCCTGGGCGCCGCGCCTGATGCCCAGCGAGATCGAGGTTTTCCAGACCCTGCGTCGGGCCGAAGGACCCGCCGACTATGTCGTCTATCCCAAGCCGACGGCCGGTACGCGGTTCGTCTTCCCAATCGCCTATGTAGAGCCGATGACCGACCGCAACCGCATGGCGCTCGGCTACGACATGAACAGCGAAGCGGTGCGGCGCGAGGCAATCCGCCTGGCGATCGTTTCGGGACAGCCAGCGGCAACCGGCAAGATCACGCTGGTTCAGGAAGGCGCGCGCGAGCGGCGCGCCGGCTTCAACATCTCCATGCCGGTCTATGCCCGCGGCGATCGCACCCAGTTGCGCGGCGTCCTCGTCAGTCCGTTCAACGCCCATGCCCTTTTGACCGAGGTGCTGAAGGAGCAGAACGCCCAGGAACTCGGCGTAGCGCTCTACGACGGTTCGACGAGGCCGGAGGGTTTGCTGGCCGAGGTCGGCGCGGGCGGTGCGCTCAAGCGGCCCTATACCCTGGTCTTTGCAGTTGCCGGGCATCATTACACCATCGCGGTGGAATCGATCCGCAACGCCACGCTTTCGACCATGTCGATCCTGACCCTGCTTTTCGGTTTGCTGGTCGCGGCCTTGCTGACCCTGCTAGCCTCCTTCGTCAGCCGCAAGACCGCCGAGGACGGCGCCGCGCTGGCCTGGTTCCAGGAACAGGCCTCGATCCGCAATTCGCTGACCCGCGAGCTCAACCACCGGGTCAAGAACACCCTGGCCAACGTCCTGTCGATCATCGCGCTCACCCGGCGCCGGGCCACTGACGTCGAAAGCTTCGCCGAGAGCCTCAACGGCCGAATCCGCGCCCTATCGGCCACTCACGATCTGCTCACCCAGTCGGAATGGGGCACGACGTTGATCCGCGCCGTCGTCACGGCAGAGCTCGCCCCCTATACGCAGGGGGCCGACCACCTGATCGAACTGCAGGGCCCGGATGTCGAACTCGCGCCCAACGACGCTCTTTCGCTCGGCCTCGCGATCCACGAGTTGGCGACCAATGCCGCCAAGTACGGAGCGCTCAGCGTCCACTCCGGCAGCTTGCGGATCCATTGGACCATGATCTCGTCCGAGCTTGCGCGGATCGAGTGGCGCGAGAGCGGCGGGCCACCGGTTCCGAGCGATCGCCCGCGTGGCTTCGGCACCGAACTGATCGAGAAGCTCCTCGCCCACGAGCTGGGCCGTCCGGTCGAGCTGCGCTTCGAGCCGCAGGGGGTGGTCTGCGTGCTGGTTACCCCGGTTCGCAAGCCGGTGGCATTTCGGATGCGGGCCTCGCGGGAAGGCTGACGCTTGCGCCGGCCGATACCTGCCCCTCCATGCTTGAAGTCGTCCGCCCTGGCTTGTCGTCCCGAAAGGAAACGTAGCTCAAGGGTCCCTCGACCAGGGCCCAGGACGGACTGAGGTCGTGGCCGCGTGTTGATCCATGCGAAAACGGCGCCGGACAAACCGGCGCCGCCTCGTAGTTCCAATGAACCGTCAGGCCACCGGGCGGCTCGAGCCGAAGAATAGCGCCTGACTGATCGCGGTACGGACCGAGGCTTCCTGGAACGGCTTGGTCACCAGATAGGTCGGCTCCGGGCGGTCGCCGGTCAGCAGGCGTTCGGGGAAAGCGGTGATGAAGATCACCGGCAGGTCGCCGAAGGCCAGGATATCGTCGACCGCGTCGAGACCCGAGCTGCCGTCGGCAAGCTGGATATCGGCGAGGACCAGGCCCGGCCGCTGCTCCGCGATGACCTGCTGCGCTTGGGTCCGGGTCGCTGCAGTGCCGACCACCTCGTGGCCTAGTGCACGGACGATGTCCTCGAGCTGCATCGAGATCAGGGGCTCGTCCTCGATAATCAGAACGCCCGTGGCGGCATCGCGTTCGATCTCGCGGACTGCCTCGGCGGCGAGCTCGGCAACTTCATCGGGCGAGGATCCCATGATCTCGGCCGCTTCCTCGAGGCTGAACTCCTCGATGGTCGTCAACAGCAGGGCTTGCCGGCTGGGCGGGGTGACGTGCGACAGGCGCTGCTGCGCGGCTGCCTCGTGCACGCTCGAAGGGCTGGGTCCGCCAGCGACTTCGAGGGCTGCGCTGGACCAGAGCTTCGTGAAGGCGCGGTAGAGCGGGACGCGGCCATCGGCCAGCGAGGTGCGCAAATCGGCATCGGCGAGCGCGGCTTCGAGGGTGGCGCGCACGAAGGCATCGCCGCTCGCCTGGGTTCCGGTGAGGGCACGCGCATAGCGCCGCAGGTAAGGCAAATTCGCGGTAATCTGATCGCCGAGTGGCATCTAATCCCCTTCCGTTCAAGCAAGACGCTTGCGACGAAACGTTCGGGCGCCGCATCGGTTCCTCCACGCGGCCAAGCGTGAACATCAATGTCCCGTCTTCACAGACGATACGCCTTCGAAACCCGACAAAAAACCGAAAAGCGCCCGGCCGCGGTCCTGCCGCGGCGATCCGAACGAGCGCTCAAAAAAATTTTCGAAGAAAGTGCGATCGCCGGGAACCGTTCGTGGAGAGCGACATTTACCCATTGTCACCGCCGAGACCCCCCCTCCCGTCCAAGCGGCTGGTGATACGATCCCGGAAGGCCCCTGCCTCAACGAGGCGGGGGCCTTTTTTTACTCCGCGCCTCACAGCGCCTTGGCGTAGATCACGTATTCCTTGTTGATCTTGCTCTCGATGGCGTCGGCGATCGCGTTCATGCCCTGATTATCGTCGAGCACCCAACCGATCTCGCCGCGCTTGCCGCCATAGCGAGCGACCGAGGCCCGGCGGATGTATTCGATCATCATGAAGGCGAGCTGGCTCGCCATGCGCGAGCTTTGCAGGCGCTTCACCACGCCCATCAAAGGCACGCGCATATCGGCGGGGCGCGTGCGCCACAGCCAGAGGCCGAGCTTCAGCCAGCCGAGCGGCGAGGGCTTGCCACGCTTGCCACCCAACCGCTTCTGGATCGGGTTGATATCCGGCAAGGTCATCATGAAGGCCACCGGCTCGCCGTCGTATTCGGCGATGCGGATCAGGTCTGGCTTGACCAGCGGCTTCAGTTCCTTCGCGAAAGTCGTGACCTCGCTCTGAGTGAAGGGCACGAAACCCCAATTATCCGACCAAGCATCGTTGAGGATGTCGCAGATGATGTCGACGTCGCGATCGTACTGCTTGAGATCGACCTCGCGGACGCGAATTCGCGCATTCTTCTCTCCCGAACTGACGATGCGCTGGATCAGCGGCGGGAAATCCTTCGTGATGTCGAGGTCGTAGGTGTAGAGCGACTTGACCGCATCGTAGCCGCGGCTCTCGATCCAGGGCTGATAGCGCGGCGAATTGTGGCCCATCATCACCATGGGCGGATGATCGTGGCCCTTCACCAGCAGGCCGGGCTGCTCCCACACCGAGAGGTTCATCGGCGCCATAACGCGGGTCATGCCCTGGCCGCGCAGCCAGTTCTCCGCCACGGCGATCAGCTGGCCTGCGACCTCTTCGTCGAAAGCCTCCATCGCGCCCCAGTTGCCTGTTCCCGGGCCCATGCCCTGTTCGGCCGGCTGGGCGATCGCCAGTTCATCGATATGGGCGGAAATTCGGCCGACCACCGCGCCACCGCGTCGGGCCAGGAAATACTGGTGGCGGGCGTGCTCGAAGAACGGGTTCTTGCCCGGGGTGAACTTCTTTTCCTCGGTCTCGCGCAGCTCCGGCACGAAGTTGGGGTCGTTCGCGTTGGCGGTGTAACCGAACTCGATGAACTCCGCGAGGTCGGCCTTGCTGGAGACCGGGTCGATCACTAATTCGCCGTGGGCCACGATCTCGCCTTTGTCTTGGATTAAGGAACCGGGCCGTTGACTGCGTATGGCGTGGGCAACTGTCAAGCCGCACGCCGAGCTTCCGCTGGATAGAATGACCGCATGATTGCCCAGGATACGTTAGATCGCCCCACCAGTGCGCAGCCGGTTGCCGCCAAGCCGGCTCTGGCGCGCACCCCGGACGACAAGGAGATGCTGCGCGCTGCGGTCGAGTTGACGCGCGATCTCCAGGCGGCGCGGGACGGCATTTATTGGACCGACCTGCTGATTTCGGCCGGCCTCGGCTATGCTGCGCTGTCAGGGGCGATCCTGCTCGCCAATCTCGTCTTGGCGGCACTGTCCGGCCTGATCGCCAGTCTGGCGCTCTACCGCGCCTTGCTGTTCATCCACGAGCTGACCCATATCCATCGCGATGCCCTGCCGGGCTTCCGCCTGGGCTGGAACCTGTTGGTCGGCATTCCGTTGCTGACGCCGTCGCTGATGTACGAGGGCGTCCATACGCTGCACCACGCCCGCACCCGCTACGGGACGCCCGAGGATCCCGAGTATCTGCCGCTAGCGCTGATGAAGCCGTGGAGCCTGCCGCTGTTCGTGGTGACGGCGCTGCTGCTGCCGGTGGCATTGTTGATCCGCTCGGCGATCCTGGTGCCGTTGGGCGCGGTGATCCCGCCGCTGCGCCGGTTGGTTTGGCAGCGCGCTTCGGCGCTGTCGATCAACCCCGATTTCCGCCGCACCGCGCCGGAGGGCGAATTTGCCCGGATGGTGTTCTGGCAGGAGCTCGGCTGCTCGCTGTGGGCGTTGACTTTGCTCGGCCTATCTTTGGCCTTTGGCTGGCAGCCCTTGCTGATCGCACTCGCGGTGATATCGCTGACCGCGCTGTTCAATCAGGTTCGCACCCTTGTGGCGCACCTCTGGGAAAACGAGGGCGAGGCCATGACGGTGACCGGCCAGTTCCTTGATTCCGTGAACGTTCCCCCGCCGGGCATCTGGGCCGAGATATGGGCGCCGGTCGGCCTGCGCTATCACGCGCTGCACCACCTGCTGCCGAGCACGCCCTACCATTCTCTGGCCGAGGCGCACCGTCGGCTCCATGCCCACCTGGGCTCGGGCGGAACTTACGTCCGGGCCAGCTATCCGGGCCTGGCGCCGCTGGTCGCCAAGATTGCGCGGAGTACGATGAAGCTGCGCTGAGGCGCTTATTCTTCGGTATGGACCAGCACGGTCTCGCCTATCAGCAGGAACAGCAGGAATGGGGCCCAGGCCGCTATGCTGGGCGGGTAGCCGCCGAAGTTGCCCATCGCCAGGGCGGCGTTGTCGACGACGAAGTAGGCGAAGCCCAATGCCATGCCGATCACCGCTCGAATCAGCAACTGGCCCGAGCGCGCCAGGCCGAAGGCTGCGACTGCGCCGAGCAGCGGCATCAGCGCAGCCGACAGAGGCCCGGAGAACTTGTGCCAGTATTTGCCCTCGAGCTCGCTCGTGCGGCGGCCGTTGGCCTTAAGCGCGTCGATCGAACGGCCGAGCTCGATCACGTTCTGGCCGTCGGCATCGACCGAGCTGATCGCAATCTGCTGAGGGGTCACGCCTGGCGCAACAACCATAGGAGCAAGCGTGCGACGCTGCACGGTCGAGACGTCGAAGGCGGTCGGCGCCGCCAGCTTCCAACCCGGCGCGGCAAAGGTGGCGCGGGGACTCTTGATTTCCTCTTGGATCGCGCCGGCAGCGTCGCGGCGATACCATGTGACGCCTTCGAGGCGCATGGCATTGCCGCTGCCGACGACCGCCTGGGCGGTCAGGACATGCGGCCCGTCGCGCAGGTAGACATTGGCGCGACCGGCCGAATTGGCCGGGACCTTGCCATATTCCACCGCCTGCCACGCCTTGAGCGTCGCCGTTGCGCGGGTGACGACGCGTTCGTTGAAGGCGAAGCTCGCGCCGGAGGCGACGAGCGCGGTCAGCAGCAAGGGAGCGAGCACCTGGTGCGCCGAAAGTCCGGCGGCCTTCATCGCGATCACCTCGCTGTTCTGGTTCAGCGTGGCGAGCGTGATGATTGTCGCCAGCAGGGCGGAATAGGGCAGGAACCGGGCCACGAGCTGCGGCATCCGCAGCGAGACGTAGGTCCACAGTTGCGCCTCCCCGTTGCCGGCATGGCCCAGGATCTTGCCGCTTTCGCCCAGCAGATCGAGCATCTGCAGGATCAGCACCAGCATCAGCAGCACGCCAAGCAGGCGAACCACGAATAACCGCGCGATGTAGAGCGCGAGGGTGCGTGAGGGAAAGAAGTCGAGCTGGATCACGAGGCCACCAGAGCCCTGTCACGGCGCCGGATCAAGGCCTTGACCCGTTTGCCCACGACCGCCGCGGCGCGTTCCAGCGCGCCGATCGCCTGGCCACCGGGGACATAGGCGACGCGCCAGTACATCCAGACGATCAGCGCGGCGAAGATCGCGAACGGACCCCACAGCGCCAGGATCGGATCGACGCGGCCGAGCGAGGCGACCGACTGGCCATATTCGTTGACCTTGTGATAGGCGACCACCATCACGATCGAGACGAACACGCCGAGCGTCGAGGTCGAGCGCTTGGGTGGGATCGCCAGGGCCACGGCAAGCAGCGGCAGCAGCAGCATCATCACCACTTCAACCAGGCGGTAATTGAAGTTCGCCCGGGTTTCGTTGCGGACCTGCTGCGACGTGTTGTCGTTCCAGCCGATCTGAAGCAGTTCGGTCAGCACTTGCTCGCGTTCGCCTTCGCGCTGGCGGAATTTCTCGATGCCTGGCAGGTCGATGGGCAGGTCATGCTGGGAGAAAGACAGGACCCGGGGTGTCACGCCGGGCGTGTCCTGGACGATCTGCCCGTCCGCCAGGCGCAGGATGATCGTATCCGGATGTTCCTTGAGCGCCAGGAAGCGCCCCTCACGCGCCGAGACTGACAGGACCTGTCCCTTGCCGTCGGCGACGCGGACGAAGATGCCCATCAGCTTGCGGCCTTCATCCTCGCTTCGCTCGATCCTGAGCGCCATGCGATCTTTGAGCGTGGTGAATTCTCCGACCTTGATCGAGGCGCCCAGCGCGCCCGAACGCAGCTCGAACTGAAGCTGTTCGTAATAATAGCGCGCCTTGGGCTGCAGGTAGCCGACAATCGCCAGGTTGAGCATCATCAAAGCGACCGCGATCAGGTATGGCACACGCAGCAGGCGGGTATAGGACAACCCGACCGCGCGCATCACGTCGAGCTCGCTCGAGGTGGCGAGCTTGCGGAAGGCAAGCAGGATGCCGAGCATCATGCCGAGCGGGATCGCCAGGCTGGCATATTCCGGCAGCAGGTTCGCCAGCATCTGGAAGACGATCTTGACCGGCCCCCCCTCGCTCGCAACGAAGTCGAACAGCTTCAGCATCTTGTCCAGAATCAGCAGCGAGGCAGCAATCAGGAAGACGCCGAGCATCGGCCCGACGACAAGCTTGAAGATATAGCGGTCGGTGGCGGTAAGGAACTTCAAGCGGGGGCCTGGCCTGATCTTTCGAACCCCGGGGGAAGGGGTGGGATGCGCACTATCCCCGCTTCGCCGCGTGGGGCAAGTCCAAAGCGCCCAGCGGCACGGCAATCAGAGCCGAAGCAGCGGCCAGAGCACCATCCGGAGGCCGGCTATACAGACCGGGAAGATCAGGGCTGCCCACCCCTCGATCCATGCCCGGCAGGCCGAAAGGTAGACCACCCGTGCCGCCAGCCAGATTCACCCGCACGAACGGTGGTCATCGATAAAACCGGGCCAGCTAGTTGGCCAAGTCAGGATTCTCGCTCAAGCCTTCTCCAGCGTGCATTGCAGCGGGTGCTGGTTCTGGCGGGCGAAGTCCATCACCTGGTTCACCTTGGTCTCGGCGATCTCGTAGGGGAAGATGCCGCAGACGCCCACGCCCTTCTGGTGGACATGCAGCATGACGCGGGTGGCCTGTTCCATGTCCATGTTGAAGAAGCGCTTCAGCGCCATGACGACGAACTCCATCGGAGTATAGTCGTCGTTGAGCATCAGGACCTTGAACTGGCTCGGCTTCTTGGGCTTCGCGCGGGTCTTGGTCGCGGTGCCGACCTGGTCCTGGCCATCACCGATGCCGCCTTCTTCTTCATCCACGGCGTGGATGGGCAGGGTGGCAGAGCGGGTGAGGGCGGAGGAAAGGGTCATCGCTGGCAGAATATCGTATCTCGGGGGCGCAGGACAAGGCCTGAGGACAAGTCCGTCGGGCGCGGACTTATCCAGCATGGCCGGTTACCGAAAAGCGAACGGGCCGGGCGAGCGCGAAGCTCGCCCGGCCTAGACGCCGAACCCCCCATCCGGCGGTACGGACCGCCGGAAGTCCAAGCGTGAAGAAAATCAGGCGGCCTGCTTGACCTTCTCGACCGCAAGGTTGACGCGGGCCGAGATCGGCGCGGCGGCTTCGCTGGCAAGCTTCAGGACGGCTTCGCTGTTCTTCGAGGTGTTCGCGACGGCGATGTCGAAGTTGCGGCGCAGGAACTCGGCCTGCAGCTTGAAGAAGTCGGCCGGCGACTTGACGGCGGAGAGTTCCTTGACTTCGGTAGCCAGGGTCTCGAACGCGCTCTTGCCGTCGTCGACGAAGGTCTTGCCGAGTGACTGGACGCCGGCAGCGAGGATCTTGCCCGAGGCGACGACGGCCTCGACGTTGCCCTTCGAGAACTCGTTGTAGTCGGCGAAGGTCGCCGCGCCCTTGTCGAAGGCTTCCTTGGCCTTGGCTTGGGCTTCGGTCACGGCGGTCTTGATCTTGGTGGTGAAATCGGTGGTGCTCACGGTCTTGTCCTTCAACTGCTGAAACAGGGTTTTTTGAGCGACAGTCTTGGGTGCTGACGCCTTGGGTACGGTGATCTTCGGAGTCGAGATTTTCGGGGCCGGCTTCGGCTTGACGACCTGCTTGACGGGCGGGGCCTTCTTCGTCGCTTTCTTCGCCGCGCGGCGGACCACAGCCGCCTTGAGCGGCGCAACCTTGGCGACAGGGGCAGGAGCGGGCTTGGCCGCGATCGCCGGGGCAGCGGGCGCCGGGGCAGCGGGCTTCGCCTTCGCGACCCGCTTGGCCTTGGAAGGGAACTCCACTTCGGGCTTAGTCTCCGTGACCGGGGCAGCAAGAGCCGGCTTCGGTTCGGGCTTGGTGTCCGCGGCGATCGGAGCAACGGGAACCGGCTTTGGCGTCACCGCTTCGGCAGCCGCGGCGTAGGCTTTCTCGGCGGAGGCTTCCGCCTCGGTCTCGGTCTTCTCGGGCATGGCGTATCCTGACCCTAAGATGGGGCGGACACGCGAGTCCGCCTATGTTGCACTGCACAAATATATGCCGCAACGAGTCGGGTCAAGAGATTTTTGTGCAGTGCAACATAACTGAAACCCTGCGGCAATGAGCGCTTCAGCGCATTCGCACGTAGCGTCCCGGCGCATCCTCGATCACCGGATCGTTCTTACCCCCAGGGACCCGCTTGCCCGTGGCCGGGACCATGGCGTCGTCCTGCCCGCGGAGCCAGTCGAGCCAATGCGGCCACCAGGACCCGGGATGCTCGGTGGCGCCGGCGACGAAGTCCTCAAGGGTCTCGGCGGGGCCATCGTTGGTCCAGTACTGGTACTTGTTGGCCCCGGGCGGGTTGACCACCCCGGCGATGTGGCCCGAGCCGGCGAGGACGAAGTGAACCGGGCCGCCGAAGTGCCCGGTCGAGCGCCAGACGCTTTCGGGTGGGGCGATATGGTCCTCCCGGCCGGCCTGGACGAAGCTGGGGATCTCGATCCGCCTGAGGTCGATCGGCGTGCCGTCGGCGGAAAGGTTGTCGGGGATGACTAGCCGGTTGTCGCGGTAGAGATCCTTCAGATAGGCTTGGTGCCACTTCGCGGGCAGGTTGGTCGTGTCGCCGTTCCAGTGGAGCAGGTCGAAGGCCGGATAGTCCTGCCCCAGCAGGTAATGGTTGACCACGTAGTTCCAGATCAGGTCGTTGCCGCGCAGCAGGTTGAAGGTCGCGGCCATGTAACGCCCGTCGAGGAAGCCCTCCGGCGATAGGCTGGCAAGGGTGGCGATCTGCGAATCGTCGATGAAGTGCTTGAGCTCGCCGGCTTTCTCGAAATCGACCTGGGCGGTGAAGTAGGTCGCGCTCTTCACCTTGTGCCCTTCGCCGCGCCGGGCCAGCACGGCCAGCGTGGCGGCAAGCGTCGTGCCCGCGACGCAGTAGCCGATGGCGTGGACGGCGGGGACTTCAAGCCGGCCACGGATCGTGTCGATCGCCTCGATCTGGGCGCGGACATAGTCGTCCCAGGTGACATCGGCCATGCTGGCGTCGGCCGACTTCCACGAAACCATGAAGGTGGTGATGCCCTGCTCGGCGGCCCAGCGGACGAAGCTTTTCCCAGGGTTGAGGTCGAGAATATAGAAGCGGTTGATCCACGGCGGGAATATCACTAGCGGCACGGCCAGTACCTTCGCGGTGGTTGGCGTGTATTGGATGAGCTGGAAGAGCCGGCTCTCGTGGATCACCTTGCCCGGAGTCACCGCGATGTTCTCGCCCAGCCTGAAGGCCTCGGGATCGGTATGGGTCAATTGGCCGCGGCCGAGATCGGCGATCAGGTGCTCCATGCCCTTGACCAGGCTTTCGCCCTTCGTCTCGATCGCGCGGTCGATCACCAGCGGGTTGGTCAGCGGGAAGTGATCGGGGCTCAGCGCCTCGACCAGGGTGCGCGCGGCAAAGCGGAGTTGCTCGTGCTTCTCAGGCTCGAGCCCGGCCAGCTTGTCCACGGCGCCCAGCACCTGTTCGGCCAGCATCAGGTAAGTCTGGTGGAGCACGGCATAGAGCGGCTGCTCGCGCCACTTCGGATCGGCGAAGCGGCGGTCCTGGCGGGGAAGCTCGGTATCCTGCTGACCGAGCGCCTTGCGCCAAAGCGCGGTGCTCTCGTCGATCAGACGCTGCTGCGAGGCGGTCCAACTGCTCAGCAAAGCAAGCCATTGCGCCCCGCCGGGGCCCTGCTGCTGGCCCTGCTGGAAGTCCTGCCAGAGGCCTTGCAGACGTTCACTCACCCTGGTCCAGTCGGTTGCGTGGGCATCGGTCATCGGCGCCAGCACGGCGTCGAGCGCGTCGCTTTGGAATTTCAGGACCTGCTTGAACAGGTCCACGCCATTTGGCGAATCAGCCATCGCATGCTCCTCGGCTGGCGCCAGGTTAGCGTGCCGCTCGGCCGATGGCTATTTGTTGCAACGCAGCGGGAGCGTCAGCGCACCGTGCAGCGCACCGCGCCGGCCGGCCGATAGCTCGCATTGAACTTGGGAATGTTGTCAGACCGCTCGCCGAAGTCGTAACCGTCGCCCAGGTTGAGGTCGATTACCCGGCCGCCGGGCAGATCCTCGTTGGCATAGGCCTCGAGGGTCACGTTCTTCTTCTGCGCCCCCCAAAGGCCGTGGCCGCGGAGCATCTCGGCCCGCTGGTTGCGGGCGAGGAAGCGGAACAGGGCCGGTCCGCAGGTGCCGTTGGCGGAAACGCTGACGCCGCAGAAGTCGCGGCCGCAGGGGGCGATGTCGATTGTCTTGTAAAGCTGTCCGCGCGAGGAGAAACGCTCCTTCTCGCCGCTGACGGTCCAGCGGCCGAAGTAGGGCGAGCGCGGATCTGGGGCGGTGCCCGCCGTGGAGGCCGGCTGCGGCGCTTCGGCGAGGACCATGCCGGAGGCGAGGGCGAGGCAAGCGGTTCCGATCAGGCCGATCGCCGTCCTCGTCATTGAATGGCAAAGCATTGAATGGGATATCTTGGCCATGACCCTCTCCACCCTCGAAGCGCGCCCGCGGAGCAGCCAGTCGCTGCGGGCCCTGCATTGGGTGATCCTAGCAGGAAGCGCGGCCTTTGTAACGATGGTCGCGGTCAAGGCCTTCATGCAGACCTTCGACCAGGATGACTTTCCCGAAGACCTGCTGCTGAAGGTCGAGCTGTTGCCGGTGATCTTTCCAGTCCACATGTTCACCGGCGCGCTGGCGCTGGTGCTGATTCCGGTGGCGCTGCTGCTGCGGCCCTGGCGCAAGTGGCACCGCCTCGCCGGGCGGATCGCGGCGGCGGACATCCTCGTGGCGGGCCTCACCGCCTATCCGGTCGCGCTGGTGGCGCCGGTCACCCGTTGGTCGGCGGCGGGGTTCTCGGCCCAGGCTACGGTCTGGCTGATCTTCCTTGGCATGGGCATTTGGAACATCCGCCGGGGCCGCCCGGCACGGCACCGCGCCTGCATGCTGCTGATGACCGCCACGGCCTCGGGCGCGATTTTTTTCCGCATCTATCTCGCTTCGTGGGCGATTCTAGCCCAAGGGAAGCACTTCGCCGTATTCTACGCGTGGAATGCGTGGCTCGCCTGGCTGTTGCCGCTGCTGGGTACCGCGCTGGTACTGCGCTCTGGCATGCGGCGGAACATTCCCCGATAAGGGGCACTCAACAAGGAAAGGTCCGACAGGAAAAGTCCAATGGAAGACGAGTTCTACCGCATCAAGCGACTGCCGCCCTATGTCATCGCCGAAGTGAATGACATGCGAGCAGCAGCACGCGCAGCGGGCCGGGACATCATCGACCTGGGCATGGGCAATCCCGACCTTCCCCCGCCCGAGCACATCGTCGAGAAGCTGCGCGAAGTCGCGCTGAAGCCCGATGCGCACGGCTATTCGGCCTCGGCGGGCATCCCCGGCGTGCGCAAGGCGCAGGCCAACTACTACGGCCGCCGCTTCGGCGTGGAGCTCGATCCCAATACCGAGGTCGTGATGACCATGGGCTCGAAGGAAGGCCTCGCCTCTATGGCGACGGCGATCACCGCGCCGGGCGACGTCGTGCTCGCGCCCAATCCGAGCTATCCGATCCACACCTTCGGCTTCATCATCGCCGGGGCCACGATCCGCTCCGTGCCGACCACGCCGGATGAGAACTACTGGCGCAGTCTCGACAAGGCGATGGCCTTCACCGTGCCGCGGCCGTCGATCCTGATCGTCAACTATCCGTCGAATCCGACCGCCGAGACCGTCGATCTCGCCTTTTACGAGCGGCTGGTCGCCTGGGCGAAGGAAAACAAGGTCTGGGTCCTGTCGGACCTCGCCTATTCGGAGCTCTACTACGACGGCAACCCAACGGTCTCGATCCTCCCGGTGCCCGGCGCCAAGGACGTTGCGGTGGAGTTCACCTCGATGTCGAAGACCTTCTCGATGGCCGGCTGGCGCGTCGGCTTCGCGGTCGGCAACAAGCGGCTGATCGCCGCGCTGAAGCGGGTGAAGAGCTATCTCGACTATGGCGCCTTCACCCCGATCCAGGCGGCGACCTGCGCCGCCCTCAACGGCCCGCAGGACATCGTCGAGATGAACCGCAACCTCTACCAGAAGCGTCGCGACGTGATGGTCGAGTCCTTCGGCCGCGCCGGTTGGGAGATCCCCAGCCCCAAAGCCTCGATGTTCGCCTGGGCCCCGTTGCCGCCGGCGCTGAAGGACATGGGCAGCCTGGAATTCTCCAAGCAGCTTCTGACCCACGCCGAGGTCGCGGTCGCTCCGGGCGTCGGCTACGGCGAGGACGGCGAAGGCTTCGTCCGGATCGCGATGGTCGAGAACGAACAGCGCCTTCGCCAGGCGGCGCGCAACATCAAGCGCTATCTCGCCTCGATGGGCGTTAACAGCTCGGCGGCTTGAATTCGCGGGCGGGAACTAGGTCCGGCTTGGACCGGGTTCCCGCCCCATTTCTCCGAAGTCCTGATATCCTGCACCAGTCGCCGCGACCGCGGCGTGACGGGATCGGCTTCGCGGGGGCGAGTTGCGCAGGTTTCGATGGCTCGGCGCCGGGACGATCCCGGCCGTATATGATCTGCGCCGCTGCGGCTGGACCTTGTCTGGCGCGGGCGCGGCCGACGTAACCCTGGCCGATCTATCCAGCCCGATCGGGCGCCCGCCATGGCCGGCCTTGGCGGTCGGCATTGCCGATCCGGTCACGCGCGCGCAGGTGCTACGTGCCGGCTTTGGCGATGCCGTGGGCCGTGAGCCCGCGCTGCCGGAGCTGGAGGCGCGCGCGCTGCGTCTGTGCGAACTGCTTCCGCGCCAGGTGCAGCACGACGGGCTCCGGCTGGATCTGGAGGCGCGCGACGCCTTCGCCGACGGGAAAGCGCTTGGCCTGCACCCGCGCGAATTCGCCTTGCTTTGGCGGCTCATGGCGACGCCCGGGGAAGCGCTTGGCAAGCTGCAATTGATCCGCGAGGTATGGGGCCTGCGGTACATACCGAAAACCAACAGCTTGGCCGTCCACGCATGCCGTTTGCGCGCTAAGCTCGGCGGGGCCGGCCTTGACGATCTCATCGTCACCACAGGTGACGGCTATCGCCTGGCACCGGAAGCTGCGGCGGTTCGAGCGGTGCCGCTGCATTCGGCCGTCGACGCGGCCGGGCCTCATCCGCGATTAACCGATGATCCACCTCTCTATGGAACCTTGCCGGCATGAGACACGAATTCCGCGAAAACGACCGGGTCTCGCTCGCCCTTGGCGCCGAGGGTGTTGCACAGGTACGGCTGATCCGTGCCGACAAGCTCAACGCGCTCGATCCGGCAATGTTCGACGCCTTGCTCGACGTCGGTAAGGCGCTTTTCGACCTGCCGGGTCTGCGCGCGGTGGTGTTGGCGGGCGAGGGGCGGGCCTTCTGCGCCGGGCTTGATCTTGCGAGCATGGCGGTCTCGGAAGGGCTCGACACGGTCTCCCTGACCGACCGCACCCACGGCAATGCCAATCTGTTCCAGCAGGTCGCCCTGCAGTGGCGCAAGCTGCCGGTGCCGGTGATCGCGGCGGTCCACGGCGCGTGCCTGGGTGGCGGCTTGCAGATTGCCGGCGGGGCCGACATTCGCGTGGTTGATGCCGCGGCACGCCTGTCGGTGATGGAGCTGAAGTGGGGCATCGTCCCAGACATGGGCGGCTTTGCCTTGTGGCGTGGCCTGGTGCGCGAGGATAAGCTGCGCCTGCTGACCTATACCAATGCCGAGTTCACCGGCGAGGAAGCGCTGGCCCACGGTTTCGCCACCTTGTGCGACCCCGATCCGATCGGGCGCGCGACGGCCATCGCCGCCGAGATCGCCACTCGCAGCCCGACCGCGATCCGCTCGGCCAAGTCGCTGTTCAACCGCAGCTACGACCTCTCCCTCGATGAGATCCTCAGTGCGGAATCCGTCGAGCAACAACGCCTGCTGGGCAGCCGCAACCAACTGGAAGCCGTCGCAAGTCAAACGGAACGGCGGGCTGCGCGGTTCATCGATCCTTGAGACGCAACTGGAAACCGTCCGCCCCCGGTCGAGCGGGTGGAAGATTCAGGCCTCGCCGGACTTGCGTGACAAAGTCGCCAGATCCGCCGGAGTGTTGATATTGGCCGGTGGGCGCTGCAGCGTCACCGGACGTGCACCGATCGTCTCGGCGAAGACGCGCATCGAGTGGCGGCCATCGCCGATCAGGATCGCTTCGAGTGCCTTCAGCGCACCGGTGGGCCAGACCCCGACCACCGGTTGGTCCGCGAGATAGGCCGGCGCCGCGCCCAGCAGCTCGGGAAGGTTTTCGGGAAGGCCGACCGAATCCACCCCGCAGGTCATCACCGCCGCATAGCCCTCGTCCCGGGCCAGGTGCAGGGCCCCGGCAATCCCCGCTAGCGGGCCCATCCGCGCACGCGGCCAATCGGGCAGGGTCGGGGCGGGGGCCGTCTCGCGCCCGACCACGACGACATATTCGCACCACCCGGAGAGGACATCGACCGCCGTGGCCAGCAGAGTATGGCCATCGAGCTCGGCCAGGGCCTTGTCGCTGCCGAACCGGGTTGAAAGGCCGCCCGCCAGAACCGCTCCCAGGATCATGCCGCTGTGCCCTCGATCTTCATCCGTAAACTCCTGGCGAGCCGCGTATCGACTTGGCAAGCGCCTCGGCGCAAGCCACAATCTCTCCGAATGAAGGCCTTGCGCGATCCTGACCGACTGCTCGCCGAAGGCCTGGCGGTGATCCGCGCGCAGTTCCGTGTTCCGGAGAGCTTTCCGCCGGAGGTGCTGACAGCAGCCACTGCCGCTGCTGCGCGCGTGCCGGCCGGCCATGTCGACCGGACGAGCATCCCCTTCGTCACGCTAGACCCGGCGAGTTCCACCGATCTCGACCAGGCCTTCGCGATCGAAATCGCAGGCGCTGACCTGCTGCTGCATTACGCCATCGCCGACGTTGCCTGGTTCGTTGGCGATGGCGACGCCATGGACCGCGAAGCCTGGGCGCGCGGGACAACGACCTATCTGCCCGACGGCAAGGCGCCGCTCTATCCGCCGGTGATCAGCCAGGGCGCGGCCAGCCTGCTGCCGGATGGACCTCGGCCGGCGGTTATCTTCACCACCCGCGTCGCGCCCGATGGCGCGGTCAGGCTGGAAGGCGCCCAGCGGGCCGTGGTCCACAGCCGGGCGAAGCTCGCCTATCGCACGGTTCGCGATGAAGACTTGCCCAAAGGCTTTGCCGAGCTCGCCCGGCGCATCGCGGTGGCCGAGGATCGTCGCGGCGCGGCGCGGGTCGATCCGCCGCAGCAGGAGGTGGAAAGCCAAGATGGCCACTACGAACTGCGCTTCCGCCCCCGCGTGCTGGCCGAAGACCGGAATGCCGCGCTCAGCCTGGCCACGAACCTGGCCGTGGCCGATGCCCTGCTTGCAGCGGGAACCGGCCTGTTCCGCGTCATGGCGCGGCCCGATGCCCGCGCCGAGACCCGTCTACGCCACACCGCCAGAGCCTTTGGGCTCGCCTGGCCGGCGGACATGCCGCTCGACCAGTTCGAGCGCCGGCTGAACGGTGGCGAACCGCGCGACGCCGCGTTCATGCTGGCAATCCGCCGCGCGGGACAGGGGGCAAGCTATGCGCCCTATCGAGCCGGCGTCGTGCCATGGCACGCCGCCGTCGCCGCGACCTATACCCACGCGACGGCTCCGCTGCGCCGCCTGGCCGACCGCTACGTCGTCCGCGCCGCGCTCGCCGTGGCCAATGGCCAAGCGGTTCCCGCCGCCGTCGCCGATGCCTTCGAGCGCGTTCCCTCCGTCATGGCCAAGGCCGACGCCCGCGACGGCCAGATCGAGCGCGCCGTGATCGACCTCGCAGAAGCCGCCGTGCTCAGCGGCCGCGAGGGCGAGACCTTTGGGGCGGTCGTTACCGACGTCGGAGAAAACGGCGCCCGCATCCAGCTGTGCGATCTCCCTGTCGTCGCTCGGGTCTCGGCCCACGGCGTGTTGCCGGGATCGCGAATTTCGGTCCGTCTCGGCCAGGCCGATCCGCTGCGCCGTAGCCTGACCTTCGCACGCACCGCGTGAATCCGTTTGCACCCGCCGCTTCGGATTGCTAGGCGCGCCCTTCCCACGCTCGGACGGCCCGATGGCGGAGTGGTTACGCAGAGGACTGCAAATCCTTGCACGCCGGTTCGATTCCGGCTCGGGCCTCCAACCATATCTCGCGGAAACTCCGTGCTGGCTTTCGCCGCGGCGGAACCTCGCATTCCTGCGGGATACAGGCGATTTCATCGCCACTAGCCCAGTCTCTGCCTCGCGAAAATCTGGCTACTTTTTGACCCAAAGGACCCAGAGTCTCTGGGCCCGAAAGTGCAGTGCCGGCTTTTGGAATAACCGTGATTTCCGCGGGCAAATGGTGCCTGGGGATCGACCGTCACGCCGCAACATTCGCACCGCTTCCACAGCCGAGCGCAACCCTGACCCGCATTAACTGTCCATAAGATCGATGCCTGTATGGTCCACTTTGGAGGGATGTATGGACGGCAGGGCGCACGAGCGGTTGGTGATTGACCGGTCG
>JBQCGM010000020.1:0-12719 GCA_051955585.1 Novosphingobium sp.
GCTGACCGCGCATCTCGTCATTCCCGGCGGACACCCCGGCGATGCCTTTCTGCACGAACTGGCCCATGAACTGGACCACGACTTCGGCATCGGCCACGCGACGATCCAGGTCGAAATCGCGCAGGAAGCCTGCGCCCTGCAGCCGGACGGGGTGGTTTAAGTCTCATCCTCGTCTTTGCGAGCGACGCAGTCGCGCGGCAATCCAGAGCGGCCGTGCGCTGGGCCCTGGATTGCCGCGGGCTGCCCCCTCGCAATGACGAAGCTGGCGGAGTATGCGGCCGTTTACCGCACCACCCGCCAGCCCAGCTCCTGCCCGGCATGGAACGGCACCAGGCTGATCGCCCCATGCTCGACCCTGGCGGGGACCGCCTGGCCGGTCCGCTCCAGGGTCACCGTGCCCTCGTTGAGCGGCAGGCCGTAAAACCGCGGGCCGTGCTCGGAAGCGAAGCCCTCGAAATGCCGGATCGCGTTCTCTTCCTCGAAGACCGCAAGATAGCTTTCCAGCGCGTAAGGCGCGTTGAAGATGCCGGCGCAGCCGCAGTCCATCTCCTTGCGGTGAATCTCGTGCGGCGCGGTGTCGGTGCCGAGGAAGAACTTGGGGCTGCCCGATGTCGCCGCCTTGCGCAGCGCCAGGCGATGCGCCTCGCGCTTGGCGACGGGCAGGCAATAGGCATGGGGGCGCAGCCCGCCGGCGAACATCGCGTTGCGGTTGATGTGGAGGTGCTGCGGGGTGACCGTCGCGGCCAGGTTCGGGCCGGCGCCTTCGACGAAGGCGGCGGCCTCGGCGGTGGTGATGTGTTCGAGGATGATCTTGAGGCCCGGGAAATCCTTCACCACGCCGTGGAGGATCCGCTCGATGAACACCGCCTCGCGGTCGAAGACGTCGACCGCCGGGTCGGTGACCTCGCCGTGGACGCAGAGCGGCATCCCGGCCTTTTCCATCGCCTCCAGCGCAGGATAGATCTTCGCGACGTCGGTCACGCCGTGGGCCGAACCGGTGGTGGCATGGGCGGGATAGAGCTTGGCCGCGGTGAACACGCCCTCGGCATGGCCGCGCACCAGCATGGCGCCGTCGATCCCGTCGGTGAGATAGGCGGTCATCAACGGCTGGAATTCGGGATGGCCCGCCCCCGCCGCGGCGGCGAGGATATCGGCGCGATATTCCTGCGCGGCCTCGATCGTGGTGATCGGAGGCGAGAGGTTGGGCATGACGATCGCGCGGGCGAACTGGCGGGCGGTATAGCCCACCACGGCCTCCAGCATGGCGCCACGGCGCAAGTGGACGTGCCAGTCGTCGGGGCGGCGGATAGTGAGACTCGTTTCGGACATCGCGCCCCCCTACCGTTTTCCCGAGGCCTGCACTACCTTTAGCGCCATGACCGCAAGCCGACTGTTCGACCGCGCCGTGATCCGGCTCTCCGCCCGCGACGCCGCCCAGGGACCTGGCGAAAATCCCGCCGACTTCCTCCAGGGTCTCGTCACCCAGGACGTCAAGGGCGTCCTTCCGGTCTGGACCGGGCTGCTGACCCCGCAGGGCAAGGTCCTGTTCGACTTCATCGTCTGGCCCTCAGGCAAGGACCTGCTGCTCGACTGCGAGGCCGATGCGGCCGAAGCGCTGGTCAAGCGGCTCTCGCTCTATCGCCTGCGCCGGCCGATCGAGATCGCGATCGATCCCAAGGTCGCGGTCCATTGGCGCGCCCATGCCGGCGACGGCGCGGCGCCCGACCCGCGGCTGGATGCGCTGGGCGAACGCTGGGTCGCCCCGGTCGATGATGCCGATGAAGCCGCCGACGAACAGTGGCGGGCCCACCGCCTGGGCCTTGGCGTGATCGAGGGCCGCCGCGAGCTGGGCGACGGCGAGACGCTCTGGCTGGAATGCAACGCCGCCGAACTCAACGGGGTGAGCTTCACCAAGGGCTGCTACGTGGGCCAGGAGAATACCGCGCGGATGAACTGGCGGCAGAAGGTCAATCGCCGGCTGGTGGTGGTCCCGCTGGCTCAGTCTGACCCGGCGCGACAGCGCGTCGCCTATCCCGAATTCGGCTTGGCCGTCGATCACTTGCGGGTCGAGGATATCGCGGCGACGCACCTGCCCAAGTGGCTGGGTGCGGTCGAGGGCTAGCCCAGCCCCAGTTCTTCCGCGGCATCGACCAGCAGCGCCTCGGCCCGGCGCCGCGCCACGTCGCGCGGCAGGCCGAGCGAATTGGCCAGCGGCCCGCCCATCAGCGCGTCGCCCAGCGCCAGCAGGACCAGGGTAAGCGTAACCTCGCGCAGCGCCTCGCCGCTGCTGCCGCCGCTGTCGTCGAGCCGGTCGACGACGTCGTGAATAGCCTCGACGATCGGATCGAGCGCATCCTCGTTGCCGCTGAGCAGCATCCACGAGGCGAGCGCTCCGCCCCCTTCGCGGTCGAAGGCGTCGAAGGTCAGGTCGACCACCTGCCGCGCCGAGCCGACACCCGCGCGCTTGGCGATCGCCGCGGCGACGATCGAACCGCAGATCGCCTCGGCCATGTGCCGCGCCAAGGCCTTCTGCAGGCCGGCGGCGGACCCGAAATGATGGAGCAGGTTGGCATGGGTCCGCCCGATTCGCGCAGCCACCGCCTTTAGTGTAACGGCCGCCGGGCCCGTTTCGAGCAGCAGCGCGCGCGCCGCGTCGAGCGCGGCGCCGCGGCTTTCGGCGGGCGGCAGACGTTTTCTAATTGACATAAATGTCAGTAATGATCTAGGTGGAAGGTCATGAATGCTCCCATACATTCGGCTTTCGACCTAGAGCGCCCCGCGCCTGCTGGCAACCAAGCCCTGCCAACGCCAGAAGACCTGACCATTTCCGTGCGCGACCGGCGGTTCGGGCGCGATTCGCGGGCGAAGCGGTGGTGGTGCGGCGGCGATCCCGTCGCCACCGCCTGGCACAACGCCCTGTCGGCCACCTTCCCGCGCGGCGAGACCTTCTTCATCGAATCGGTCCGCGCGCACCGCGCCGGCGCTGCTCCCAAGCTGGCCGAGGAAATCCGTGCGTTCATCCAGCAGGAAGTGAACCACACCCGCGAGCACCTGGCCTTCAACAAGGCGGCGCAGGCACAAGGCTACGACCTCAGCCGGATCGACGATCACGTTTCCGAAATGCTCGACCTGGCCAAGGGCCGACCGGAGATCGTGAACCTTGCGGCGACCATGGCACTCGAACACTATACCGCGATCCTGGCACACCTACTGCTCAGCGACCCATCCTTGCTGGCCGACTCGGATCCGGAGCTCGCCGCCCTGTGGCGCTGGCACGCGGTCGAGGAGATCGAGCACAAGGGCGTCGCCTACGATACCTACTTGCACGCCACGCGCGACTGGAGCGCCTGGCGGCGCTGGCGGCTGCGGGCGCTGTCGATGCTATTGGTGACGCGCAACTTCGTGCCTCACCGCATCCGCGATACGCTGGACCTGCTGGCCCAGGACGGCATCACCGGCCTGCGGGCGCACTGGCTGGTGACCAAGTACCTGTTCGGCAAGCCCGGCGTCCTGCGCCGCCTGATTCCGGCCTGGTTCGCCTTCTTCAAGCCGGGGTTCCATCCCTGGGACCACGACGACCGGAACCTGATCCAGGGCAACTGATCCGCATCCTGATCCTCCCCATTTCACGCAGTGCAAATGGGGAGGATCTGACCAATCAAGCCGCACGCATGAGCGAAGCCGGATCGTCGTCGCAGTTGCAGGGCCCGCCGAATTCCAGCGCATAGGCTTCGGCCGGAACCTCGACGCCGCGCTCGATGCAGAACCGCAGCCGGGTTTCGCCGGTCGGGCGGAAGCCGACCTTGCGCAGCACCGCGCCCGAGGCGTGGTTGTCCCGGCAGTGATTGGCGACGATGCGGCGATGGCCCAGCGTGCGCGCCAGGCTGAGCAGGGCACGCACGGCCTCCGTCGCATAGCCCTGGCCGCCGCGCTCGCGCGCGATCCAATAGCCCAGCTCGATGCCTTCGAGGCCCGGTGCCAAGCCGGCGCAGCCGATCACCTCCGAGCCTTCGCTGGTCGGAAGAGTCACTAGGAGCTGTGGGCAACGCGGATCGCCGGGATCGCGCTCGTCGGAGCCGGTGGCCGCCCAGGGCGCATGCGCCAGGTTGCGGACGATCGCGGCGTCGCCGATGCGCGCGGTCATCTCGGCCCAGTCCTCGGGCCAGCCGGGTCTCAGGAACAGCCGTTCGCTGCGAATGAACATCTTACGTCTCCACTCCTCGCCCCGCGCCGGCACTTAGGCACGGTGCGTGACATCGCGGTTACGCAATTCGATCTGGCGAGCCGAATGCGCGCCGCCGTGCGAAACCGGTGCTGAGGGAGAGACGAAAAAAGGGAGACGGGCTGGCCCCTCTCCCTCGTTCGTTCGGACTCATCGGAGTCCGAGGGGGCCATCCAGTCCGGATGACCCTGTATCGGTCATCCGATTATTCGGCTGCCTGAGCCATGTCTACCGACACGTACTTGCGGCCGAGCTTGCCGTCGTGGAATCGCACGCGGCCCTCGACGAGGGCGAACAGCGTGTGATCCTTGCCGATGCCGACGTTGGCGCCGGGATAGACGCGGGTGCCGCGCTGGCGGACGATGATGTTGCCGCCGATCACTTCCTGACCGCCGAACTTCTTCACGCCGAGGCGACGACCGGCCGAATCGCGACCGTTACGCGAGGAGCCGCCTGCTTTCTTATGTGCCATCTCGAACTACTCCGAATTCTTATTCAGCGGCCGCGGCGGGCGCAGCGTCAGCCTTGGGGGCAGCGGCCTTCTTGGCGGCAGCCTTCTTTTCCTCACCGCCGACGGCGAGGATGCGCAGCAGCGTCAGCTGCTGGCGGTGACCGTTGCGGCGACGGTAGTTGTGCCGGCGGCGCTTCTTGAAGACGATGACCTTCTCGCTCTTGGCCTGGGCGATGATTTCCGCGGAAACCACGACCTTCGCGGCGTCGGCGATGGCGCCGTCGCTGCCGGCCAGAAGGACGTCACCCAGCGTGATCTTGTCGCCGGCTTCGCCCGCCAGCTTCTCGACCGCGATCTTGTCTCCGGCGGCAACCCGGTATTGCTTGCCGCCCGTGCGCACTACAGCGAACATGGTACCCTTACCTATCAAATCGTGTGGCCGCGGAAGCCTTGTGGCCGCCGGGGAGGTTCCGTCATCCCGCACAAATGCAGGGGTCCGGAAGGAACGGTGCCCCTAGTCGAAGCCCCCTCGCCTGTCAATCGGCCTATCCATAGTCACCGGGCAATTGTGGCGCCGGTGCTGGCGCGAGGAAATCGCCATGCTATGGAAGCCGCGATGACACGCCTCCAGCTCGCCGCCGCCTGCGCCCTTGCCGCCCTGCCGCTAGCGGGCTGCGCCGCGGATTACGACAACTATCCCTCGCTCGCGCGCCGCCCGGCGGAACGCATCACCGGCAGCGCCGAGCCTGCGCCGCCGACCACCGCGCCGCCACCGGTCGTGGCGCCCAGTGCCGATCTTGCCGCCCGCCTGGCCCAGCTGGCCGACCAGGCCCAGGCCGCCCACCGCGAGTTCACCGGCCGGCAGGGCCGCGCCGAGCAGCTGGTCTCGGCCGCGAGCGGCGCCTCGGTCGGCAGCGAGAACTGGGCCCAGGCCAGCGTTGCCCTGGCCGATCTCGAATCGTCGCGCAGCCGGGCGATGGTCGCGCTCGCCGACCTCGACGAGATCTACGCAGCGGAACGGATCGGCGGGGGCACCGGCACGGCCATTGCCGCGACTCGCGACCGGGTGATCGGCTGGATCGGCGAGGAGGACGAAGTGCTCGCCCGGCTGCGCGGGCGGATCGCGAGCTAGTCGCCGAGCTGCTCTTGAGTCGTATCGAACGGCTCGCCCAGATCGGTTTTCCACCGCTTGAGATCGGCGAAGTCTTCGGCCCGGGGCTCGACCCATTCCCAGGTGCCGGCGCGCTTCTCGCGCTTCCAGAACCACGACCGGCTCTTGAGGTGGTCCATCGCGAAGTCCGCCGCGGCGAAGGCGTCGCGGCGGTGGCGCGCGGCGGCGGCGACCAGGACGATCGGATCGGCCGGTACCATCTCTCCAGTACGGTGGATGATCAGCAGCCCAGCAAGCGGCCAGCGCTCCAGCGCCTCGGCAGCGAGTGCCTCCATGTTCGGCAGGGTCAGCGGGCCGTAGTGCTTGAGATCGAGGGCCTCGACCGAATCGCCCGCGCGGACCTGGCCGAGAAAGCTCACCACGCCCCCGGCGGCCGGATGAACCGCGGTGAAGCGCGCCAGCTCGGCAGCGGGATCGAAAGCCTGGGCCGCCAGGCGGACATCGGCACCCATGTCAGCCGCCGCTGACCGGCGGCAGGAAGGCGATCTCATCTCCCTCGACGAGGGCGAGGCGATCGAGCGGCTCATCCGCCCCCAGGACGGCGCCGTTCACCGCGATGCGGATACGGGGCGAGCTCAGCGCGGCCGCCAGTTCGGCAGGAAAGCCGGCCATGACCTGCGCCAGGGTCGCTCCGCGCGGCGAATCGAGTTCGATCTCCGGCGTGCCGGCGATGTCCTCCAGCCGGCCCAGGAAAACGAGTTTAGCCACCGGTCATCGACATGTGCCGCGCCAGTGCCGGGGCGCCGCCCGGACCGGAGATATCGAAATGGTGGCGCAGCGGCTTGATCTTCATCGCCTGGTCGAGCGCATCGGCCAGGGCCGCGTCCGGCTCGTCCGAACGCAATGCGGCCCGCAGGTCGATTTGCTCGCGGCCGCCGAGGCAGGGATAGAGCTGGCCGGTGGCGGTCACCCGAATCCGGTTGCAGCCATCGCAGAAATTGTTCGTCAACGGAGTGATCAGGCCGAGCCTGCCACCGGTTTCCGCCACCTCGAAGTAACGCGCAGGGCCGCCGGTGCGGTGGCCGCTGGGGCTCAGCGTCCACCGCCGCTCCAGGTCCTCGCGCACTGTGGAGAGCGGCAGGTAATGGTCGAACCGGTCTTCCTCGACCTCGCCCAGCGGCATGACCTCGATCAGCGTCAAGTCCATGTCCTGGCCGTGGGCCCAGGCGATCAGCTCCGGGATTTCCTGCTCGTTGACGCCCTTGAGCGCGACGGTGTTGAGCTTGACCTTCAGCCCCGCCGCCCGGGCCGCCGCGATGCCTTCCAGCACCTGCGGCAGCGAATCGCGCCGGGCGAGCTTGGCGAATGCTTCCCGGTCGAGCGTATCGAGCGAAACGTTGATCCGCCTCACCCCTGCCGCCGCGATGACATCCGCGAATTCGGCAAGGCGCGTGGCGTTGGTAGTCAGGGTCAGTTCGTCGAGGCGCCCAGAACCATCGTTGGCCCCCAGCTTGCGTCCCAACGCCTTGACCAGCTCGATCATGTCGCGCCGCACCAGCGGCTCGCCGCCGGTCAGGCGCAGCTTGGTGATCCCGCGCGCGATGAAGCCGAGCGAGAGCTTGTGCAGTTCCTCCAAGCTCAGCACTTCGGCCTTGGGCAGAAAGGTCTGCCGCTCGGGCATGCAATAGGCGCAGCGCAGGTCGCAGCGATCCGTCACCGACAGGCGCAGATAGGAAATCCGCCGGGCGAACTGGTCGATAAGGGGCGCAGGCTGCGACATCAGGACGGAGATAGTACCTCACCCGCGCCCTCGCCATCAAGCGCGAGCAATTGCCCGGTCACGCCGGGCGACTGGGCCAGGTAGGTCGTGGCGGCGGCGATCGCGGCCTCGTTGCCACCGACAAGGCCGTTGACCCGCAGCGGCGCGGCGTCGCGGGCGAGCTGCTGGACCACCGCCAGGCGCCAGGCGCGATGCGAGTGGTCTGCCGCCGGAAAGGCCAGGATTATGTCCTCGCCGCCGAGCAGCACTTCAAGCGCCTGGGGCAGGATCTCGGCATGGAACTGCGCTGCGGCCATCAGCGCGCCGTCCGCCAAGCCCTGGACCCGCAGCAATGCTCCAGGCCGCACCGCCACCTCAGCGGCGCTCCCGCGTCAGGGTCATGCCGATCTCCTCGCCGGCCTCGCTGATCGCCAGCTTGACGATCTTCACCGTCACCGCCTCTACCCGTTCGTCCTGGACGAACAGGGTGTCGCAGATGTGGTCGGCGACCGCCTCGATCAGCTTGAAGTGAACGCCTGCCGGCAGCGCCTCGGCGGCGGCGAACTTGAGGTCCATGTAGTTCTTGCTGGCCGAGAGCGGCGTCGCGGCTTCGTAGCGAGGGGCGGGCTTCAGCCGCACCGCGATCGAGATGCGCAGCGGCTGCGGCTTGCCGGTCTCCTCCGAGTAGATCCCGGTGAGCACGTCGACTTCGAGATTGGCGACTTCGAGAATCAGGCTGTCGGTCAAGCTTGGGGTCCTGTCGGCTGAGCCGCGCGATTGGCACCGGAATGGCTCCATGTCCACATTGCCCGCGATTCGGACTGTGCTATTACCTGCGCACCGAAGGGGGACCGGGATCAGATTTGATGATGAAACGGTCCTTGGCCGCCGTTGCCGGTTGCCTACTGCTTGCCACCACCGCCTGGGGCCAGGCCGCCCCCGACAGCGAAGCTGCCGAGATCGTCGTCGAGGCCCGCCGTTCGGGCGCGCCGATGTGGGAGGTGACCCGCGGCGACGCCACGATCCTGCTGGTCGGCGAGATTTCGGAGGTGCCCAAGGCCACCCCTTGGGAGCCTGCGCGGCTCGAGGCGGCGACCCGGCGCGCCAAGACCGTCGTCGTCGATGCCAAGGCGAGCTGGGGCCCGGGGCTGATTTTCAAGCTACTGTTCAAGGGTGGCAAGCTCGTCAAGCTGCCCAAGGGCAAGGTCGCAAACGACTATCTGACGCCGGATCAGCAGCGCCGCCTTGCCGCGCTGGAGGTGTCCTACGGCAAGTCCTACGCGCGCCAGTCGTTCTTCCTGACCGCGCGCGAGCTCCTGACCCGCCGGCTCGACTACGACAAGGACGCGACCAGCGACGTCGCCAAGATCGTCCGCCGCACGGCCTCCGGTGCGAACATCCCGGTGCGCCCGGTCGGCACGGTGATCGTCAGCCAGCTGATCGACGGGCTCCTGGCCTCCAGGCCCGAGGAGCACGTCCGCTGCCTGGACACCGCGATGGCCGCGGTCGAAGCCGGGCCTGAGATTATCCAGGCGCGGGGTGACGCCTGGACCCGGTTCGACATTCCCACGGTCATGGCCTCCCCCCTGGAGGTCGCGCTCAATTCCTGCTGGCCCTGGACGGACCCGCGCTACGGCCCGCAGTTCCGCAAGCAATGGACCGACGAGCTCGCCGCGTCGTTCCAGCGGCGCGGAGTGACGATGATGGTCGCCCCCTTGCGCGTTCTGGCCGAGCCCGACGGCCTGCTCGACCGGATCAAGGCCCAGGGGGATACGATCAAGGGGCCGGCCTGGCGCTGACGCGCATTGAGATCGCCGGTCGGCCTGTTAGGATCGCCCGGCAAAACGCTCGAAGGGGACCGACAATGAAGGCTTGGCATATCGGCATCGGCGCGCTGGCACTCGTCGCGGCTCCGTTGGTGGCGGCGCAGAAGCCCAGCGACTTCGCCCGGGTACTCGTCAACGACGCTCGGCCCCCGGCCGATCTCCAGCGCGACGAGGACCGCAAGCCCGCCGACCTGCTCGCCTTCGCCGAGGTTCGCCCCGGCACCAAGGTCGCCGAGATTTCTCCCGGCGGCGGCTACTTCACCCGCCTGCTGAGCCTGGCGGTGGGCGCCCACGGCAAGGTCTATGCCACCTCCTCGCGCCCGGTGGCCTGGATGGACGCCTGGAAGGCCGCCCATCCGAACACTTCGCTCCACACCGCGACCGACGGCAGCCTGGCGCCCGAACCGGTCGACCTGGTCTGGACCACGCAGAACTATCACGACTTCAAGAACCGCCCCGCCGACGCCACCGGCAAGGACGGCGCCGCCAGGACCAACGCCGCCGCCTTCGCCGCGCTGAAGCCGGGCGGCATCTACCTAGTCGGCGACCACGAAGCCGCGCCTGGGGCGGGCGCCTCGGTCACCAATACGCTTCACCGTATCGAAAGCGCCGCAGTGATCCGCGAGGTCGAGGCCGCCGGATTCAAGCTGGAAGGCCGCAGCGAAGTGCTGCGCCACCCGGCCGACAACCACACCAGCCAGGTCTTCGACAGCGGCGTGCGCGGCAAGACCGACCAGTTCGTGCTGAAGTTCCGCAAGCCGAAGGGCAAGCGCTGATCGAGGTCAGTCGTTGCGCCAGCGGGCGAAGATGGCGGTCGGGAGCAGCCTGCCGCCGTCATCTTCCCTGACCGCGAGGTCGCCGTGCTCGATCGTGCCCGGCAGGTCGGCGAAGACCTCGTCCAGCAACCCGGCGATCGCCAGCGAGGACATTCGCACGGCGTAGACCGTCAGGAACAGGAAGCGGCTGTCTCCATCCAGCAGCTTGCGGCAGTCGGCGATCAGGCCGGGAAGGTGATCCTCCAGCCGCCAGACCTCGCCCTCCGGCCCCCGGCCGAACTTGGGGGGATCGAGGATGATCCCGTCGTAGCGCTTCCCCCGCCGCACTTCGCGCGCGGCGAATTTGGCGGCGTCGTCGACGATCCAGCGGACCGGACGGACCTCCATGCCGGACAGCGCGGCATTGGCGCGGGCTTGGGCGACCGACTTCTTCGAAGCATCGACGTGGGTGACCGCACCGTAGGCCGACAGCGCCAGGGTGCCGACGCCGGTATAACCGAACAGGTTGAGCGTCGCGGCATCCTGTTTGTCCGTCAGGCGCTCGCCCATCCAGTCCCACACCGGGGCCATGTCGGGAAAGAAGCCGAGGTGGCGAAACGGGGTGCACTGGGCGGTGAAGCGGACATCGTTCCAGGCGAGCGGCCAGCCTTCCTGGGGCACCGGCCGGGCGAACTGCCAGCGGCCGCCGCCGTCATCGTCCGAGGCCGGCACGAATTCGCCATCGGAGGCCCAGCGCGCGAGCTTGGGCATCCCCAGCGCCTGCGGCTCGGGCCGGATGAAGCGCTACGGGCCGTATCGCTCGAGCTTGCGCCCGTCGCCGCTGTCGATCAGGCCGTAGTCCGCCCAGCCCTCACCGATCAGGAGCTGCGGGTTCGTTTGTAGTTCAGCCAAGGCCCAGCCCCCGTTCGTGTCGAGCCCATTCGACTTCGCTCAGGGTAAACTTCCGCCTTCGGCGGAAGTCGAGACACGCCGCGCCCGGTGTCTCGACTTCGCTCGACACGAACGGAATGGAGTAGACCATCAGCCAGCCTTGGGCACCGCGTTGGCGGCCACGTAGTCTGCGATTGCCGCATAGTCGCCCGGTAGGTCGGCACAGCGCTCGGCGCGTTCGAACAGATCGCCGACCCGCGCGGGCAGCGAAGGCCGGTGGCCGGTGGCGCGCTCGACCGCGTCGGGGAACTTGGCCGGGTGCGCGGTAGCCAGGGTGACCACGGGAATCTCTTCCGACAGGCCGAAGGCACGCGCGGCGTGGAGGCCGATCGCGGTATGCGGATCGAGCAGCTCACCGCTGGCTTCCCAGGCCCAGCGGATCGCGCGGGCCATGTCGTCGGCATCGGCACGGGCGCTCGAGAATAGCTTCGCCGCGCCTTCGCGCTGGGCATTGGTCAGCTGCATCGCCTTGGTCGCCTCGAAGCCGGCCATCTGCTCGGCCAGGGCCTTGCCGTCGCGGCCGCCGAGATCGAACAGCAGGCGCTCGAAGTTCGAGGACACCTGGATGTCCATAGAGGGCGCGGCGGTCGGCGTGACGGTCCCTTGCGAATAGTCGCCGTTCGACAGCGCGCGGTGGAGGATGTCGTTGACGTTGGTCGCGACGATCAGCTGCGCAACGGGCAGGCCCATCTTGTGCGCGACGTAGCCGGCAAAGACGTCGCCGAAGTTGCCCGTCGGCACCGAGAAGGCGACCGCGCGGTGCGGCGCGCCGAGCTGGAGCGCGGCGGCAAAGTAATAGACCACCTGGGCCATCAGCCGCGCCCAGTTGATCGAATTGACCGCGCCGATGTTGAAGCGGTTGGTCATCGCGGTGTCGTTGAACATCCGCTTCACCGCCGCCTGGGCATCGTCGAAAGTGGCGTTCTCGATCGCGATGTTGTGGACGTTGGGCGCCAGCACGGTCGTCATCTGGCGGCGCTGGACGTCGGAGACGCGGCCCTTGGGGTGGAGCATGAAAATGTCCACCTTGGCCCTGCCCGCCACCGCGTCGATCGCCGCGGAGCCGGTGTCGCCCGAAGTCGCGCCGACGATGGTCAGGTTCTGGTCGCCGCGCGCGAGGAATTCCTCGAAGAGCAGGCCGAGCAGCTGCAGCGCCACGTCCTTGAACGCCAGCGTCGGCCCGTGGAACAGCTCCAGCAGCCATTGCTGCTCGTCGAGCTGCTTGAGCGGGGTCACCGCGGCATGGGCGAAGCGGCCGTAGGCGGCCTGGCACAGCTCGAGCAGGCGCTCTTCGCTCAGGCTCCCCGCGACGAACGGCGCCATGATCCTGGCGGCGAGCTCGGCATAGGGCAGGCCGGCCATCGCGGCGATCTCGTCCTTGGAGAACGAGGGCCACTCCTTGGGCACGTAGAGGCCGCCGTCGGAAGCGAGCCCGGCCAGGGTGGCGCCGGCGAAATCGAGCGACGGCGCAGAGCCGCGGGTGCTGATATATTCCATGCGGGCGCGGTTAGCGGCTGGATCGCCCGATGCAAACCCCTCCCGTTCGTGGGGGGGGGGGGGCGGGGCCCAGGCCCCCCCGGGGGGGTCGCTAGGGCTGGCGCGCCACGCCGCCGGTGTGTTGGGCCAGCCGCCCCCCCCCCCCCC
>JBQCGM010000021.1:0-8015 GCA_051955585.1 Novosphingobium sp.
ACGCGCCGTCCAGCAGTTCGTGCACCGACCGGATCTTGGCCACGTCCTCGTCGGTGAGGATGGGCTGCGCCACTTCCAGCCGCTTGTGCGTGCCGGCCTGGCGGCCCAGCAGGGTCGGCCGCGGCCCGATCATCGAGACCAGGCTCATGACCAGTTCCTCGCGGATCGGGTCGATCGGCGGGTTGGTGACCTGGGCGAAGTTCTGCTTGAAGTAGTCGTAGAGCAGCCGGCTGCGGTTCGACAGCACCGCGATCGGCGTGTCGGTGCCCATCGAGCCGATCGGATCGTCGCCGTTGGCGGCCATCGGCTCGAGGAACTTGTTGGTGTCCTCCTGGGTGTAGCCGAAGGCCTGCTGGCGATCGAGGAGCGTGGTCGTCTCGGTCGGCCGCTGGGCCAGCTCGGGCTGGATCAGGTCTAGGTCCTTGAGGTTGTACTGGGCGCTTTCCAGCCACTCCTCATAGGGATGCTCGCTGGCGAGCTGGGCCTTGATTTCCTCGTCCTCGATGATGCGGCCCTGCTCGAAGTCGATCAGGAGCATGCGGCCCGGCTGGAGCCGCCACTTGCGGACGATGTTGTCCTCCTTGATCGGCAGGACGCCGCTTTCGGAGGCCATGACCACCAGGTCGTCGTCGGTGACCAGGAAGCGCGCCGGGCGCAGGCCGTTGCGGTCCAGCGTGGCGCCGATCTGGCGGCCGTCGGTGAAGGCGACGGCGGCGGGGCCGTCCCACGGTTCCATCAGCGCGGCATGGTATTCGTAGAAGGCGCGGCGCTTGGCATCCATCAGCGGGTTGCCGGCCCAGGCCTCGGGGATCAGCACCATCATCGCGTGGACGAGGCTGTAGCCGCCGGCAAGCAGCAGCTCGAGCGCGTTGTCGAGGCAGGCGGTGTCCGACTGGCCGTGCGGGATGATCGGCCACAGCTTGTCGAGATCGGGGCCGAGCAGCTCCGATTCCATCGTGCGGCGGCGCGCATTCATCCAGTTGACGTTGCCGCGCACCGTGTTGATCTCGCCGTTGTGGGCGATGAAGCGGTAGGGGTGCGCCAGCTTCCAGCTGGGGAAGGTGTTGGTCGAGAAGCGCTGATGGACCAGGCCGAGCGCCGAGACGCAGTCCGGATCGCGCAGGTCGTCGTAGAACGAGCCGACCTGGGTCGCCAGCAGCAGGCCCTTGTAGACGATCGTCCGGCTCGAGAAGCTCGGCATGTAGAGCTCGGCGATGCCGGGCAGGCCGTGCTTTTCGGCCAGGGTCTCGAGCGGGTTCTGGGTCTGCTTGCGGATCGCCAGGATCTTGCGCTCGAAGGCGTCCTGGTCGTCGCAGTTCTCGCCGCGGCCGACGAAGCACTGGCGGATCTTCGGCATCGATTCGAGCACGGCCTTGCCCAGGCCGTCGAGCGTGACGGGCACGTCGCGCCAGCCGATCAGCTTCTGGCCTTCCTTCTCGATGTACTTCTCGAAGGTGGCGACGATGAATTCGCGGCTCGCCTCGTCCTGCGGGAGGAAGCACATGGCGACGGCGTAGTCGCCGGCGGCGGGCAGGGTCAGGCCTTCGGTCGCCGCCCACTTGCGGAACAGCGCGTCGGGGGTCTGGATCAGGATGCCCGCGCCGTCGCCCAGCAGCGGATCGGCGCCCACCGCCCCGCGGTGGTCGATGTTTTTCAGGATCTCGAGCGCCTGGGTAATGATCGCATGGCTTTTCGCGCCCTTGATATGGGCGACAAAGCCGACGCCGCAGGCGTCATGTTCGTTACGCGGATCATAGAGGCCCTGAGGCGCCGGGAAACCCATCGATAAATCATCCTGTCGTCGGCCCGGGTCGCGGCGGGAGATCGCTCGTTCCCGGGCATTGAAACGCGACTCGCCCAGCCGCAAAAGCGGCGGATTCGGCGCGAACGGCCCCCATGACGATAAGATGGCAATTTTGCAACCGCGAACAATGGCGCGAAGAGCGGCCAAAGCCGCCGGACCTGCCGCGCCGTGCGCGCTTGCGACGGGGGATTATCGCACTTGCAGCGGTTTGCCGCAAGTAATGCGGGATCAGGCCGCGCCGCTCATCCGCTGGAGCGTCGCGAGGGCCTCGCGCAGCGCACGCTCGGTGGCTTCCGGCGTCTGGCGGGCGTTGTCGGTGGGCGGGAGGGGGTCGGGAAAGCGCGCTATGGCAGGGCTTTTCCCCTCGTCCTGCAGCGGCGGCCGGGTGAGCCCGCGCAGCGAGGCATAGCCACGCTCGGCAGCGGCATCGCTGACGGGAGGATGGTAGGAAGAGGCCGCGGGTGCCTGCACCGGGGCCGCTGCCTCCGGAGCGGTGGTCGCTGGGGCGGCTTCACCCCGGGTCGCGGCGGCCTCCTCGCGGCGCTTTTGCAGCGAGAGGGCCAGGCGCTCGATCAGCTCGAGGTGCGACAGGCTGTCGAGCGAGGCCGCGGTCAGCCGCGCCGCTGCCGCGCCGCCCGGTACCGGGAACGAATCGGGCAGCGGGAAGGAGACCGGATCCAGCGGGCGCTCAAAGGCGCGAGCCGGCTTGAGCTCGGCTTCGGGCAGGGAATCGTCCGCTGTGATGATCTCGATTTCTGGTTCGACTTCGGCTTTCGGCTCGGGCTCGATTCGCAGCTCTTCGCCGAGGTCGAGCTGGGAAATGTCGATGAAGCCCAGCGGTTCGCCGGGTTCGGCCGCAGATTCGGCAGGGACAACCGGGGCTTCGGCCGCCTTGGCCTCGCGAGCGGCTTCCCGGGCAGCGGCGGCTTCAGCGCGGCGAGCGACGTTGTCCGGGCGCGAGCGGGCCATAGCCAGACCGATCGCGCCCCCGATCGCCGCACCGGTCAGCGCGAAGGCGAGGGCAAGGAGGATCCGCGCCGTGACGCCGAGCGGCGGGGCGGCGGCGGGTATCAGTCGATCGATGCCGAGCGAAAGCACGGCGGCTTCGAGCAGGGCGGTCCGCACGGCGAGCACGCCGAGGCCAAACAGCGCGCCGAACCACACGGCGAGCATCGCCGGAAACAGCGGATGCCAGGTCACGGGGGTGTTGCCCCGGGCGGGTTTGCGGTCTTCAGCCAAGTCTCTACCCCGTTTTCGATCCCGTCACGCGGCCTGGACCGCATGCCTTGCTGGCTGACCAACTAACAGCTTTTGGTAAATGGCCTGATAACGTTCAACGTTGCGGGCCCAGTCATGCCTTGCGGCGACATGTGCGCGACCAGCGGCGCGGCGTTCGTCCCAATTCGAGCGGTCGTCAAGCAGGTCGGCGAGGGCCTTGGCACAGGCCGCCGGCTCGTCCGGCGCGAAGAGCGTGCCGGTGACGCCGTCGGTGATCAGCTCGCGGTGCCCGCCGACCGCCGAGGCGGCGACGAGCCTGCCCTGGGCCATGGCTTCCAGCGGCTTGAGCGGCGTGACGAGGTCGGTCAGCCGGCTCGCCTTGCGCGGATAGGCGAGGACGTCGGTGAGAGCGTAGTAGCGTTCGACCTGATCGTGCGGGACGCGGCCGACGAAGCGAATCGCCCGCGCCGCGGGCGAGGCCGCGGCTTGCTGGCGCAAGGCGGCCTCGCGCGGCCCGCCGCCGACCAGCAGGAGTTTTGCTTGCGGTTGGCGGGCGATCAGCGCGGGCATGGCGGCGATCAGGTCGTCGAGCCCCTCGTAATCGTAGAACGAGCCGATGAAGCCGATCACCGGGCTGTTTCCGAGGCCGAGTTCTTCCGCCAGCGTCGGATCGCGAGCAGCCGGCTCGCCGAACAGCGAGAGGTCGACGCCGTTGGGGGAGACGGTGACCCGCTCGGGCGAGACGCCGCGCGCGATCAGGTCGCCGCGCAGGCCGTCGCAGATCGTCACCACGGCATCGGCCGCCCTGACCACATGGTCCTCCAGGGCCCGGGTCAAGCGATACTTGACCGAGCCTTCGCGGCCCGTGCCGTTGCCGACCGCGGCATCCTCCCAGAAGGCGCGGATCTCGTAGACGAAGGGAATGCCCCGCGCCTTGGCCACGCGCGCCGCCGCCAGGCCGCACAGCGCCGGGGAATGGGCGTGGACGATGTCGGGCCGCCACTCGTCGCAGACCTGGCCGATCGTGTCGGCCAGCAGACCGATCTCGCGCCATTCGCGCAGGCCTGGCGGGCCGCTCGCCGTGCCCTCGGTGCGGTGGAAGGTCAGACCGTCGGCCTCTTCGGGGCTCGGTCCTGGGGCGGAATGGCGGATACCGGTCACGCCGCGGACCTCGTAACCCAGCCCTTGCTGCGCCTTGAGGATGGCGCGCGTGCGGAAGGTGTAGCCGCTCTGCAGCGGCAAGGAGTGGTCGAGGACGTGAAGAATACGGGTCATCGCTGCATTTGGAGTCCAAGCAAACCCGGCGAGGGCGAAATCTTCAGGAGACCCTAGGCGCTTAACGCTTAACGGCCCGTCAACCGCCCTGTGCTAGCGCCGCAGACCTATGATCGACTACTTCGCGCTCGGGCTGATCCACGCGCTGCTGGCGCTTGCCGCCGTGCGCCTGCTCGGCCGCGACGACCTCGACCGCGACCCCCCGCCCGAGCCGCACGCCGATGACTAGCGTCGCGCTTGCCCTCTTCGTCTTCGCCCTCTTCGCGCTCGGCCTGCGCCGGCCGTTCCTGTGGGTGCTGGCCTATGTATATATCGATGTTCTGGTCCCGCAGAAGATCTCCTATGCGATCCTCGCCAAGATCCCGATCTCGCTGATCGCCTTCGTCCTGTGCTTCGGCGGCTGGCTGGTGCTCGACAGGAAGGAGGACAGTCGCTTCACCCTGCGCCAGGTCCTGCTGGCGGTCCTGCTCGCCTATGTCGGCTATACCACCATGACCGCCGACTTCCCGGTCGAAGCCGGGGAGAAATGGGCCTGGGTGTGGAAGGGCCTGGTCTTCGCGATCTTCCTGCCGCTGACCCTGCGCACCCGCCTGCGGTTCGAGGCGGTGACCCTGACGATGGTGCTGACCGCCGGCGCGATCATCGTCGGCGGCGGGATCAAGACCGTGGTCGGCGGCGGCGGCTATGGCACGCTGCCGCTGTTCGTGAACGACAACACCGGGATCTACGAGGGCTCGATCCTCTCCACCGTGGCGATCGCGATCATTCCGCTGATCGTCTGGCTCGCCCGGCACGGGACGATATTCAAGCCCGACTGGCGGGTCTGGACCTTCGCCGGAGCGCTGATCTTCGCCTGCATGCTGATGCCGGTCGGGACCCAGGCGCGCACCGGGCTGCTCTGCCTCGGCCTGATCGGCGTGCTCTCGCTGCGCTACGTCAAGCGGCGGATGCTGTTCGTCGGTCTCGCCGGGCTGGCGGGGCTGATGGCGATCCCCTTCCTGCCGCAGAGCTTCAAGGAGCGGATGGGCACGATCGAGAACCACCAGTCGGACAACTCCGCCTCGACCCGCGTGGCGGTGTGGAAGTGGACGCTCGACTACGTGAAGGACAATCCCGGTGGCGGCGGCTTCGACGCCTACCGCGCCAACCGGATCAAGTACCGCACCGTCGTGGCCAAGACCTCCGGTGGGCAAACCACCCTGGAATTCCAGGACGTCGAGGACAAGGGCCGCGCCTACCATTCCAGCTACTTCGAGATGCTGGGCGAGCAGGGCTATTTCGGCCTGGCGCTGTGGTTGTGGATCCAGGTGCTCGGTCTGTGGCAGATGGAGCGCATCCAGCGCCGCTGGCGCAAGCTGGCGGCAGAGGCGCCCGGGGATGCGGCCAAGCGGTGGCAGGCGCCCTTTGCCAATGCGCTGCAGCAGGCGCAGCTGGTCTACCTGCTGGGCTCGCTGTTCGTCGGCATCGCCTACCAGCCGTTCATCCTGATGCTGATCGCGCTGCAGTGCGGGCTGTGGTCGTACTGCCGCCGGCTCGACCGCCCGGTCCGCACGCCGGTGTTGCCGCAGAAGCGCAAGATGGTGGTGGCCTGACCAAATCCTCCCCGAGCTTGTCTCGGGGAGGATTTTAGGAAGCCAAAACCCCCGCCAAACTCCTGCCCGCCAGCCCCTGCGGTGCGGTCACGCCGAGCAGGTCCAGTTGTGTCGGCAGGACGTCCAGGATCGAAGGCTTGTCGGAATGAAGCCGGTGCCGCCCGGTCTGGATCCACAGGCCACCATCGGGATGGTGCCGCCCGCTCTTGATCGCGTCGATCCGGTAGAACAGCGCGCCGAAGGGCATCGCTGTGACGCCGTCGAGCACCGGCGTCTCGGGCGCGGTGCGGGTGGAGATCTGGCAGCCGAAGTAGAGCGAGCCCGGCTCGGTCTCGACCTCGGGGAAGCCGAAGAGCCGGCGCCCGTCCTCCAGCCGCAGCGTGGCGAGGCGATCCCGCGCATCCTTCGCAGCTTCGGCCGAACCGAACTGGGCGAGGTACTGGTGGGTCATCGTCGGCGAGACTTCGCTCGCCGTGACGCCGATCCGCTTGAGGAAGGCCTCGACCGAATGGAGCCGATAGAAATGCTGCCCGCCCAGCTCCTCGTGCCGCAGGAACGGTTGCTGGCTCAGCGCGGTGAGGAACATCAGCGTGGCGCCCTCGGCCTCGGCCAGCTTCAGGAAGCGGCCGACGATCTTGTCCATCGCCATATAGCCGGTGCGGATCGCCTCGCCGTAGCTGGCCATCTCGGCGGCGTCGGGGCGCACGGTGAAGGGCTCGGGATCCATGTGCCGCCAATAGCTATGCTGGAGATGGGCGACGCTGTTGGCGAAGAAGCTGGCGAAGTCGGGGCGCAGCTTGCGGTAGTAGGAGCGGAAGACGTCGAACTGCAGCGCGTCGAGGATCGCCACGCGGCGCCACGACAGTTCGCGGCTGGTCAACTTTTCTTCGCCGAGCTGTTTCACGATCCCCGCGACGGTCGCGGCGCTCAGGCCGTGGCTCGCCATGAAAGCCAGGAACCGGGCGTAGTCGCCGGCGCCCATCCGGTCCGAGGCATTGGAATATTCGCGGACGTTGCGGCTGACGAAGCGGTTGTAGACGTTGAGCTCGGCGGGCGAAGCGTCGCCTTCCTCCGACCAGGGGTCGCCGACGAACAGGCTGCCCGCGCCGGAGAACGGCGCGACGTTCATCGAGGCGAAGCTCGCCACCCGGCGTCCTGCGGCGAGCAGGAGCCGGAAGACGTCGTCGTGCCCGCCCCGCTTGCCCTCGGTCAGGTGGAAGACGCGGTGCTGGTCGTAGGGCAAGCCGGTATGGACCGAATACCACTGGATCCACGGTTCGAGCAGCGCGGGCTCCTCGACGTCGGCGCGGGTGGTGAAGACTTCGCTCGAATCGTGGAGGCGCTTGAAGTTGGGCAAGTTGCCGTCGGCCATCCACCGGGCGAGCAGGGCGGGGCACAGCTCGTTGAGCTCGAGCGCGATAAGGCGCCGGTTCGCGCCGCCGCGCGGCGTGAAATTTCCGCTCATCGAATTCATTGCGCCGGCTTCCCCAAGGTTGCCGTAGCGTTAAGCGCGAATGCTTGCGATTTTCTCAATTTCCCACGGTTTTCCGGCGTTGCGCACCGGCCCGGCATGGCCCATCTATGACCAAAGCCGAGTTAGGAGAGTGCCCTCATGAAATTGCAGGACATGGCCGCAAAGGTCGGCCAGGACATCGGCACTTCGGACTGGATCGTGGTCGATCAGGCGCGGATCGACGCCTTTGCCGACACCACCGAGGATCACCAGTTCATCCACGTCAATCCCGACCTGGCCAAGGCCACGCCCTTCGGGGGTACGATCGCCCACGGCTTCCTCACCCTGTCGCTGCTCTCGCGAATGATGGAAACCGCCTGCGAGAAGCCCGAGGTGATGATGAGCGTCAACTACGGCTTCAACAAGGTCCGCTTCCTGACCCCGGTAAAGGAGGGCAAGCGCATCCGCGGCCACTTCAAGCTGCTCGAACTGGTCGAGAAGCGCCCTGGCCAGTGGCAGCAGACCGCCGAGGTAACAGTGGAGATCGAGGGCGAGGACAAGCCCTGCGTGATCGGTGAATGGTTTTTCAAGAATTTTGCGTGAGGTCGTCTGATCGCCTGCGCCCCCGCGCAGGGGGGGACCTCGTGCCGCATAGCGGCGCTTAGCCGACCGA
>JBQCGM010000022.1:0-13298 GCA_051955585.1 Novosphingobium sp.
GGGCAGGCGATGGACGTTCGGTCCCACCCGCACATCAACCTCGCCACGGTCACTTGGCTGTTCGAGGGCGCGATCGACCACCGCGACAGCCTGGGAAGCTACGCCACGATCCGCCCCGGCCAGGTCAACCTGATGACCGCCGGATCGGGCATCGTCCATTCCGAGCGCAGCCCCGCTTCCGAACGCCCCGGCGGCCCGAAGCTCTACGGGATGCAGACCTGGCTCGCCCTGCCCGACGGCCAGGAGGAGATCGCCCCGGCCTTCGAGGCGCAGACCGAGTTGCCGCTGATCGAGGATACCTGCGTCCGCGCCCAGGTGATCATGGGCAGCCTGTGGGGCAAGACCGCGCCGACCACCTGCCACGCCGAAACGATCTATGCCGACATCGTGCTCGGCGCCTCGGGGCGCCTGCCGATCGACGCGGAAGCGGACGAGCGCGCGGTCATGCTGGTCGGCGGCGAGGCCGCGATCGACGGCCAGCCGCTCGGCCTCTACGAGCTGACGGTGCTCAGGCCGGGCGCCGCGATGACCCTGTCTTCCGATGGCGGCGGCCGCGTCATGCTGCTCGGCGGTGAGGCCTTCACGACGCGGCGCCACGTCTGGTGGAACTTCGTCTCCTCCTCGCGCGAGCGGATCCAGCAGGCCCGCGACGACTGGAACAATTTTCGCTTCCCCAAGGTACCTGGCGACGAGCTGGAATATATTCCGATTCCCGAGGCGCCGAAGACTGTGTCCTATCCGTGAGCGAGTTGACGCGGGTCACTCTGGCTTCGGGCATCGAACTCGACGTCTGGGACACCGGCCTGCCAAAACAGGGCGGGGGTGACGGCGAGGCGCTGATCTTCCTCCACGGTTTTCCCGAGAGCCACCGCACCTGGCGCCACCAGATCGCGCACCTTGCGGGCCGCTACCGCTGCATCGCCCCCGACCAGCGCGGCTATCGCGGCTCGTCCAAGCCCGCGGGCGTGGAGAACTACCGCGTCGACAAGCTGATCGGCGACGTCTTCGAACTCGCCGACGCGCTCGGCGTGGGGCAGTTCACCATCCTCGGCCACGACTGGGGCGGCGCGCTCGCCTGGGGCGTGGCGATCCTCGGCGGACTGCAGGGCCGGGTAACCCGGGCCGTGCTCGCCAATGCGCCGCATCCGGTGATCTTCCCCCGCGCCCTGTGGCTCGATCCCGCCCAGCGCGCCGCGAGCCAGTATGCCCGCGAGTTCCGCGATCCCGCCAACGACGAGATCGTCCGCCAGTTCGGACTCGGCGGCCTGCTGATGAAGGCGATTCGGTTCGAGAAGGAGCGCGCGCCGATGGAGCCCGAGGAGCAGATGGACCTCCTCGCCGGCTGGCAGGACCGCGAGGCCGCCTTCGCCATGCTCAACTGGTACCGCGCCAGCCGGGTCGACTTCCCCCCGCTCGACGCGCCCTATGCCCTGCCCGAAGGCTATGAGGACCCGCCCCTGCCCAGGCTGACGATCCCGACCCTGGTGATCTGGGGCATGGAGGACGAGGCGCTGCTACCGGTCAATCTCGAAGGACTGGAAGACCACGTCGCGGACCTGGAGATCGCACGGATTCCGGAGGCGAACCACTTCGTCACCTGGGAGACGCCCGAGCGGGTGAACGCAGTGCTCGACGCGTTTCTAGCGCGCACAACCTGAAGTTCCAGTTGCCGGCGGCGTTAGCCCGCCAACCACTCCAGCCAGGCCCCATGGGCATGGGCCGCGGCGAGGAGCTGATCCTCTTCGCCGCCGGGCCAATAGCGCAGGCTCAGCCCGTGATGGAGCAAGGTACGGTTCGCTTCCAGCGCCACCCAGGCGAGCGGGCGCTCGGCGGTGGCCCGCGCCCCGGCCGTGGCCATGGCGGCCCTCACCCGCTCCTGCTGGTCGCCGGGCACATATTGCCAGACGATCGAGTGCATCAGCACCCGGGTCGTCCCGGCCTCCTGCGGCAGGGCGAGTTGTTGCTCGACGAAGTCGGCGGCATCCAGGCGGACAAGGTCCGGCCTGGCCCGGCGCGCTTCGGCGATCGCCCTGTCCAACCGGGCGAAGCGGCCGGTCTGCTCTGGCCAGACGTAGGCCCTCAGCCGCAGCGCTTGGGCCGGGTCGGTCAGGTCGATCGGCGCGACGTCGCAGCCCTTGAGCGAGACGAATTCGATGGGCCGGTCAGGCGGCGGAGGGCCGCGCCATTCGGGAGCGAAGCGCATCGCGGCCTCCCGCGGCCCGACCGAGACCCCGCCCAGCTCGTAGGCATAGCGGTCCATCATCAGGTTGATCCCGGCGCTGGAGCCGATCTCCAGGCAATCGAACCGCGGCGGCAGGCCCCGGTCGGCCAGCCACAGCAGCCCCGCGACGAACCCGCACGAGCGCCCCGCCTCGTTGGTCTGCGGCGGACCGTCCAGCCAGGGCAGCAGCGCGGCTTCGTGGCGGGCGATCACCGCGGCCACGATTCCCGCATCGTCGGCCGGCTCGCCCGCATAGATCGGGGCGAGTTCGGGCGCGGTCCCGGCGAGGTGCAGCGCATGGAGCCCGCCTGCGGCGCGCAGCGGCAGGGCATCGGCCAGCGGCATGCCCGCCCAGTCGCGAATCCGCTCGACGAAGGCACCGGGATCGGGCCGGTCGAGCTGCGCCGCGACCGCCGCGACGATCCGCGCGGTCAGCGGCGCGTCGTTGCTGCGGCAATAGTCGACCTGGTTGGCGAAGGCCTCCGCCACCGACCGCCCCGAGAAACCTGCTGCATCGCCTGTCTGCGCCATGTTGCCCTTTCCGCCCCGCCAGCCTAATGCGCGCCGGTTATGGCCCAACCGCTGACTTTCGCCGTGCCCAAGGGGCGCCTGCTCGATGAGGCGCTGCCGCTGATGGCACGCGCCGGTGTGGTGCCCGAAGCCGAGTTCCACGACAAGAACAGCCGCGCGCTGTCCTTCGCCTGTGAGGGTAGCGAAACCCGCCTGATCCGCGTCCGCGCCTTCGACGTCGCGACCTTCGTCGCCCATGGCGCTGCCCAGGTCGGCATCGTCGGCTCCGACGTGGTCGAGGAATTCGCCTATTCGGACCTCTATGCGCCGGTCGATCTCGACATCGGCCACTGCCGCCTGTCGGTGGCCGAGCCGGTCGGGGTGCAGAACGCCGCGACCAGCCACCTGCGCGTCGCCAGCAAGTATCCCAATCTGACCCGCCGCCACTACGAGCGCCAGGGCATCCAGGCCGAGGTGGTCAAGCTGAACGGCGCGATGGAGCTGGCCCCCGGGCTCGGGCTCGCCAGCCGGATCGTCGACCTTGTTTCCACGGGGCGCACGCTGAAGGACAACGGCCTGGTCGAGACCGCGACGATCCTGCAGATCTCGGCGCGGCTGATCGTCAACCGCGCCGCGCTCAAGACCGACGAGCGGGTCGGGCTGCTGGTCGAGAAGTTCCGCGCGCTCGTGGCGGAAGCCGCCTGATGCTGCGCCTGAATTCCAGCGATCCCGGCTTTGCCCGGGCGTTCCAGCGCCTGGTCGCCGACCGCCGCGAGAGCGACGAGGACGTCGCGCGAGACGTAGCGCGCATCCTCGACGACGTCCGCAACCGTGGCGACGCGGTGCTGAAGGAACTGACCGAGCGCTTCGACGGCCACAAGCTGGCCACCGAGGCCGACTGGCGGATATCGGCCGAAGACTGCCGCGAAGCCTACGACGCCCTGCTGCCCGACCTGCGCGCCGCGCTGGAACTGGCTGCCGCGCGCATCCGCGCCTTTCACGAAGCCCAGAAGCCGGCCAACCGCGACATGACCGACGAGGCCGGCGTCCGCCTCGGCGCGATCTGGCGGCCGGTCGATGCCGCCGGGCTCTACGTGCCGGGCGGGCGCGCGGCCTATCCCTCATCGCTGCTGATGAACGCGATCCCCGCCAAGGTCGCCGGGGTCGAGCGGCTCGTCGTGGTCACCCCGACGCCCAAGGGCCAGATCAATCCGCTGGTCCTGGCCGCCGCGCACATTGCCGGCGTGGACGAGATCTGGCGGGTCGGCGGCGCCCATGCCGTGGGCGCGCTGGCCTACGGCACCGAGCGGATCCGTCCCGTCGACGTCATCACCGGCCCGGGCAACGCCTGGGTGGCCGAGGCCAAGCGCCAGCTGTTCGGCGTGGTCGGCATCGACATGGTCGCCGGCCCGAGCGAAATCCTGGTCATCGCCGACGCCAGGAACGATCCCGACTGGATCGCCGCCGACCTGCTCAGCCAGGCCGAGCACGACCCCGTCGCCCAGTCGATCCTGATCACCGACGATCCGGTCTTCGCCGATACCGTGGCCGACCGCGTCGGCGTCGAGCTGGCGATGCTGCCGACCGCGCGCGTCGCCAGCGAAAGCTGGAACACCTACGGCGTGATCATCGAGGTCGCCTCGCTCGGCGAAGCCCCGGCGCTGGCCAACGCGCTGGCCGCCGAGCACGTCCAGATCGCGGTCGACGATCCCCAGCCGCTGATGGACCGGATTCGCCACGCCGGCTCGATCTTCCTCGGCCGGTTCACGCCCGAGGCGGTCGGCGACTATGTCGCCGGACCGAACCACGTGCTTCCCACCGGACGCCGCGCGCGCTTCGCGTCCGGGCTTTCGGTATTGGACTTCATGAAACGCACCAGCTTCATCCAGCTCGACCAGGCGGCGCTCCAGGCGGTCGGCCCGGCGGCGGTCGCCCTCGCCGACGCGGAGGGCCTGCCCGCCCACGCCCGCTCGATCGAAGTGAGGCTTGGCATATGAGCAACCGTCAGGCTCGCGCCGCCGCGCGTCTCGGCGCCGTCCAAGCGCTCTACCAGCAGCAGATGGAGGGCACGCCGCTCATCCAGTTGCTCGACGAGTTCCACATGCACCGGCTCGGCGCCGAGATCGAGGGCATGCAGTTCAACGAGGCCGAGCGCAGCTTCTTCGACGACCTGGTCAAGGGCACCCTCGCCCGCCGCGACGAGATCGACGCCTTGCTGGAAAGCAAGCTGGCCGAAGGCTGGTCGCTCGCCCGCCTCGACAAGACCCAGCTGCAAATCCTCCGCGCCGGCGCCTACGAACTGATGGCCCGCGCCGACATCCCCACCGGCACCGCGATCAGCGAATACGTCGACGTCGCCCATGCGTTCTTCGACGCGCGCGAGGCGAAGTTCGTCAATGGCGTGCTGGACGCCGTGGCGAAGGCGGTTCGAACCTAAGCCAGTCTCCTCCGTTCGTGTCGAGCCCTTCGGCAGGCTCAGGATGAACTGCCGACATTCTGTCGTCAGTCGAGACACATGGCGCAAACGTGTCTCGACTTCCCTCGACACGAACGGATAGGTTTGGCTTCAAGTCATGACCGCCGAACTCCCCTTCATCGCTGCCCTGCGCGCCCTCGCCACCCATCCCGCCGCGCGCAATCTCGATGACGACTGCGCGGTGATCGAGTTCGGCGGCGAGGCCCTGGTGCTGACCCACGACATGATGGCTGAGGGCGTGCACTTCCTGGCCGAGCAGGACCCGGGCGACGTCGCCTGGAAGCTCGTGGCCACCAACCTGTCCGACCTCGCCGCGAAGGGTGCGGAGCCGGTCGGCGTGCTGCTTGGCTATGCGCTGGGCACGGACGACGCTCGCTTCCTCGCAGGACTGGGCGAGGTTCTCGCACACTACGACACCCCGCGGCTCGGCGGAGATACGATCCGCGGGCCGCGTACGCTGGGCCTGACCGCGATCGGCCGCGCGACGCATCGGCCGGTACCCGCGCGCTCGGGGGCCAGACCTGGCGACATCCTGTACCTCACCGGCCCAGTTGGTGCCGCGATGCTCGGGCTGGAGGCCTTGCGATCCGGCAGCGGCGACAGCAGCGCCTATCGCCGCCCGCCGGCCCTGCTCGCCGAAGGCCGGGCGCTCGCCCCGTTCGTCACCGCGATGATGGACGTCTCGGACGGCCTCCTGCTCGACGCTTCGCGCATCGCCCGGGCCAGCGGCGTGACCATCGCGATCGACCGCCGGGCCGTGCCGATCGCCGCCCCCGAGGCGCGGCGCGACGAGGCCCTGCGCTGGGGCGACGACTACCAATTGCTGTTCACCTCCCCGCCATCGGCCGAACTTCCAGTAACTGCGCACCGTATCGGCGAAGTCCGAAACGGCGGAAACGTGCCGATAGTGCTCGATGACGTGCCGCTGACAGAAGCGGATGGGCTCGGTTACGAACACCGCTGAAACGCCGAAATAATACCCCCGAACATCACGCGCTTAGGGGCTTGCGCCCATATCTTGCGCCCCTATGCTCCCCCTCGCTTGGCCCCTTGGGAGAGGAGCCATCAGACCCGCGTAAACCAATCCGAACAAGGGGGACAACGCACGTGAATCTCGTCACGATTTCAATAGTCTTGGGACTATTGGCCGTAGTCTACGGCTTCATCACCAGTCGCCAGGTGCTCGGCTCTCCGGCCGGCAATGCCAAGATGCAGGAGATTGCAGCAGCCATCCAAGAGGGGGCACAAGCTTACCTGAAGCGCCAATACACGACCATCGCGATCGTCGGCGTGGTCGTTGCCGCCATCGTCGCCTGGGCGCTCGGCACGATCTCGGCCGCGGGCTTCCTGATCGGCGCGATCCTTTCGGGCGTCGCCGGGTTCATCGGCATGAACATCTCGGTCCGCGCCAACGTCCGCACCGCCGCCGCGGCGCAGACCGGGCTGCAGGCCGGCCTGACCCTGGCCTTCCGCGCCGGCGCCATCACCGGCATGCTGGTGGCGGGCCTCGCCCTGCTCGCGATCGCGGTGTTCTACTGGTACCTGACCGACGTAGGGGGCTATACCGTCGGCGGTGAGGACCGCACGGTGGTCCAGGCGCTGACCGCGCTGGCCTTCGGCGCCTCGCTGATCTCGATCTTCGCGCGCCTCGGCGGCGGCATCTTCACCAAGGCCGCCGACGTCGGCGCCGACCTGGTCGGCAAGGTCGAGGCGGGCATCCCGGAGGACGATCCGCGCAACCCGGCGGTCATCGCCGACAACGTGGGCGACAACGTGGGCGACTGCGCCGGCATGGCCGCCGACCTGTTCGAGACCTACGTCGTCACCGTCGGCGCCACCATGGTGCTGACCGCGCTGCTGCTGAAGGGCACCGGCGACCTGCTGATGCCGCTGATGGCCCTGCCGTTGCTGATCGGCGGCGTGTGCATCGTCACCTCGATCATCGGCACCTTCTTCGTCCGCCTCGGTGGCTCGAAGAACATCATGGGCGCCATGTACAAGGGCTTCCTGGTCACCGCGGTGCTCTCGATCCCGGCGATCTGGTTCGCGATCCAGTATGCGCTCGGCTCGATGGAAGCGCCGATCGGCAGCGAGGGCTTCAATGGCCGCGTGCTGTTCTACTGCTCGCTGCTGGGCCTGGTGATCACCGGGCTGATCATCTGGATCACCGAGTACTACACCGGCACCAACTATCGCCCGGTGCGCTCGATCGCCAAGTCGTCGGAAACCGGCCACGGCACCAACGTGATCCAGGGCCTGGCGATCAGCCTGGAATCGACCGCGCTGCCGACCCTGGTCATCGTCGCGGGCATCATCATCGCCCACCAATTGGCGGGCCTGATCGGCATCGCCTATGCGGCAACCGCGATGCTGGCGCTGGCCGGCATGGTCGTGGCGCTCGACGCCTACGGCCCGGTCACCGACAATGCCGGCGGCATCGCCGAGATGGCGGGGCTCGACGATTCGGTCCGCGAGAAGACCGACGCGCTCGATGCCGTGGGCAACACCACCAAGGCCGTCACCAAGGGCTATGCGATCGGTTCGGCCGGCCTCGCCGCGCTCGTGTTGTTCGCAGCCTTCACCGCCGACCTGCGCGAGTTCTTCCCGAACCTCGAGGTCAACTTCAGCCTCGAGAACCCCTACGTCATCGTCGGCCTGCTGCTCGGCGCGCTCCTGCCCTACCTGTTCGGGGCCATGGGCATGACCGCGGTGGGCCGCGCGGCGGGCGACGTGGTGAAGGACGTGCGCGAGCAGTTCGCTAACGACAAGGGCATCATGGCCGGCACCTCCAAGCCGAACTATGCCCGCACGGTGGACCTCGTCACCAAGGCCGCGATCAAGGAGATGATCGTGCCCTCGCTGCTGCCGGTGCTGGTGCCCATCGTGGTCTACTACGTGATCACCGCGGTCGCCGGCCAGGCCAATGGCTTCGCAGCGCTCGGCGCGCTACTGCTCGGCGTGATCGTCGGCGGGCTGTTCGTCGCGATCTCGATGACCTCGGGCGGCGGCGCCTGGGACAACGCCAAGAAGTACATCGAAGACGGCAACCACGGCGGCAAGGGCAGCGAAGCCCACAAGGCCGCGGTGACCGGCGACACGGTGGGCGATCCCTACAAGGACACCGCTGGTCCGGCGGTCAATCCGATGATCAAGATCACCAACATCGTCGCCCTGCTGCTGCTCGCGGCGCTCTACGCGGCGCAGGCCAGCTGAAGCCTGAAAGTCCCTCCCTTCAGGGGAGGGGAGGAAACCCGTCCGGAGCGATCCGGGCGGGTTTTTCGTTGCCATCGATAGCGCCGCCAATTTCCAGCAACAAATTCACGCGCGCGTTAGGAATTCGTTCGCCTTGCCTCGCTAAGAACGCCGTGCGGTACGGATTGCCGCGGCGAATGAAGGTTAACACGTGGCGAGCACTTCGCTCCCTCCCCTGGCCTTTGCCCCGCGTCCCGATGCGGAACCCGAAGCCGTGGTCGCCGCGCCGACCCTCTCCGTTCGCGTGGTCGATTGGCCGTGCTGCGCCGCGCCGAGCATAGCCTCGCGCTGGGACATCCTTGCGCGTCAGGCGGCCGAGCCCAATCCCTTCTTCGAGAGCTGGTACCTGCTGCCCGCCCTCCGCACGCTCGATCCGGACGAGATGCTGCAGATCTTCCTGCTCGAACTGGGCGACGAGCTCGTCGGCCTGATGCCGCTTGCCGCGGAGAAGCGCTACTACCGCCGCCCCATCCCGCACTTGGCCGGCTGGACCCATCCCAACGCGTTCCTCGGCACGCCGCTGATCGCCAAGGGGCACGAGCAGGCGTTCTGGCGCGAGCTGCTGGCCTGGGCCGACAAGAATGCCGGCAATGCCCTGTTCCTGCACCTGACCGACCTCGCGCTCGAAGGCCCGGTGTTCAAGGCGCTGACCCGGGTGATCGCCGAGCAGAACCGCACCGGCGCGATCGTCCACCGCGAGGAGCGAGCCCTGCTCCGCTCCGACGATACGCCCGAAGCCTATTTCACCGCCTCGATGTCGGGCAAGAAGCGCAAGGAGCTGCGCCGCCAGCTCAACCGCCTCGGCGAGCACGGCGCGGTCGCCTTCGAGCGCCGCCACGACGACCTTGACCTGGCCGAATGGACCGAGGCCTTTCTGACGCTCGAAGCCGCGGGCTGGAAGGGCAAGGCCGGCTCGGCACTGGGCCTGGCCGGCGAGACCACCGGGCTGTTCCGCTCGGCCCTTGCCGGCGCCGCCGAACAGGGCCGGCTCGAACGCCTGACCATGACGCTGGACGGCAGGCCGATCGCGATGCTTGCGAGCTTTCTGTGCGCACCCGGCGCCTTCAGCTTCAAGACCGCCTTCGACGAGACCTATTCGAAATTCTCGCCGGGCGTGCTTCTCCAGTGCGAGAACCTCATGATCCTCGACCGGCCGGAGATCGCCTGGACCGACAGCTGCGCGGCTGCCGACCATCCGATGATCGACCACATCTGGCGCGAGCGCCGTACCGTCGGGCGGGTCTCCGTCGCGATCGGCGGCCTGCTGCGCCGCAAGGCCTTCGGCATGCTCGCCCGGGCCGAACTGCGCCGCAAGGGAGCGAAGAAGTGACCTTTCCCAGCAACGCGCGCGCGGTGTTCGCCGCGAGCTATCCCGAAGTGCCCCACGTGCTGAACCACGAGCTGCTGGGCCATCCACTGTTCGAGCTCGAGGCCCTGGCCCAGCTCGCGGAATCGTTGCCCGACGGCTCGATCGAATACAACCGTGGCGACCTGCCGATCGGCGTCGACGGCAAGCCCGCCCGCCCGGCGATCTCGATCGGCGAGACGATCCGCCATATCGCCGAGACCGGCTCGTGGGCCGTGCTCAAGAACATCGAGCAGAACCCGCTCTACGCCGCGATCCTCGCCGACCTACTGGAGGAACTGCGCCCCCAGATCGAGGCGCGAACCGGCAAGATGATGATGGCCCAGGCCTTCGTCTTCGTCTCCTCGCCGAACGCGGTCACGCCCTATCACTTCGACCCCGAGCACAATATCCTGCTACAGCTGCGCGGCTCCAAAGTGATGACGCAGTTCCCCGCCGGCGACGCCACCTATGCGCCCGACGAGATCCACGAGGGCTATCATACCGGCGGCCCGCGCGAGCTGACCTGGCGCGCGGACCTGGCGAAGGGCGGCCGCGAGTTCCGCATCGTGCCGGGCGAGGCGCTGTTCGTGCCGGTCATGGCCCCGCACTTCGTCCGCAACGGGCCGGAGCCGTCGATCTCGCTGTCGATCACCTGGCGCTCCGAATGGTCCTTCGCCGAGGCCGACGCCCGCGCCTTCAACGGCGTGCTCCGCCGCATCGGCATCAAGCCGCGCCGCACCGGCCGCTGGCCGGCCCGCAACCTCGCCAAGGCGATCGGCTGGCGGGTGCTGCGCAAGCTCAAGCGGAATTAAACAGTTCGTCATTGCGAGCGGCGAAGCCGCGCGGCAATCCAAGGCCAAGCGCGCGCCGCTCTGGATTGCTTCGCTGTGCTCGCAATGACGATACGAGGAATTGCATGCCCGCCGAACCCACCCCCCGCCAGCTCGTCGACGAACTGGTCGCCCTGCTGACCGTCACCCCGCTCGGCGGCGACCGCTTCGAGGGCGCGCGGACCCCGCCCGACGGGCCGAGCGGCCCGGGCGACGAGGGCGGCGGCCGGGTGTTCGGCGGGCAGGTCGTGGCCCAGGCGCTGGCTGCCGCGGTCGCCACGGCGCCGGAGGACCGCCCGGTCCATTCGCTCCACGGCTATTTCCTGCGGATGGGCCTGGCCGACGATCCGATTGAATACCAGGTCGCCCGCGATCTCGACGGCGGGCGCTTTTCCAACCGGCGAGTGACGGCGGAACAGCACGGCAAACCGCTGCTCTCGCTGACCGCATCGTTCCAGCGGCTGGAGAGCGGTCTCAGCCACCAGGACCCGATGCCGCAGGTCCCGCGCCCCGAGGACCTGCCGACCGACCTCGAAGAGCGCCGCGCCGAGCTCGACCGCTATCCCGAATGGTTCCGCGCGCGCCTGGGCGCGCCGCGGCCGATCGAGCAGCGCACGGTCGAGCGGCTGCGCTGGCTCGATCCCGAGCCGCTGCCGCCGGTCTGCCACGTCTGGTGGCGCACCGCCGCGCCGGTGCAGTCCGACGACCCGCGCGTCCACCGCGCCGTGCTGGCCTATGCCAGCGACCTCGCCATGCTCCGCACCGCGGCGCTGCCCCACGCGGTCTCATGGTTCAACGACAAGATGCAGGAAGCCAGCCTCGACCACGCGATCTGGTTCCACAACGACTTCCGCGCCGACGAATGGACCCTGTTCGTCACCCGCAGCTCCTGGGCGGGACGGGCGCGGGGCTACATCACCGGGCAGATGTTCCAGGCCGGCCGACTGGTGGCGAGCGTGACGCAGGAGGGGCTGATCAGGCTGCTGGAGCCTAGGACCTAGGACGGGCCCGCGCCCCTCGAAGCGGCACCCGTCCGAGTGCGTCCGCGAATGGTCCCAATGTTCGCACTCGCTATGGCGAGTTGCCGGGGCGGATCGCGACAGGTTGTGGATCGACGATTTCAAAGAGCGACGTCGATCATCGCCTTGCGGTGCGGTGTAGGAAAATGGTTTTCTGCGAGGCCGGCAAAAGGCCGCTTTGTCGTGGCTAGCGGACTTCCCATTGGTCAAGCAGCTGCATGGCCTTCGCCTTCATAGTGGGCAGCTCGGCGGCTTCATTTAGATCGAAACTGATCAGTAGGCTCATTCCCTTATATGCCCAGAATGTGGTGCAAAGCGTGGAGGACTTTGGCTTGGCTGGGTTTGGCTGGAACATCTGACAGTAGGCAATTTGCCGTCTGGACCCTTCACTCCCGACAACAAATAGGCCAGATGACCAGGAACTCTTGGGGTCTTTTATGTGTGCATAAGGCGGCTGGTCGGTTAGCTCTGGAACCTCTTGGCCACAGGCAATTCGCAGGATCTGTGCGGCATCGCTACTTGCATCTGAGGCGCAAATGCGGCCCAGATCTTCAACAAGAATACGATGCTCCGGAATTCGATTGGGTTCGGGATTTGGTGCCAGCAAGAAGACAAAGGAGCCGCTTCTTGAAGCGGGCAACCACGGAATTGTTGCCTCGAACAGATAGTCAGCTGGAACATTAAATCGATGCCCAGATACATCGTGCGCTACGGTGCGGCCATTGTCAGTGGCGGAAATCGCCACCGCCACCCCGATGCCGAGCAATGGTAATAGCACCTTGATCATCACAGCATGATGTAACCATACGCAGGATGGCGCAATGACCGCAATCGGGTCGTGTCCGGAAAGTCCGCTTTTCACACTATCACCCAAAGACCTGCCGTCGCCCCGGACTTGATCCGGGGCCCAGCTTCTTGGCGACGGTGGCGGAAGTTCGTGTCGTCGCAAAGGCAGCGGGATCCCGGGTCAAGCCCGGGATGACGGAGAGGGGTTTGGCAGCCCCGCCTTCCTACAAGGCCCGCTACCCATTCGGATGATAGAAGTCATATACCGCCTGCGCCACCGCCGCGGAAACCCCGGGCGCGCGCTGCAGGTCTTCCAGCGCTGCCGCCCTGACCCGTCCCGCCGTGCCGAAGTGCAGTAGCAGGGCCCGCTTCCGCGCCGGCCCGATGCCGGGGATCTCGTCGAGCGGAGAAGCGGTGATGGCGCGGCTGCGTTTTTCGCGGTGGGCGCCGATGGCGAAGCGGTGGACCTCGTCGCGCAGGCGCTGGAGGTAGAACAGCACGGGCGAATTGACCGGCAGCATCTTCTCCCGCCCGTCGGGGAAGTGGAACACCTCGCGCCCCTCGCGGCCGTGATGCGGGCCCTTGGCGATGGCGATCAGGGCAAGGTCCTCGATGCCGAGTTCCTCGACCACCTCCTTCACCGCCGACATCTGCCCCTTGCCGCCGTCGATCAGGACGAGGTCAGGCCACATCCCCTGCTCGCGCTCGGGATCCGCAGCCACGGCACGGCCAAAGCGGCGGGCCATGACCTCGCGCATCATGCCGAAGTCGTCGTCGGTCCGGGCGGTCTTGATGTTGAACTTGCGGTACTGGCCCTTGATGAAGCCTTCCGGCCCGGCGACGACCATCGCGCCGA
>JBQCGM010000023.1:0-29682 GCA_051955585.1 Novosphingobium sp.
GGGGGCCGCCGGGCGTTCCGGCCCCCCCCCCCGGCCGGCCGGGGATCCACTCAAAAACCAGCGCCGGGGGGGCGCCCTCGGTTCCGCTGCCGGTTTGACCGGCGGCTCAGCGCAGTGAGACGACGTTGTCGGAGACGCGGGTGTCGCGGCGGCCCATGTACTGGCTGGCCATCGGCTCGTCCTCGGCGGTGACGACCTCGCCGCCGCCGAAGCCGTTGAACGCGGTCCGCATGGCCGCGCCGTAGGCACCGAGCATGCCGATCTCGATGTAGTCGCCGGCCTTGATGTCCTCGGGCAGCGAGAACGGACCTTCCATGAAATCGGCGTCGTCGCAGGTCGGGCCGTAGAACGAGAAGTCCTGCAGGACCTCACCCGCGGAATCCGCGAGCCCCTCGTCCGAGAGCGAACGCACCGGGAAACGCCAGCCGACGTGCGCCGCATCGAACAGCGCGCCGTAGGAGCCGTCGTTGATGTACAGCTCGCTGCCGCGGCGCTTCTCGACCTTGACCACCAGCGAGTTGTACTCGGCGCAGAGCGCGCGGCCGGGCTCGCACCACAGCTCGGACGAGTACGAGATCGGCAGCGATTCCGAGGCGCGGTGGATCGAGCCGAAGTAGTCCTCCAGCGGCGGCGGGACCATACCCGGGTAGATCGAGGGGAAGCCGCCGCCGACATCGAGGATGTCGACCGTGACCGAGGCGTCGACGATCGCCGCGCGGACACGCTCGAGCGCCTGGACGTAGGCGAAGGGAGTCATCGCCTGACTGCCAACGTGGAAGCAGATGCCCAGCGCGTCGGCGACCTGGCGGGTCGCCTGGAGCAGGGGCGCGGCGTCGGCGAGGTCGATGCCGAACTTCGAGGCCAGGCTCAGCTCGGCATACTCGGACGATACGCGCAGGCGCACGCAGAGCGACAGGTCCTCGGCGCCGTCAGTCGCGCTGACGATCTTCTCGAGCTCCTCCTGGGTGTCCAGGCTGAACACGCGGACGCCGTGGACCTTGTAGGCCTCGGCAATGGCGCTGGCGGTCTTGACCGGGTGCATGAAGCACAGGGTCGCTTCGGGCAACGTCGCGCGGACCAGGCGCACCTCGGCGATCGAGGCAACGTCGTAGTGAGTCACCCCGGCGTCCCACAGCACGCGCAGGAGATCGGGCGAAGGATTCGCCTTCACCGCATAGAGCGACTTGCCCGGGAACTTCTCGACGAAGAAACGGGCAGCCCGCGCCGCGGCGTGCGGTCGGTTGAGAATGACGGGTTCGTCGGGCGAAAGGGCGCGAACTACAGCCGATGCGTCAGGAAAATGGTGCAACTCAAGGGACCCCCAATAGGCCTTTCGGCCAACAACACACAGGACGAAGCTGCCTTGCGGTTTGGAAGTCCCCATGGGGCAGCGAGGGGGCGATATAGGCCGCCCCGTCTGAACTGCAAGTGAAAATGAATCCCCGCGATTCACAAAAGTGCAATGTACCAAAACGGGCATCGAGAGCGCCTGTCACATCTGTGACATATGATTGATTTCTCTATATATTCCTGATAAAAACGAAAACCGTCCGCAGGGGGCTTTCGGCGCCTAGCTGAGACGATCCCGGAAGTCCGCGTAGTCGAATCGCCGGATGCATTCGAGCGAGTCGCTTTCCGAATCCCACAGCCAGATCGACGGCAGCGGCACCCCGTTGAAGGTCGTGGTCTTGACCATCGAATAGTGCGCCTGGTCGAGGAAGGCGAAGCGCGCGCCCGGCTCGGCGGGGACGGGCAGGCGATAGTCTCCGATGACGTCGCCGGCGAGGCAGGAGGGCCCGCCGAGACGCACCGCCCCGCCCTGCTCCAGGTCGACCAGCTCCTGCTGGAGCGGCAGCTCGCCCAGCATCGCCGGCCGATAAGGCGCCTCGATCACGTCGGGCATGTGGCAGGTCGCGGAGACGTCGGTGATCGCCACGGGCATGCCGTTCCACCCCAGGTCGAGCACCGTACCGACCAGGATGCCCGCATCGAGCGCGACGGCCTCGCCCGGCTCGATATAGACCTGTGCGCCGGTATCCTCCGCGAGGTCGGAGAGAAATTCGACCAGCTCGTCGCGCTGGTAGTCGGCGCGGGTGATGTGGTGGCCGCCGCCCAGGTTGATCCACTTGAACTGGCCGAACCACGGCTCGAGATGATCGAAGGCGACGTCCCAGGTCCGGCGCAGCGGCTCGAAGTCCTGCTCGCACAGGGTATGCATGTGCAGTCCGTCGATCAGCTCGACATGCTCGTCGGTCAACTGGTCGATCGGGAAGCCGAGGCGCGAATGTGGCGCGCACGGATCGTAACGTGGAACTTCACCTTCGGCATGCATTGGATTGATCCGCAAGCCGATTTCGAAATTCTCACCAGCATCGCGCGCAGCGGCGATAATCGCCGAACAGCGGAGGATCTGCTGGGGCGAGTTGAAGATCACGTGATCCGACAGCCGCAGGATCTCGGGCAGGTCGTCGGGCTTGTAGGCGGCGCAGTAGGTAGTGATCTCGCCGTCGTAGAACTCGGATGCGAGCCGCGCCTCCCACAGGCCCGAGGTGCAGACCCCGTCGAGGTATTCTCCCACGATCGGCGCGGTGGACCACATCGAGAAGGCCTTGAGCGCGGCCAGCACCTTGGCGCCCGAACGCTCTCCAACATCCGCCAGCACCCGCAGGTTGGCGCGCAGCTTGGCCGCGTCGACCACGAAGGCGGGGCTATCGACGCGCGACAGGTCGAAGTGGGCGAAAGCGCCCGGATCGCCGGCTCTGGTTTCCATTATCCGAGAGGTCCCTTGAAGATGAAATAAGCGCCGAGCGCGATGAGGCTGAAGCCCACGGCTTCGTTGAGGCCCGGCCGCTGGTCGAACAGCCACCAGGCGATCAGCACGAAGGCCGCGAGCGAGAGAACCTCCTGGATCGCCTTCAATTCGCCCAGCGAATAGACCTGAGAGCCGATCCGATTGGCCGGCACGACCAGGCAGTATTCGAAGAAAGCGATGCCCCAGGAAAGCAGCACGGCCAGCCACAGCGCCCGGCTCGGTCCCTTGAGGTGGCCGTACCAGGCGAGGTTCATCAGCACGTTCGAGCCGGCCAGCATGAGGACCGGGAGGATGAGGTTCCAGGGGGTCATGGGCAGCTATCTAACTCAAGCGTAACCTAAGGTCCCCTCCATTGTCCCGCGCGATGAACGAGATGCGGCGTTAACATCGATGCTCGGATGGTTCACGCGGAGACGCGGAGGAAGAAGAGAGACGCAGAGTGTCAATTGGGTTGGTAGTCGTTGACCAATCTACGGATGCCGTCCTTCATGGTCGCTTCGGAAAAATTCAAAAGCAGCCCGACGGGCTGCTTAAGCAATCTGAGGTAGGTGAGCAGCTGCTTGGCGTGCGCCTTGCTGAGCTGTTCGACCGCTTTGATTTCCAGAACAAGGCGATCATCCACGAGCATATCGATCTTGAACGCAGGATCGAACGTCTCTCCATCGAAAGTTGCCTTGACCTGAACTTGCCGCTCGACTTGCAGGCCTCTTTTTCGCAGCCGTCCCGCGAGCACCGCTTCATAGACAGATTCGAACAGACCAGGGCCAAACTCTCGATGTATCGAGATCGCCTCGTCGATCGCTATCGAGCTCAGTTCATCGATCGGAAGCACTGCACCCCTCCGCGTCTCCGTTTCCTTCTCTGCGTCTCTGCGTGAACCCCGTCTTTACACCGATCTCAGAACTCCAGCGGCCCGGCCAGTTCCCTTACCTGCCAGGGCAGGCCGTGCTTGTTCAGCAAGTCCATGAAGGGATCGGGATCGAACTGCTCGATGTTGAACACGCCCTCGCCCTGCCATGCGCCGGTCAGGATCATGGCCGCGCCGATCATCGCCGGGACGCCAGTGGTATAGCTCACCGCCTGGTTTCCGGTCTCGTGATAGGCGTCTTCGTGATCGCAAATATTGTAGATATAGAACGTCTTGTCGCCCGAACCGTCCAGAGCTTCTCCGGTCGCGATGTCGCCGATGTTGGTCTTGCCCTGGGTCGTCGGGCCGAGCGAGGCCGGCTCGGGCAGGACGGCTTTCAGGAACTGCAGCGGGATGATCTCCTGGCCGTTATAGATCACCGGGTCGATCCGCGTCATGCCGACGTTCTGCAGCACGGTCAGGTGCTGGATATAGGCATCGCCGAAGGTCATCCAGAAGCGGGCGCGCTCCAGCTCGGGAACGAACTTGGCGAGGCTCTCCAGCTCCTCGTGGTACATCAGGTACATGTTCTTGGGGCCGACGCCCTCGAAGTCGAACTGCTGGCGGATGGTCATCGCCGGGGTCTCGACCCACTGGCCGTTGGCCCAGTGTCGGGCAGGCGCGGTCACTTCGCGGATGTTTATCTCGGGGTTGAAGTTGGTGGCGAAGGCCTGGCCGTGGTCGCCGCCGTTGCAATCGAGGATGTCGAGCGTGCGGATGGTGCGCAGCTTGTGCTTCTTGAGCCACATCGCGAAGACCGAGGTGACCCCCGGATCGAAGCCGGAGCCGAGCAGGGCCAGCAGCCCGGCCTGCTTGAAGCGGTCGTGATAGGCCCACCGCCAGTGGTATTCGAACTTGGCGACGTCCTTCGGCTCGTAGTTCGCCGTGTCCATGTAGTGGACCCCGGCGGCCAGGCAGGCGTCCATGATCGTCAGGTCCTGGTAGGGCAGCGCCAGGTTGACGACGAGCCTGGGTCCGATCTGCCTGATCAGTGCGGTCAGCGCCGGAACGTCCTCGGCATAGATCGCATAGGTCGAAACGGTCTGCCCGGTGCGCTGCTTCACCGATTCGGCGATCGCGTCGCACTTCGACTTGGTCCGGCTGGCGAGATGCACGTCGGAGAAAATGTCGGCATTCATCGCCATCTTGTGGACCGCGACCGATCCGACGCCGCCTGCGCCGATCACCAGAACCTTGGACATGCTCGCTCCATCCTTGCCGTGAGCCTGTGAGAGGCAGGCCCCATAGGCCAGCCGTGTGACAGGGCCAAGTCCTTGCGATGTCCGCGGCGATTGACCGTGGCGTCCCAGCGTCGCAGTCTCGCGCCGGAGGAACAGGAGGAAACCAAATGCAATCGAGCATTCTGACGCCGGCCGCGGTGCTGGTGGTCTGGTCGCTGATCGTCATGGTCTGGATGGTCGTCAGCCGGTTCGGCGCATTCAAGGCGGCGAACATCGACCTGAAGAAGGCCCCGCCGGGGGGCCGCGGGCAGGATCTCGAAGGGCGTATCCCGGCGATCGCCAACTGGAAGTCGCACAACTACACCCACCTGATGGAACAGCCGACGCTGTTCTATGCGACGGTGTTCATTCTCGCCATGTCCGGCGCCTCCGGCCTCGATGTGCGGCTGGCCTGGGCCTACGTCCTGATCCGCGTGGTGCACTCGGTCTGGCAGGCTACCGTCAACCGCGTGCCCGTGCGGATGGTGCTGTTCATGCTCTCGAGCCTCTGCCTGATGATCCTTGCCCTGCGCGCCCTGCTGGCGACCCTGGCCAGTCCGCTGGTGACGCTATGATCGGCGCCGGCACCCTTCCGCCGGTTGTGGCCCTGGCGGCCTGGACCATGGTGATGTGGGCCTGGATGTACGCCACCCGCATCCCGGCATTGAACGCCACCAAGCTGGACCTCGACGAGCTGGCCCGCGATCCGGCGACCTCGCTCGACGACGTCCTGCCCGTTGGAGTCCAGTGGAAAGCCCATAATTACAACCATCTCCACGAAGCCCCGACCGTGTTCTACGCGGTGGCGATCGTGCTCGCGGTGATCGGCCAGGGCGACGGGTTCAACGCCCAGCTCGCCTGGGCCTATGTCGCGCTGCGCGTGATCCACTCGCTGGTCCAGGCGACGGTCAACAAGGTGATGTGGCGCTTCGTGCTGTTCCTGCTGTCGAGCATGGTCCTGATCGGCCTGGTCGTGCGCGCTGTGATGGTGATGTTCTAGGGCATGAGTTTCCGCTCCTCTTCGGAGGAGGGGGACTTAGCCGCAGGCCCCGTCATCCAGCTGACGCCGTTCCGTAACGTGCCCGTCACCGCCCGACCGCAAGGCAGGCGCACCGCACGTGCGATTCGGAAAGCCGCCAGCCATGTCCCTGCCTGCCCGCAAGCCCGCAAGCCAACCGGAGCTGATCTCTCAGGCCGTGGCGCGTCATGACGCCACTCCGGGCGGCAAGCTGCTCGACAAGGCCTTCGCCCTCGCCTTCAAGAGCCTGGTCTATGCCCAGATCTGGGAGTACCCCGAGGCCGACATGGCCGCGCTGGACATCCGCTCCGATAGCCGGCTGATCACGATCGCCAGCGGCAGCTGCAATGCACTGTCCTACCTGACCGCCGATCCCGCCGCGATCACGGCGGTCGACCTCAACGCCGCGCATCTGGCGCTCGGCCGGCTCAAGATCGCCGCTGTCCGCCACCTGCCCGGCTACGGCCACCTACGCCGCTTTCTGGCCGAAGCCGACCACCGCGACAACGTGACCGTCTACGATTGCCTGCTCGCCCCGCATCTCGATGCGGCGAGCCGGCGCTACTGGCAGGGCCGCGATCTGATCGGCCGGCGGCGGATCGAGGGCTTCGCCAGCGGCATCTACAAGCGCGGCCTGCTCGGCAATTTCATCGGCCTCGCCCACCTGCTGGCCCGGCTCCACCGGGTCGATCCGCGCGAGATCCTCGCCGCCGAGACGATCGAGGATCAGCGCCGCGTCTTCGAAGAGAAGTTCGCTCCGATCTTCGACCGCCGCCTGGTCCGCTGGCTGACCGACCGCCCCGCCGCGCTGTTTGGTCTGGGCATCCCGCCCGCGCAGTTCGCCGCCCTGGCCGGCGGGAACCGCATGGCCGACGTCCTGCGCAAGCGGCTGGAGAAACTCGCCTGCCACTTCCCGGTCAACGACAACTACTTCGCCTGGCAGGCCTTCGGGCGCCGTTACGGCCGCGATGCTCGTCATGCCCTGCCCCCTTACCTCCGGCCCGAGAACTTCGACCTGGTGCGGCAGCGGATCGACCGGCTGGAAATCCGCCAGGTCAACTTTATCGATCACCTTGCGGCCCAGGCCGACGCCAGCCTCGACCGCTACGTCCTGCTCGACGCGCAGGACTGGATGGACGACGCCACGCTGACCCGGCTGTGGCGCGAGATCGCCCGCACCGCCCGCCCCGGCTCGCGCGTGCTGTTCCGCACCGCCGCCGAGCCCAGCCTGCTGCCCGGACGCATCCCGGACGCGATCCTTTCGCTCTGGCACTATGCCGAGACGGAATCGCGCGCGGCCACGCTGGCCGACCGCTCGTCGATCTACGGCGGGGTGCATCTTTACGTGCTGCGGCCGTGACCAGCCCCGTCGCAGCCCGGTCAGGCCATGCCGGACTGATGGATTCGATCTATCGCGGGCAGCGCCACGTCTACGACCTAACCCGCAAGTATTACCTGTTCGGGCGCGACCGCCTGATCGCCCGGCTGCAGGCCGCGCCGGGCCAGGCGGTGCTCGAGATCGGCTGCGGCACCGGGCGCAACCTGGTCCATGTCGCGCGGACCTGGCCGGGCGTGTCGCTTTACGGGCTCGATCTCTCGGCCAAGATGCTCAAGACCGCGCGCGGCAAGCTCCGCGACAAGGCCATGCTGGCCCTGGGCGACGCCACGGCCTTTTCCGCCCCTGCCCTGTTCGGGCGGACGGAATTCGACCGCATAGTCCTGTCCTATGCCCTATCGATGGTCCCCGACTGGAAGGCCGCGCTGGACCAAGCGGTGTCCGTCCTGGCGCCCGGAGGCAGCGTCCATGTCGTGGATTTCGGCGACTTGGGCGGTCTCCCCCTGCCGTTGCGCGCCGCCCTACGCATCTGGCTCGGCTGGTTCCATGTCACCCCGCGCCACGATCTGGCCGACCACGCGGCCAGCCTCGCGGCCGGCAAGCGCCTGACCTGCCGCTCACGGCACGGGCCTTTCGGCTACTACCGCCTGATCACGATCACGCGGCGGGCCTGACGAACAGGCTGGCCAGCTCGACATGGGTCGACCAGCGAAACTGGCCCACGGGCCGCAGTTCGGCGAGGCGATAGCCCGCATCGACCAGCAGCGCGGCATCGCGCGCCCAGCTCGACGGATTGCAGCTGATGTAGACGATCCGCTCGACCGTGCTGTCGGCCAGCCGCTCGACCTGCTCCCGCGCGCCCGCGCGTGGAGGATCGAGCAAGACCGCGGCAAAGCGGTTCAATTCGCCCGCCAGCAGGGGATTGCGGAACAGGTCGCGGTGCAGAGCATGGACCGGGAGCTGCGCCCGCGCCGCGGCGGCCTTGCAGGCCAGGTGCGCGTCGCGCGCGGCCTCGACGGCCAGGACCTTGGTCTGCGGTCCCGCGAGCGCAAAGGCGAAGGTGCCCAGGCCCGAGAACAGGTCCGCTACGGTCGCCGAACCGGCTAGCCACTCCCGGGCCGCCGCGACCAGGGCCTGCTCGCCGTCGAGCGTCGCCTGCATGAAGGAGCCGGCCGGGAAGCCGACGCTGACCCCACCGAGCGACACCGTGACCGGCCCGGGCTCCCACAGCGTCTCCGGACCGTAGCCTTGGTCCAGGGTCAAGCGGGCCAGACCATGGCCGCGCGCGAAGTCGAGCATGGCCTCCGTGGCCTGCAGCCCTTCGACGGTCAGCCCCTTGATGCCGAGATCGATGCCCTGCTCGGTCATGGCCAACTCGATGTCGGCGGCCATGCGCGGCTTGGCCCCGCCCTTGCCCTTGTTGCGTCCCTTTGCCGCACCTTCGCCTATGGAAATCAACAGCTTGCGCAGCGGCTGTAGAATAACCGCCAGCTCGGGAAGCAGGACGGGACACTCGGCCAGTTCGATCACCCGGTGCGAGCGTCCCTCGCGGAAACCGATGACGATCCGCCCCCCAGAGCTCTCCGCACGCAGCGCGGCGCGGCGGCGCGTGCCCGGCGGCGAGAGGTGCGGCGGCACGAGCAGTTCGGCGCCGAGTTCCTGCGAGGCCGAGGCATTGGCCACCCGCGCCTCGACGAAGTCCGCCAGGCTGGCCTCGTCGAGCTGCTGGAGCTGGCACCCGCCGCAAACCGGGAAGTGACGGCACGCCGCCGCCGCGTGGTGCGGCCCCGGCTCCACGGTGCCGTCCGCGTACACCCGATCGCCCGGCGCCGTCAGCGCGACATGGCGGCCCGAGGCCGTGACGCCATCGCCCTTGGCGGCGATGCGGATGATTTCTTCGATTTCGCTCACAGCGCCGCGCGGTAGGCGGCCGGAACGGCGCGGGCAAGGTCTCCTGCCGTGAACGGCCCCCGGCACAGCCGCGCGGCCTCGGCGTGGAGCCACAGGCCCTGGCAAGCCGCCTCGAACGGATCCGCGCCCGTGGCAAGCCGGCTGGCTACCACCCCGGCGAGGACGTCGCCGGTCCCCGCCGCGGACAGCCAGGACGAGGCTCGCGGCGCCATCGCCAGGCGACCGTCGGGCGCGGCGATCACCGTGTCCGGGCCCTTGGCGACCACGATCATCCCGCTGACCCCGGCCAGGGCGCGGGCGCGGTCGGGCTTGGTCGTGGCGGGGCGCAACCCGAACGCCCTCTCCAGCGCGGCCAGTTCGCCCTCGTGCGGCGTGGCGATCCTCGGCGCGGGATCTTCGGGCCGAAGCAGCATGAGCGCGTCGGCGTCGGCCACCGTGGCAATGCCGCTCGCCAGAGCGGCGGACAGGCGATCGCGGGCTTCCGGGCCCCGCCCCAGTCCCGGGCCGACGAGCAGCGCGTTGAGCCGCTGGTCTTCGAGCGCGGTCACCAGAGGGCGGCGATCCTCGACCACATCCACCGGGACCTGGCCCCCGACCTGTCCCTCGTCGAGCAGCTTAACATAGCCCGCCCCCGCGCCCTGCGCCGCGATGCAGGCCATGACCGCGGCCCCCGGCATCGTCCCCGCGACCACGCCGAGCAGGCCGCGCCGATACTTGTGCGAATCCGCAGCCGGAGCGCCGAGATGCGGCGGCCCGAGGGCCTGCGCTGCATGCTCGACCGGCTCGACGCCGATCCCGACCAGCCGGACGGCGCCAAGCTTCGCGCTCGCCGGCATCAGGAAATGGGCGAACTTCCAGGCGCCCAGGGCAATGGTGAGATCGTAGTCGGGCAAGCCAGGGTTGAGCGCCGCACCGCTGTCGCTGTCGACCCCACTCGGCAGGTCCACCGCAACACGATACTTATGGCTTAGCGCGAGAACGGAGAGAAGCGCCAGGTGCTCGTCGGCCAAGGGCCGGGTCAGCCCGCTACCGAACAGGCAATCGACCAGCACCTCGCCATGCGGGCGAGCCTCTGGCCTGAGCACCTTTCCGTGGAAGAGCGAACGCGCATTGCGCGCGGCATCGGTCCTCGGGTCCGTGGCCGCCACCACCGCCACCTGCCCATCCCGTGCGCGCAAGGCCTCGGCGATCACGTAACCGTCGCCGCCATTGTTGCCGGGGCCGCAGAGCACGGTAACGGACCGATGCGCGGCTACACGCCAAACCCACTCGGCCGCGCCCTTGCCCGCCACGTCCATCAGCGCCTCGACGCTGGTCCCGGCATCGATCAGCGCCTGCTCCGCCGCGCGCATCTGCGCGACGGCCAGGATCTGGTCAGGGCTTCGCGGCATCGCTGGCGGCCGGGGCGGGAGTCCGCGCCTCGAGCGGGATCCGGTAGCGGTCGTCGCCGACGGTCACTTCGGCGACCGTCCCGCTCAGCGCGACCTGCGCCGCATCGGCCCCGTCGGCCGAGACGATCGTATTGTTCGCGTCTACCTCGAGCCGGCGGAAACCGCCATCGGGGTGGCGCAGGATCATCTTGTAGGTCTCCCCGTCCTTCGACCGCTCGATCGCGCAGTCCTTGGCGAAGGTCGTCCCCGGGCCGAGCGCGCATTCGACGTGCTCGGGGCCTTCGGCGACCGTGGGCGGCGCCTTGGTCTCGTTCTTCGAGCAGGCGCCGAGCAGCGCCAGGCCGACCAGCCCAAAAGACCAGAACGCGCCCCGCATCAGGTCAGCGCCGCTTGAGCTGGGTGACGTCGCGCACCGCGCCGCGCGCCGCGCTGGTGGTCATCGCCGCATAGGCCTGGAGCGCGACCGAGACCGCCCGCTTGCGCGGCTTCTCGGGATGCCAGGCCATGTCGCCCTTGGCCTCCATTGCGGCGCGGCGTTCGGCCAAGACCGCGGGCGAAACGGCAAGGTTTATCGTCCGTTCGGGGATGTCGATCTCGATCGTGTCGCCGTTCTCGACCAGGCCGATCGCACCGCCCTCGGCCGCCTCGGGCGAGACGTGGCCGATCGACAGGCCCGAGGTGCCGCCGGAGAAGCGCCCGTCGGTGATCAGCGCGCAGGCCGCGCCCAGGCCCTTCGACTTGATGTAGCTGGTCGGGTAGAGCATTTCCTGCATCCCCGGCCCGCCGCGCGGCCCTTCATAGCGGATCACGACGACGTCGCCGGCCTTGACCTGGCCGGTGAGAATTCCCGTCACCGCGGCGTCCTGGCTCTCGAAGACCACCGCCGGGCCGGTGAACTTGAGGATGCTCTCGTCGACCCCCGCAGTTTTCACGATGCACCCATCGAGCGCTATGTTGCCGGAGAGGACGGCGAGGCCGCCATCCTTGGAAAAAGCGTGCTCTGCCGAGCGGATAACGCCGGTTTCTCTGTCGGTGTCGAGCTCGGCCCAGCGCCTTGACTGGCTGAAGGCGGTCTGGGTCGGCACCCCGCCGGGGGCCGCCTTGAAGAACTCCTGCACCGCCGGATCATTGGTCCGGCTGATGTCCCACTGATCGAGCGCCGCGCCGAGCGAGCGGCTGTGCACGGTCGGCAGGTCCGAGTGGATCAGCTGGGCGCGATCGAGCTGGCCGAGGATCGCCATGATCCCGCCGGCGCGGTGGACGTCCTCCATGTGGACGTCCTGCTTGGCGGGCGCCACCTTGGAGAGCACCGGGACGCGGCGCGAGAGCCGGTCGATGTCCTTCATCGTGAAGTCGACGCCGGCCTCATGCGCGGCGGCGAGCAGGTGGAGCACGGTGTTGGTCGATCCGCCCATCGCGATGTCCAGGCTCATCGCGTTCTCGAAGGCCTCGAAGCTGGCGATCGTGCGCGGCAGGACCGAGGGATCGTCCTGCTCGTACCACTTGCGGCACATCTCCACGACCATCCGCCCGGCGCGCAGGAACAGGTCCTTGCGGTCGGCGTGGGTGGCGAGCGTCGAGCCGTTGCCCGGCAGCGAGAGGCCCAGCGCCTCGGTCAGGCAGTTCATCGAGTTGGCGGTGAACATGCCCGAGCACGAGCCGCAGGTCGGGCAGGCCGAGCGCTCGATCGTGGCGACGTCCTCGTCCGAGACGCGGTCGTCGGCGGCGGCGACCATCGCGTCGACCAGGTCGAGCGCGACTTCCTTCCCGCCCAGCACGACCTTGCCGGCCTCCATCGGCCCGCCCGAGACGAAGACCACCGGGATATTAATCCGCAGCGCGGCCATCAGCATGCCCGGCGTGATCTTGTCGCAGTTGGAGATGCAGACCATCGCGTCGGCGCAGTGCGCATTGACCATGTATTCGACGGAATCGGCGATCAGGTCGCGGCTCGGCAGCGAATAGAGCATGCCGTCGTGGCCCATGGCGATGCCGTCATCGACCGCAATGGTGTTGAACTCCTTGGCCACGCCGCCCGCCGCCTCGATCTCCCGGGCGACCATCTGGCCCAGGTCCTTGAGGTGGACGTGGCCCGGCACGAACTGGGTGAAGGAATTGACCACGGCGATGATCGGCTTGCCGAAGTCGCTGTCGGTCATCCCCGTGGCGCGCCAGAGACCGCGAGCACCCGCCATGTTGCGGCCGTGGGTCGAGGTGCGGGAACGATAGGCGGGCATGGTGCGGGCTCCGGGCATTTGCGTGTCACGTAAAACGTGACTTGGGCCCTACTCCCAAGGGATCAAGGGCGCAACGCGCGCTATTCGCCCAGCGCAATCGCTACCCGGTTGGCGATCCGCCAGAGCCGCTCGGCCCAGATCGCCTGGCCCGCGGGATCGGCGATCTCGTCCTGGCGGATCTCGACGCCGAGATACGGCCGCCCCTCGGCCTCGGCGTGTCGGTTCATCGTGTAGTTGAGCAGACGCCCCGAATAGGGCTCCTGATCGCCCACGATCAGCCCTTCCGCCTCAAGCAGCGGCAGAGCCAGACGCGCACCACGGTCATCCGCATTGTACAGCACGCCGACCTGCCAGGGGCGCGGCTCATCCGTGCTGGCAAGTCTGGGGGTAAAGCTGTGGATAGACAGGATCAGCGCGGGCGGCGCCCTGTCGATAAGCTCTGCGAGAGCGGCGTGGTAAGGATGGTAGAAGCGATCGATCCGTGCCTGCCGCCCGGCATGGTCGAGATCATTGCCCGGGATCGCATGGCCGTCGCTGGCGATGGGGACGATCCCGGGCGCATGATCGTCGCGGTTGACGTCGCAGACCAGGCGGCTGAAATTCGCGTGGAAGGCGGCGAAGCCCGGACGCTGGGCAAGCAGCATGCCGACCTCGCGGACGCCAATGTCGACGGCGATGTGCTGGTCGAGCAGGGCCCGGTCGATACCAAGATCGATGTCGTCCGGCACCCGGTTCGAGGCGTGGTCCGAGACAACGAGAATGCCGCCGAAGCGCGGTTCGCCGAGCAGGTTCCAGACCGGTTCCATCAGTTTTCCTCCCGTTCGTGGGAGCTTGCGGTCAGGCAGGAATGGCTCACCGCAGCTTGGCCGCCATCGTCCACCAGGAATCGTCCAAATAATGCAATGCGTTGTCGCGGTCTTCCAAGGTCGCGTATAAGGCAAAGCAGGTCGCGCCCGAGCCCGACATGCGGACCAGGGTCGCGTCGGTGCGGCGGAGCGACGTCAAGACGTCGGCGATCGGCGGGCACAGGGCTATGGCCGGGGCTTCCAGGTCGTTGCGGCCCTCCAGCGCGATGCTGCGCGCGTCGCCCGAGGGCAGACCACCGCGGTCGATCCCGTCCCAGGCCTTGAACACCGGCCCGGTCGCCAGCGGTACGCGGGGGTTGACCAGCAGGACGGGCGTGCCGGTGAGGTCGCTCGGCAGGGGTTGCAGGTCGGTGCCGGTCCCCGTGCCGATGCAGGTGACGCTGGCGACGCATGCCGGCACGTCGGCGCCCAGCTTCGAGGCGATCTCATGCCAGTTGTCGGGCAGGCCGCCCCAGCGCTCGACCATGCGGAACACCGCGCCGGCATCGGCCGAGCCGCCCCCGAGCCCCGCCGCGACCGGCAGGCGCTTTTCGAGCTGAACCGACCAGCCTGGGACGTGTGGCAATTTCGTGAGCGCCTGAGCGACGATGTTGCCGAAGGGATCGTCGAGCACCCCGCCGAACTCGCCGCCGACGTGGAGCACGTCCTGCGAGGCCGGCGAAGCGGTCAGCCGGTCGCCGTCGTCGAGGAAGGCGAAGACGGTCTCGAGCTCATGATAGCCGTCCTCGCGCCGCCGCCGGACGTGGAGCGCGAGGTTGATCTTGGCATAGGCTGTTTCGGTCTGACTCATCGCTTCGTCATTGCGAGCAGAGCGAAGCAATCCAGGGCGATTGCGCGCTGGGCTCTGGATTGCTTCGTCGCGTAGTTAATCCTGAGCGCCTGCTAGGCAGTCGAAGGGCTCCTCGCAATGACGAAGGAGGGGTCACATGTTCGGATAGTTCGGGCCGCCGCCGCCCTCGGGCGTGACCCATTCGATGTTCTGGGTCATGTCCTTGATGTCGCAGGTCTTGCAGTGGACGCAGTTCTGGGCGTTGATCTGCAGGCGCGGCTGGCCCTCCTCGACGCCCAGGAACTCGTAGACCCCGGCCGGGCAATAGCGCTGCTCGGGGCCGGCGTAGAGCGGCAGGTTGATCGCGGTGGGGATCGCCGGATCCTTGAGCACGAGGTGGCACGGCTGGTCCTCCTCGTGGTTGGTGGCCGAGAGGAAGACGCTCGACAGCCGGTCGAATGAGATCACGCCGTCGGGCTTGGGATACTGGATCGGGCGGAAAAGGTGCGCCGGCTGGGTCGCCTCGCTGTCGCGGTGATGCTTCATCGCCGGCAGGCCAAGGCCGAACTGGCGCAGCCACATGTCGGCATTGGCCAGGGCCGAGCCGAACAGGTCGCCGTGGAACTTGGCCGCGAGCGGCTCGGCGTTCTGGACGAGCTTCAATTCCTTGGCGATCCAGCTGTTGCGCAGGGTCACGTCGTATTCGATCAGGTCGGCGTTCTCCCGCCCTTCGGCCAGGGCCGCGACGATCGCCTCGGCGGCGAGCATGCCGCTCTTCATCGCCGTGTGGCTGCCCTTGATCCGCGGCACGTTGACGAAGCCCGCCGAGCAGCCCGCCAGCACGCCGCCGGGGAAGCTGAGCTTGGGCACCGACTGCCAGCCGCCCTCGTTGATCGCGCGCGCGCCGTAGGAGACGCGGCGGCCGCCCTCGAGGACCTCGCGGATCGCCGGGTGCTGCTTCCAGCGCTGGAATTCCTCGAAGGGATAGACGTAGGGGTTCTGGTAATCGAGCGCCGTGACGAAGCCGAGCGCGACCTGGTTGTTCGCCTGGTGGTAGAGGAACCCGCCGCCCCAGGAGTCGCTCTCCGACAGAGGCCAGCCCTGGGTGTGCAGGACACGGCCGGGAATGTGCTTTTCGGGAGCGATGTCCCACAATTCCTTGATGCCCAGACCGTAGATCTGCGGCTCACAGCCGGCTTCAAGATCGTACTTCGATTTCAATCGCTTGGTCAGGTGACCTCGTGCGCCTTCGGAAAAGACGGTGTACTTGCCGAGCAGGTTCATGCCCGGCTGGTAATCGCTTTTCTGGCTGCCGTCGCGGGCCACGCCCATGTCGCCGGTCTGAACGCCGATGACCTCGCCATTGTCGCCGAACAGCACCTCGGCAGCCGGGAAGCCCGGGAAGATCTCGACGCCGAGCTCCTCCGCCTTGCCCGCGAGCCAGCGGCACAGGTTGCCGAGCGAGCCGGTGTAACAGCCATCGTTCGACATGAACGGCGGCATGACGATGTGCGGGATCGCCACCTTCTGGTTCTTGGTCAGATACCAGTGCCAGTTGTCCGTGACCGGAACCTCGGCCAGCGAGCAACCGTCCTCGCGCCAGTTCGGCAGCAACTCGTCGAGCGCCCGGGGATCGACCACCGCGCCCGAGAGGATGTGGGCGCCGATTTCCGAACCCTTTTCCAGGATGCAGACCGATAGGTCGGCGTTGAGCTGCTTGAGGCGGATCGCGGTGGAAAGCCCGGCCGGACCGCCGCCGACGATGACGACGTCGTATGGCATGGATTCGCGTTCGGTCATGGCTTCCCTCGTAGACTTTAATCGCCCGGTTAGGCGCGCGATTGCGCCTTGATTGGTGCGCTCCGGCAGGTCAAGAGCTTAGCGGGATGGAAGCCAGCGGGAAACCCGACATCGCCGCACAGATCGCGGGCGCGCTCGAATGGTGGCGAGATGCCGGCGTGGACGCGGATTTCGTCGACGATCCGCGCGATTGGCTGGCCAAGGAGGTCGCGGCCGAGCCGGAGGACTTCGCTCCGCTGCCTCTCCCCGTCGCGGCCCAGGTGGAAGAGCCGCGCCCGCTGATCGGCGGCCCGCCTGAAACCTGGCCACAGGATCTGGCGGCTTTCCAGTCATGGTGGCTGACCGAACCCTCGCTCGATCACGGCGACCTGTCACGCCGCGTCGGCCCGCGCGGTTCCCAGGGCGCGGAGCTGATGATCCTGGTCGCCGATCCCGAGGAAGTCGATGCCGAAACGCTGCTTTCGGGGCCTCACGGCAAGCTGGTCGGCGCCGTCACCGCCGCGTTGGGTCTCAGCCAGCGAGAGGTCTACCTGGCCAGCGCCTTGCCCCGCCGCACGCCCTTGCCCAATTGGAACCAGCTCGCGAACGAAGGGCTTGCGGCGGTCGTGCGGCACCACATCGCCTTGGCCAGACCGCTGCGCCTGCTCACCTTCGGATCGGGCGTTTCATCGCTACTGGGCCACGATCCGGCGAATAATTCTGCCTTTTTACCCACTATTAACCATGAAGGACGAAGTCTGCCGCTATTGGCTGCGATGGACTTGGCCACCCTGCTCGCAAGGCCGCGGGCAAAAGCCGGACTGTGGCAGCGGCTGCTCGACTGGACGGGAACAACCTGAACGTGATTGAGACGCAAGCGGGCCGTGGGCCCCGAACCTTTTTCCGATTGGCCGCCGGCGTCGCCGCAGTTGCGCTTCCGCTGGTGGCGGTTGCTCCTGCGCATGCCAACAGCGCCGCGGTCGAATATTTCCGGGGCCGGGCCGATCGTACCGCCGTTCCCACCCTGCTCAGCCAGGACGAACGGGCCTATTACAAGGACCTCTTCGCCTCGATCCGCGCCAAGGATTGGGCGCGCACGCAGATGCTGCTGGCGCAGAAGAGCGACGGACCGCTCCACGGCGTCGCCCGCGCCGAATACTACCTCGACGCCGCCTCGCCGCGAATCGAGCTCGACGCCCTGAACCAATGGCTGGCCACGAGCCGCGACCTGCCGCAGGCCGAACAGATCGCCAACCTCGCGCTGAAGCGCGGCGCCGGCGCCTACCCGGCGCTGCCGCAGGCGCAACCGATCTCCACCCTGCCGTCGAGCCCGCGCCGGGTTCGCCCGCGCGACACCAACGACGGGACCATGCCGGCCGCGATCGCCGCGCAGATCCAGCTAAAGATCAAGGGCGATGACCCCGCCGGAGCCAAGCTGCTGCTCGACGGAATCGACGCCGGGCTCAGCCCCGAGGCACGCGCCGAATGGCGCACCAAGGTCGCCTGGTCCTTTTACATCGAGAATGACGACGCCTCGGCCTATGCCGTCTCGCAGACCGCCGCCGAGGGCGCCGGCCCCTGGGTCGCCGAAGGCTGGTGGGGGGCGGGCCTTTCCGCCTGGCGCCTGGGCGACTTCGCCGCCGCCGCCGACGCCTTCGCCCGCTCCGCCAGCGGCACCAGCAATGCCGAGGCGCAGTCCGCCGCGCTCTATTGGCAGAGCCGCGCGCTGATCCGCGCCCGCCAGCCCGAGAAGGCGACCGCCCCCCTCCGCGCCGCCGCCGCGCGCGACGAGACGCTCTATGGCATGCTCGCGCTCGAACAGCTTGGCGCCAAGGTGCCCGAGACTCACGGCGCACCGGACTTCACTGCGGCCGACTGGCAGAAGCTGCGCGATTACAACAACGTCCGCAATGCCGTCGCCCTGGCCGAGATTGGGGAGGACGGACTGGCGGACGAAGTCCTGCGCCATCAGGCGCGGATCGGCGAGCCGTCGCAATATCAGCCGCTCTCACGCCTCGCCCGTGACCTCGGCCTGCCCTCGACCCAACTGTGGATGGCCTACAACGTGCCCGCTGGCGGAGTTCCCGCCCCGGCCGCGCGCTATCCCACGCCCAAGTGGACCCCGGTCAACGGCTGGAAGGTCGACCCCGCGCTGGTCTATGCCCATACGCTGCAGGAATCGGTGTTTCGTGCGACGGTGACGAGCCCTGCCGGCGCCAAGGGCCTGATGCAGATCATGCCCGGCACCGGGCGCGACCGCGGAGCCGAGCTCGGCTTTGCCGGGAATGCCTCCGACCTGACCAAGCCCGAGGTCAACCTCGCCTTCGGGCAGATGCACCTGCAGATGCTCAAGGATTCGGGCGGCACCGGCGGGCTGCTGCCCAAGGTCATGGCGGCCTACAACGCCGGCCTGGCCCCGGTCACGCGCTGGAACACCGAAGTTCGCGACGGCGGGGACCCGCTGTTGTGGATCGAGAGCCTGCCCTATTGGGAAACCCGCGGCTACGTGAACATCGTGATGCGCAACTACTGGATGTACGAGCGCCAGGCCGGCGGTCCATCGGAGAGCCGGCTCGCCCTGGCCCAGGGCATGTGGCCGACCTTCCCCGGCCTCTCGGGCGCGCAGGCGGTACGGCTTGCGGCGAACGGGGAGGGCCTGCGTGCCCGTTGATCCGACGCGCACCTTCACGCCGATCAACATCGCGCTGCTCACGGTTTCCGATACCCGCACGCCCGAAACCGATACTTCGGGCAACATCCTGGCCGATCGGATCAAGACCGCCGGGCACAACCTGATCATCCGCGCGATTGAGAAGGACGAGGTCATCCCTCTCAGCCAGCGGCTGGAGAACTGGATCGACGATCCCGAGGTCGACTGCGTGATCACCACCGGCGGCACCGGCATCACCGGCCGCGACGTGACGCCCGAGGCGCTGGAGAAGGTCAAGGCGACCTATTCGGGCAAGGACATTCCCGGCTTCGGCGAACTGTTCCGCATGCTCAGCTTCAAGACGATCGGCACTTCGACCGTCCAGTCGCGCGCCATCGCCCTCGTCGCCCACGGCACCTACATCTTCGCCCTGCCCGGCTCCAATGGCGCGGTGAAGGATGGCTGGGACGGGATCCTGGCGGAGCAGCTCGACAGCCGCAACCGGCCCTGCAACTTCGTCGAGCTCATGCCACGGTTGAAGGAAATCTAAGCGGCGGCTACGCGGGTTCTCCAGGGAAGCCGCGAAGGGAGCAAGCCGCCATGAAACCCGTCCATTCGATGCGTCATGCCATTGCCATGCTGGCCGGGCTCGCCGCGATCCCGGCCGCTTCAGCGGAGGAAGCAACCGCGCCGGCGCCCAAGCCCGAAGTCGGGACGCTCAACATCCCGGCATTCTCCTATCCCCCTTCGGTCCTGACCAGCGAGGAGCAGAAGCGCGCCTATGCAGCGTCGCTGGCCGGGCCGGGCAATGGCACGATCGCGATGCCGACCGACCCGAAGATCGTCGCGATGATGCGCACGGTGGTTGATGGGATGTTCGCCAAGTCGCTGCCCTTCGTGCGCCAGCACTATCCGGTCGACACGGCCGAGGAGACCATCGGCGGTGTCCAGGTCATCCGCGTGAAGCCGAAGGGCGGGGTCAAGCCCGCAAACCGCCGCCGCGTGCTGATCGAGGTCCACGGCGGTTCGTTCATGGTCGGCTGGCCGTCGGTCGCGCTCCTCGATGCGATCCCCGTCGCCTCGCTCAGCGGGATCGAGGTGATCGCCATCCACTACCGCCTGTTCCCCGAGGCGCAACATCCGGCCGCGCTGGAGGACCTGACCAAGGTCTACCGGGAGGTCCTGAAGACCCACCGCCCGGCCAACGTCGGCATCTTCGGCGGCTCGGCCGGCGGCGTCGTCACGCTCCAGTCGATCCCCTGGTTCAAGCGCCAGGGCCTGCCCCTGCCCGCCGCGATCGCGCCGCTCTCCGCCGCTTTCCAGACCGCGACGGGAGATTCGGCGATTTGGAACTTCAGCGGCGGCTTCTCGCGGCCGGGAACCACGCTGGTCCAGCGCGGCGGCTATTTCGGCAATGACTACGACCGCCGCAACGTCGTGCCGGAAGTCACTCCGGAATCGCTCGCCTCCTATCCGCCGACCCTGTGGATGGCCGGCACCCGCGCGCCCGAGCTCAGCGGGGTAGCGATCGGCCATTCGAACCTGCTCAAGCGCGGCGTGGCGTCTGAACTCTACCTGATCGAGGGCGGCTGGCATCAATCCTACAGCACGGCGCCCGACACGCCGGAATCGCAGGACGCAATGCGCTACATCGCGGGATGGTTCGACCGTCGCCTGGGGAAGTGACTCCCGTTCGGGATTGACGATTTGTTCTAGTTATGTTCCCATCTGCGGATGGCCCGGCCCATTCACGGAAGAGGCGCGCAATCGAGCGCGGTGCCGCAGCGCTTCGGACTGCGCGCGCGCGAGACGGATGGGGACTGGCTCGACCAGGCCGAGGATATCGACGGCCCCGGCCCCAAGCTGCGAACCACCGTGACCGAGGAGCATCCCCGCACGATCGTCACCTTCAACAAGTCGCCGGACGTCCCCTTCGACCGCTCGATCAATGCCTATCGGGGCTGCGAGCACGGCTGCATCTATTGCTTCGCCCGCCCCACCCACGCCTATCACGACCTCTCGCCAGGGATCGACTTCGAAACCAGGCTCTTCGCCAAGCCCGACGCGGCGAGGCTGCTGCGCAAGACACTGGCACGGCCCGCCTACAAGTGCGCGCCGATCGCCATGGGCACCAACACCGATCCCTACCAGCCAATCGAAGATCGCTACCGCATCACCCGACAGGTGCTGGAGGTCTGCCTGGAGGCGCGCCATCCGGTGACGATCACCACCAAGTCGGCACGCGTGCTGCGAGACATCGACCTGTTGGTCGAATTGGCCCGGCTTCGGCTCACCCATGTCGGCATTTCGGTGACCAGCCTCGATCCTCGGCTCTCAGGCCTGCTCGAGCCGCGCGCCTCCGCGCCGGCCAAGCGGCTGGACGCGCTGGGCCGGCTGGCGGAGGCAGGTGTGCCGGTCCACGTCTCGATCGCCCCGGTCATTCCTTCGATCACCGACGAATTCATGGAGCGGATTCTGTCCGAGGCCGCTGCGAGGGGCGTCCGCTCTGCCAGCTGGATCGTCCTGCGCCTGCCGCACGAGGTCGCGCCGCTATTTCGCGAGTGGCTGCAAGTCCACTACCCTGAGCGTGCGGGCAAGGTCATGGCCATCGTCCAGTCGATACGCGGCGGGAAGGACTACGACGCCAAGTGGTTCACCCGGATGAAGCCGCAGGGCGTCTGGGCCGACCTGTTCCGGACCCGCTTCCGCCTCGCCATCCGCCGCCTCGGCATGAACCGGGTCTCGGTCGATCTCGACCGCAGCCGGTTCCGCCGGCCGAGCCTGGACGGCCAGTTGAGCTTGCTCTGAGTGGAGGGGACGGTTCATTGCCGCCATTGCGGCACGATGGCCGCGCCGTCGTTCGCTTTTGCGGCGGCAGGGCGGGCGAACGAAGCACCACCCAGGCTGACCAAGCCTGAGACGACGATGATAGCCCCGATCCAGCCCGGCCGTTCGGCGACGGCAAGGGCCTGGGCGACGATCGGCGTGACCGCTCCGCCCAGCACGCCGCCGAAGTTGAAGGTGAAGGCCACCCCGCTATAGCGCACCGGCACCGGGAACAGGCTCGACAGCCAAGATCCGAGCGGCGCGTTGGTGAAGGCCATGATGAACAGAGCGGCGCAGAGCATCACGCCCGCGGCCACCAACCCCGCACCGAGCATCGGCATGAAGACCAGCCCGACCAGCGCCGTCCCCGCCGCACCGAAGGCCAGGGTGCGCCCCGGCCGCGTCCGGTCGGCATGGGTCGAGGCGATCAGGATGCCCAGGGTCAGGAACAGGTTGGCGATCAACTGGACGCCGATGAAGGTCTCGCGCGGATAGCCGAGCGGCCCCGCCCCGCGGGCCAGGGCGAAGGCGGTGACGAGGTAGAACAGCGTGAAGGTCGAGACCACGCCCGCGCTGCCGAGCAGCAAGGCCCTGGGGTGTTCGCGGATCAGCCGGCCGATCGGCACGCGCGGCGGCGGCTCGCGTTCCATGGCGGCGCGAAACTGCGGAGTTTCGGCAATGCGCAGCCTGACCCAGAGCCCGATGGCGACCAGCACGGCGCTGACCATGAACGGGATCCGCCAGCCCCAGGCGGCGAAGTCCTCCTTCGACAGCAGCAGCCCGATCAGCAGGAACACGCCGTTGGCCGCCGCGAAGCCCAGCGGCACGCCGAGTTGCGGCGCCGAGCCGAACCGCGCGGTCCAGCCCTTGGGTGCATTCTCGACCGCGAGCAGCGCCGCCCCGGCCCATTCCCCCCCGAGGCCGAAGCCCTGGCCGAAGCGCATGAGGCAGAGCAGCGCGGGGGCCAGCCATCCCGCTGTCGCATAGGTCGGCAGGAAGCCGATCGCCAAGGTCGAGGCGCCCATCAGCAAAAGCGAGGCGACGAGAGTCGACTTGCGGCCCACCCGATCGCCGAAGTGCCCGAAGGCCACGGCGCCGATCGGCCGGGCCAGGAAGGCTACACCGAAGGTCACGAAAGACAGCAGCGTCTGCGCCGCAGGATCGTAGGCGGGAAAGAACAGCGGCCCGAAGACCAGCGCCGCGGCCGTCGCATAGATGAAGAAGTCGTAGTATTCGACCGCAGTCCCCACCGTCGCGGCGGTCAGCACGCGGGCATGGGTCCGCAGCGGGCTTCGTTCAGGCATCACCACTCCCCCTCGCCGTCATCTCCGCCCCGCGACAAGCTCGGGATAAACTTCCGGCTCTTGACCGGAAGGCGGGATCCAACTCGCAGCGCTCGATCTTGCGGAACCGTCTGGAGATGGGTTCCCGCCTTCCCGGGAATGACGATGCTAGCAACTCTCAGTGATAGGTATCCGAGCCCGGCAGGAATACCACCACATTGTCGTTCGCCGCGGCGATCTCGCGCTCGCGCTTTGCCGACCGTGCGGCCAGGACGAAGCCGATGGCCATGCCGATCAGGAAGCCGATGCCGTGGATGTCGTTGGCGAAGATCAGCACCGTTCCGGCGGCCAAGCCGGAAAGCCCGATGGCGACGCGCCACCAGCGTCCGCGGCCTTGGCGCCAGTCGCTGCATAGCGCACCGGCGAGAGCGAGACAGGCCACCGAGTTACCGGCGCCCTGCGGCTGCCAGGCCAGCGCGAGGAATTCGGTCGCTACGCCGCCGCCGAAATAGATCGCCAGCCAGGCCCGCCGGCTGAACCGTCGTTCGGCCATCGAGCCGAGGACCAGCAGCCAGAACAGGTTGAACAGTGTGCCCGGCGTGCCTCCATCCTGCGCAAAGAGTGCCGTGACCGCTCTCCAGACCTCGCCCGAGGCCAACATCGCGGGATCGCGCGACAGCAACGGAAGCAGCTCCGGGCGGGCGCCGGTCAACGTCCAGGTCGCTCCGATCAGCAGCATGACCGCCAGGGTCAGCAGCGGCCAGCGGCGATAGGGCGGCGGGCTCCACAGTTCGGCCAGGGCACCCGCGAACAAGGCGATCAGCAGCGCCGCCTGGGCCATCGCTTCAGGCCACCAGCCTCAAGTGAGCCGGACGGTTGCTGGCGCTGAGCGAGACTTTGGACACGCCCTCGATCGTCGCTACCCGCTCGGCCAGTTCACCATCGAGCGCGAAGCTGTCGCCAAGGCGCAGTAGCGGTTCCTCGGTGCCGCCGGTGCGGAGGCGGGCGCGGACCTCCCCCCTGCCCTCGGGTCCCGGCGGCAAGGCCAAGGCTAGCTCGGCGACAGCCTCGGGCCGGTCGATCTCCAGCGTGAGGATCATCCGCGCCGCGCTGGTCACTTCGGACAGCGGCCGCGCCCCGCGGACGGTGACGCGGGGCGGCTCGTCGGGGCTCGGGCTGTCGAGTTCGACCGTCAGCAGCACGCAGGTGCTCTCCTTTGCCGAGACCAGCAGCGGCTCGTCCAGGGCCTCCTCGAAGCTGGCTGCGGTGTATTGCGCGCTCGTCTCGGATAAGTCGCAGCGCGCGAAATCCTTGCCGCGCTTGGTCCGCCCCTTGCTGACGCTCTCGACCATGGCCGCGATCACCGCCTGGGCGCGCCCTCCTTGTACACCGCTCTGCATCAGGCTGGCGTATGGACGCGCTCCGTTTGCAGAGGCTATCTCCTTCCACTGCGCCACGGGATGCGCGGCGAAGTAGAAGCCGAAGTTCTCGCGCTCCTTGGCCATCTGCTCGGGCCGGGCCCAGGCCGGAACATCCACCAGGCGCAGCGCCTGCTCCTCGTGATCGCCAAGCAGGCTATGCTGCGTGCTACTGCGCTCCTTGGCCGAACGGTCGGCCTCGGCCAGCAAGGTATCGGCATTGGCCAGGACCTTGGCGCGGTTGGGCTCGAGGCTGTCGAAGGCACCCGCAGCTGCCAGCCCTTCCAATTGGCGCCGGTTCATCGAGCCCGGCGGAGCCCGGCGGAATAGGTCGTCCAGGCTGGCGAAGGGACCGTTCGCCTCGCGCTCGGCGACGATCGCCTCCATCGCCTTCTCGCCGACGTTGCGGATTCCAGCCAGGGCATAGCGAACGGCGTAGGACTCGTCGGTCTGCTCAACGGTGAACTCGGCCTCGGAGCGGTTCATGTCCGGGCCTTCGAGCGCCACGCCGTTGCGCCGCATGTCATCGACGAAGACTGCGAGCTTTTCCGACTGATGCATGTCGAAGCACATCGAGGCGGCGTAGAATTCGTGCGGGTAATGCGTCTTCAGCCAGGCCGTGTGGTAGGACAGCAGCGCATAGGCGGCAGCGTGCGACTTGTTGAAGCCGTAGCCGGCGAACTTGTCGATCAAGTCGAACAATTCGTTGGCCTTGGCCTTGTCGATGCCGGAAACGTCCTTGCAGCCGTCGACGAAGCGCTGCCGCTGCGCATCCATCTCGGCCTGGACCTTCTTGCCCATGGCGCGGCGCAGCAGGTCGGCGTCGCCGAGCGAGTAGCCCGCCAGGATCTGCGCCGCCTGCATGACCTGTTCCTGGTAGACGAAGATCCCGTAGGTCTCGGCCAGGATGCCCTCGAGCTTGGGGTGCGGGTACTCGATCGCCTCGAGCCCGTTCTTGCGCCGGCCGAAGAGGGGGATGTTGTCCATCGGACCCGGGCGGTAGAGCGAGACCAGCGCGATGATGTCGCCGAAATTGGTCGGCTTCACCGCCGCCAGGGTGCGGCGCATGCCTTCCGATTCCAGCTGGAACACGCCGACCGTGTCGCCGCGCTGGAGCAGTTCGTAAACCTGGGCGTCGTCCCACGGCAGGGTGTCGAGGTTCAGCTCGATCCCGCGCTTGGCCATGAGGTCGATCGCCTTGCGCAGCACCGACAGGGTCTTGAGGCCGAGGAAGTCGAACTTCACCAGGCCCGAGTCCTCGACATATTTCATGTCGAACTGGGTGACCGGCATGTCCGAGCGCGGATCGCGGTACAGCGGGACGAGCTGGGCCAGCGGCCGGTCGCCGATGACGACGCCGGCGGCGTGGGTCGAGCTATTGCGCGGCAGGCCCTCGAGCTGCATCGCCAGGTCGATCAGGCGCTTCACCTCGGGATCGATGTCGTACTCGCGCTTGAACTCCGACACGCCGTTGAGCGCGCGCGGCAGGGTCCAGGGGTCGGTCGGATGGTTGGGGACCATCTTGGTCAGCCGGTCGACCTGGCCGTAGCTCATCTGCAGGATGCGGCCCGTATCGCGCAGCACGGCGCGGGCCTTGAGCTTGCCGAAGGTGATGATCTGGGCGACGTGGTCGTGGCCGTACTTGGCCTGGACATAGCGGATCACCTCGCCGCGGCGGGTTTCGCAGAAGTCGATGTCGAAGTCCGGCATCGAGACGCGCTCGGGATTGAGGAAGCGTTCGAACAGCAGGCCCAGCCTGAGCGGGTCGAGATCGGTGATGGTCAGCGCCCAGGCGACCACCGAGCCCGCGCCCGAACCGCGGCCCGGCCCGACGGGGATGCCCTGGTCCTTGGCCCACTTGATGAAGTCGGCCACGATCAGGAAGTAGCCGCCGAAGCCCATCTTGTTGATGATCGAGATCTCGAACTCGAGCCGGTCCTCGTAGGCCTTGCGCTCCTCGTCAGAAATCTCTCCGTAGACCGCGAGCCGCTTGGCGAGGCCGGCGCGCGAATCCTCGGCCATCATCCGCGCCTCGCCTTCCTTGTCGCCGGCGAGGCTGGGCAGGATCGGCTTGCGCTTGGGCGGCGCATAGGCGCAGCGCTGGGCGACGACGAGGGTGTTGGCGGTAGCCTCGGGCAGGTCGGCGAAGAGTTCGGCCATGGTCTCGGCCGGCTTGACCCAATCGTCCTTGTTCGACCGCAGCCGCTCCGGCGCGTCGACGTGGGTCGAATTGGCGATGCAGAGCAGCGCGTCATGGGCCGAATGGAAGTGCGGTTCGCCGAACTTGGCGGGATTGGTCGCGACCAGCGGAATGTCGCGCGCATAGGCGAGGTCGATCAGCGCGTCCTCGGCCTTGTCGGCCGCCTCGTCGCCATTGCGGGCGATCTCGATGTAGAGGCGATCTCCGAACAGCGCCTGCAGGCGGTCGCAATAGGCCTCCGCTTCGGCGCGCTTGCTATCCGCATACAGCCGCGCGAGAGCACCCTCGCCCGCCCCAGTCAAGGCGATCAGGCCGGCGGTACGGCCCTCGAAGTCGTCCAGCGTGACGTGAGGATCGAGTTCCAGCGGTCGATCCAGGTGGGCGCGGCTGACGAGGTGGCACAGGTTGAGCCAGCCTGCCTCGTCCTGCACGTAGAGCGCGAGGTAGTCGATGCCGCCGCTCGCGCGCGCCACGCCCAGCACCGTGCCGACCACCGGTTGCACGCCGGCATCGCGGCACGCCGCGGCGAAGGCGACCGAGCCGTAGAGGCCGTTGCGATCGCAAATCGCAATGGCGGGAAACCCGCGCTCCTTCGCCAGCTTGGCGATCGCCTTGGGGTCGATCGCGCCCTCGAGCATCGAGTAGCTCGACTGGACGCGCAAGGGAACGAAGGGAGCGAAGGCCATCGGGACAAGCTAGCTGGAGGAAACGGGTGGCATCAAGCGCCCTCGCCACGGCCTTGGGGAAAAAGCTCGGCCCGGAACTGGAGCGAGGCTAGGCAATTTCCGCCGAGTGTGGTCTGCTTTCGCCCCGTCGGGTAGAGTGGGCTAAGATAGGGGCGCGTAGCCGGTACTGGAAGAGGAGAGGCTATGACGGACGGGATCAACGGACCACGGGACAATGCGCTGGTCGAGCGGGCCAAGAACATCCTGCTCAAACCCAACGAGGAATGGCCGCGGATCGAGGGCGAACCGGCGACGATCGGGGATATCCTGGTCCGGTATGTCCTCCCCCTCGCCGCGATCGGCCCATTGGCCTCGTTCATCGGCGGACAGGTATTCGGCTACGGCGCGCTGGGCTTCTCCTATCGGCCGAGCCTGCTCAGCTCGCTGAGCCTGGCGATTTCGACCTACGTCCTGACCGTCATCGGCATCGTCGCCCTGGCCTTCATCGCGGAATTCCTGGCGCCGAAGTTCGACGGCGGGGCGAGCCGGCTCGATGCGGTCAAGCTGATCGCCTATTCCTATACGGCAGCGATGCTGGCGGGAATCTTCGGGCTGATCCCCTCTTTGGCCTTCCTCGGCATTCTCGGGCTCTACAGCTTCTATCTTTTCTACACCGGTGCCGGCCCGCTGATGAAGGTGCCGCAGGACAAGGCGCTGGCCTACACCGCGGTCACGGTGGTCTGTGCGGTCGTGATCTTCATCGTCGTCGGCGCGCTCGGGCGCGGCGTAGTCGGGACTTTCGTCCCCGGACCGACCTATATGAACGACGGCACGGTCAGCGGCACGGCGACGATCCCCGGCGTCGGCAAGATCGATCTCGGCAAGGCGCAGCAGGCCGCCAACGAGATGGAGGCCGCCAGCCGCAAGCCCGCGGTCGAGCCGGCCAGGCTCCAGGCCCTCCTTCCCGCGCAGATCGCCGGCTACCAGCGCACCGCGGTCGAGGCCAACGGGCTCGGCGGCATGGGCAGCGAGGCCGTGGGCACCTACGCGGTCGGCGGCCGCAGCTTTCGGCTGAAGGTCGCCGACATGGCCGCGATGGGCGCGATTGCCGGCATCGGCAGCGCGATGGGCGTCACCCGCTCGCGCGAGGACGCCGACGGCTACGAACGCACCGGCACGGTCGACGGCCGGATGCAGAGCGAGCGGTGGAACAACAGCACCAATTCCGGCGCCTTCAGCACGGTCGTGGGCAACCGCTTCATGATCGAGGCGGAAGGCAGCGCGGCCAGCATCGGCGAGCTCAAGAGCGCAGTGGCGAGCGTGGATCAGGGCGCGTTGGCGAGCCTGGGGAGCTGAGCCGAGAAGAACGAGGATTTCTCACGAAACGCCGTTTGGCCCCTACAACAGCGCCTCGATATCGCGTGCGATCTTCTCGGGCTTGGTGCTCGGCGCATAGCGGCGGATCACCTTGCCGTCGCGGCCGATCAGGAACTTGGTGAAGTTCCACTTGATCTTCTCGCTGCCGAAGACCCCGCGCGCCTCGTGCTTGAGCCATTGCCACAGCGGCGGCGCATCGTCGCCGTTGACCTCGACCTTGCCCATCAACGGGAAGGACAAGCCGAAGTTCACCTTGCAGAACTCGGCGATCTCGTCCGCGCCGCCGGGCTCCTGCCCGCCGAACTGGTTGCAGGGAAAGGCGACGACCTCGAAGCCGCGCTCGCCGTATTTGCGCCACAGCGCCTCCAGCCCGTCATATTGAGGGGTGAAGCCGCACTTCGACGCCGTATTGACCACCAGCAGGACCTTGCCCGCCTTGTCGGCCAGGCTGATCTCTTCGCCATTGGGCAGCTTGGCCGAGAAATCGGCGATGGTGCGCGGATCGCTCACGCTCCAGAAGAACCATGCGGCGGAAAATCCGGGCGCGCGGCCAGCGCGGTGATCTCCGGCCATTCGAGCCGGTGGTCGCCCGCCTTCGCGATCGCGTAGTCGCGGCGCTCGGCCTCGGGCAGATGCATGACGAAGCGGATCAGCTCGGCCAGCTCGCCGCGGCGCACCGCCTTGAAGCCCGACAGCAAGCCTCCGTCGTTCCGCCGGTGCAATTCGGCGCCGTCGTCCCAGTCGAAGTGGACGTCCTGGCCGCTTTCGGCGCGGAAGGTGCTGGGGGCGTTGCTCATCTAGACTTGTCCTCGTTGTGGTCCCGTCCACACCCGATCTTGGCACTCGGAACGGCTAAATCAAGCCATTCGCGCGTTACCATTCGGTCATGAACACGTGCGATTCCCACATCAAGGTCGTCCGTGCGCACCCCCAAGCGCCCCGGCCAACCAACGCCCCCCCCCCATTGGCCACGTTTTGCGCCGCCCCCCGGTACCAGCAAAGTACAAGCGTAAACAC
>JBQCGM010000024.1:0-9298 GCA_051955585.1 Novosphingobium sp.
AGGTGGTGGTGTCCGCCTCCCCTCTCCGATAGGCGTCGAACCCGCCTGTCAAGACATGACGACAAAGCAGACATTGCTTATTCAGGAAGCCGACAGCGCCGCTTAGGTTGTGCTGAAATTGCAGCGGTCCAACGCTGCGCCGCGCAGACCACCACCGGAACTTCAGGGTGTTTCGTTTTCCGATCGGCAAGGAATACTCGGTATTGTCGAGCGATGAGCAAGACGCCCATCCATATCGATAGTCGCGCCTGGACAGGCGATCACAGCGCCGCTCAGGCCGAATTTGAGGTGCTTGGTCGACGTTTCGACATAAGCGAAAAGCGCAAACGCAGTAGGGCCTGGGCGCTGGCCGCATTAATACTCGGCGGCATGCTCTGCTTGGCCATAGACCTCATTATTTGGTTGATTGATGGCTCGCCTACCTATCTCGCCCCGCGTAACCTGGGCCGGACCTTCTTTATTGCTCTCGTCACGTTTGGCAGCGCGCTCCTGCTCCTACTCCGGCTGACAAATTCTTGGCACCTTTGGCCACTGGCAATTGTCAGTGCTATGGTCGGTGGGGAACTAGCCGTCAGTTTGCGCTACCTCCAAGATTCCGAAGCAAGCACACCCGTTCAAAAGGTTACGTTCGCAATTGAGACGGTGCGGCTCGATAGCGGTGGTCGCCGTTGGCGCTCGGCCAAATGGCGCCCCGAGGCGCGCCTGATCGATGGCCGGGGTCGTCAATGGACCATCAAAGGCAGCCGTAAATCGATCGCGCTCTTGAGGGGCCAGGATTGCGTATCCTTCAGCGTGCGAGGTGCAAACGGCGGCTATCAGTTCGTCGAAAGCGCATCGGACATCATCGAGACGCCGTACATCGACAGCATTAAGGGCCAACGACACCTATCCCGATGCTTCGTTCCCGCGGCACAGGCCTTTTAGTTGCCCCCTAGTTGCGTCCGCTCTCCACCCCAAAAGTGACCATTCAAGCCGAACGGAATCCCGCCAGAAAGGTGTCGGTCGTTTGGCGTTTGAATTTGTCCTCGCCGCCTAGCGTTGCGGTGCAAGGAACCATTTTCCTACACCGCCGGGATCTGCCATCGTTTCGACATGCATCCCCAAATGCCTTCCACCGCCATCGCAGGTAACATCGCCCGACACCGGCTGACGGTGGATGACGGGTGCTGACGCGGGGTGACGCCGGATGACGCATTTTTCCCTAGGACACTGTGCAGTTCGTCCACTTGCTCCGCTCCGCCGCACACACCTTCCCCGCCCCCGCCCTTGCTTTCCGAGCCGACAAGCGCCAAATGCGCCTCGCACAGGGCGCAGCTGGCAGGCGATTCCATGACCATATTCCAACCGTTCCACGACAACACCCCGTGGGACGTTCCCCCGTCCGATGAAGACGGCGACAAGCTGCGCGAGGAATGCGGCGTCTTCGGCGTGATCGGCACGCGCGATGCCTCGGGCATGACCGCGCTGGGGCTCCACGCCCTGCAGCACCGCGGGCAGGAAGCCGTGGGCATCACCTCGTTCGACGGGCCAGGAGAAAATAGCGAGTTCTACTCCCGCCGCGGCATCGGGCACGTCGCCCAGGTCTTCTCCGACAATGCGATCTTCGCCGAGCTGCCGGGCACCATGGCCTCGGGCCATGTCCGCTATTCGACCACCGGGGGGTCGGGCTTGCGCAACATCCAGCCGCTGTTCGCCGACCTCGCCTCGGGCGGGTTCTCGATCGCGCACAACGGCAACATCTCCAACGCGATGACGCTGAAGCGCGAGCTCGTCTCCAAGGGTTCGATCTTCCAGTCGACCTCGGACACGGAGGTGATCATCCACCTCGTCGCGACCAGCCGCTATCCCACCCTGCTCGATCGCTTCGTCGACGCGCTGCGGATGGTCGAGGGCGCCTATTCGCTGATCTGCATGACCAAGGAAGGCATGATCGCCTGCCGCGATCCGCTGGGCATCCGCCCCTTGGTGATGGGCCGGATCGGCGACGCCGTGGTCTTCGCCTCGGAGACCGTTGCACTCGACGTGGTCGGGGCGGAATTCGTCCGCGAGGTCGAACCGGGCGAGCTCGTCCAGGTCGATCACGCCGGCACCGTCTCCAGCCATCGCCCCTTCGCCCAGGTCCCGGCGTGCCCCTGCATCTTCGAGCACGTCTATTTCAGCCGGCCGGACTCGGTGATGGCCGGCCGCTCGGTCTACGAAGTGCGAAAGGCAATCGGCAAGGAGCTGGCCAAGGAAGCCCTGGCCGACGCCGACCTGGTCATCCCCGTGCCCGACAGCGGCGTGCCCGCGGCGATCGGCTATGCGCAGGAATCTGGCATTCCCTTCGAGCTGGGAATCATCCGCTCGCACTATGTCGGGCGCACCTTCATTCAGCCGTCCGACGGCGCGCGCCATGCCGACGTGAAGCGCAAGCACAATGCCAACCGCGCGCTGGTCGAAGGCAAGCGGATCGTGCTGATCGACGATTCGATCGTGCGCGGCACCACCAGCCTCAAGATCGTGCAGATGATGCGCGATGCCGGCGCGGCCGAGGTCCACATGCGGATCGCCTCTCCGCCGACCGAGCATTCCTGCTTCTACGGCGTCGACACGCCCGAGCGCTCCAAGCTGCTCGCCGCGCGGATGGACGTGGATGCCATGGCGAAGTTCATCCACGCGGACAGCCTGGCCTTCATCTCGATCGACGGTCTCCACCGCGCCGTGGGCGAGGCCCAGCGCGACAAGCTGCGCCCGCAGTATTGCGACGCCTGCTTCACCGGGGAATATCCGACCCGGCTAACCGACCTGGCGGACCGCGACGGCGCCGACCAGCCGAGCCTGCTGCCGGTCGAAAAGGTCGCGTAAATGAAGCCTTTCGATGGCCAGCTGGCGCTCGTCACCGGGGCGAGCCGCGGGATCGGTGCTGCCACGGCGGAAGCCCTGGCGGCGCGAGGCGCCCACGTGGTCCTGACCGGGCGCGACACCAAGGCCCTCGAAGCGGTCGAGGAGCGGATCTTCGCCGCCGGCGGCGCCGCGACGATCGCCCCGCTCGACCTGACCGAGAGCGATGCAATCGCCCGCCTGGCCACGGCGATCGCCGGGCGCTGGCAGGCGCTCGACGTGCTGGTGATCAATGCCGCGATCCTGCCGCAGCTCACGTCGGTGGCGGACATCGACCAGAAGTCGTTCAACAAGGCGCTGACCACCAACGTCCTGGCCACCCAGGCGCTGATCGCCCAGTTCGACCCGCTGCTGCGCAAGAGCGCCGATGGCCGCGTCGTCGGCCTGACCTCGACCGTCGCCACCGCCCCGCGAGCCTTCTGGGGCGCCTATGCCGCCAGCAAGGCCGCGCAGGAGGTGCTGCTCGACTGCTATGCCCAGGAAGTCCGCAACGTCTCCAAGGTCCGCGTCGCGATTCTCAATCCCGGCGCCACCCGCACGGCGATGCGCGCCAAGGCCTATCCCGGCGAGGATCCGGCATCGGTCAAGCCGCCCGAGGCCGTCGCGGAACGGATCGCCAGCCTGCTTGGTGAACAATTCGCCAGCCCGCACCGCGAAACCGTTAACCAGGGCGCATAAGTTCCGGGAAAGCAAGGCTCTCCATACTCCACATGGTCTGCTGCGGGATCGGCAGGCGAACGGAGGGACGCATGTCGACAACCCAGTTTTCGCAGGTCCGCTATGCCATAGCGGCGCAAGAGGACCGCTCGGCCCCGCGTACGCGGATCACCATCCCGGCCGCACTCCGCGCCTCGGGCGCCAGATCGTTCCAGACCGTGGTGCACGACCTCTCGCTTTCGGGCTTCTCGGCCTCGTCGATCAACCGGATGCATCCGGGCACGGTCTGCTGGCTGCAGATCCCCGGCCTCGAATCGCAGCAGGCCGAGGTGATCTGGTGGAACAACAGCCTGGTCGGCTGCGCCTTCCATAATCTGCTGAGCCCCATCGTCCACGACAATATCCTCGCCCGCTTCCGCGGCGACCAGCCGTTCCGGACGGTCCTCTAACCAGCTTGGTCAGGTCGGGCGGACGCTCGCCTCGCGGGCTCCTCTCCCTCCGCATACGGACGGGCCGGCGCCCGCCCGGCCTGGCCTATCCCTCCCGCTTCACCAGCGTGACCTGCGCGACATCGATGCCGCGCCCGCGAAAGCCGCCCTCGCAGTACATCAGGTAGAAGCGCCAGAGGCCGACAAAGCGCTGGTCGAAACCGGGCGGAAGGCGCTGCTCGGCCACAGCGCGGTCGAAATTCTCCCGCCACAACCGTAGCGTTTCGGCATAGTCGGTCCCAAAGCTGGCCGGGTCTTCCCAGCTCAGTCCACGCTCGGCGGCGAGACGACGGAACTCGCTCTCGCGGATCAGCATCCCGCCGGGGAAGACATAAGTCTGGATGAAGTCGGCGCTGCGCGCGTATCCCTCGAACAGTTCGTCGCGGATCGAGATGTATTGCAGTGCGGCCCGCCCGCCCGGCCTGAGGCAGCGAGCCAGGCAATCGAAGAAGTCAGGCCAGTATTCGCGACCTACCGCTTCGACCATCTCCACGCTGACGATGCCGTCGAATTGCCCGGTCACGTCGCGGTAGTCGGCATGGCGGAACTCGGCGCCGGGAATGTCTCGCGCCCTTGCCCAGGCCAATTGCTCGTCGGAAAGGCTGATCGCGGTGATCTTTGCGCCGCGCGCCGCCAATTCCGCGGCCAGGCTGCCCCAGCCGCAGCCGATCTCCAGCACGGTCCGGGCGCCCGCCACCCGGTCGGCAACGCTGGCGATCTTGCGGTGCTGCGCGGCCTCGAGGTCGGTCTCGCCGGCGCCGAACCGCGCCGAGGAATAGGACATCGTCGGGTCGAGCCACTGGGCGTAGAAGTCATTGCCGAGGTCGTAATGCGCCTGAATGTTGCGCCGCGAGCCGATCCTGGTGTTGCGGTTGAACCAGTGCAGCACCCGCGCCGCCAGGCGCCATGGCCCGTGAGCGCGGCCGGCATTGCCCAGGCTCTCGCCGTTTTCCATGAACAGCGCGAAGAGCGCGACGGGATCGACACTGTCCCACTCGCCGGCTTCCCAGGCCTGGTACCAGCCGACCGAGCCCCCGGTCGCCAGGCGCAGCAAGGCGCGCCAGTCGCGGATCGTCACCTGGGCGGAAGTGCCCCCGCCGCGTCCGCCGAGCCGCCGCGTCATGCCGCCGGGCAAGGTCGCCTCGATCGAGCCATGGGCAAGCCCCGCATCGATACGGTCGAGGATCTTGTTGATGCCACCGGAAAAGGCGCGCGCCAGCCATTGCGGGCCGATGCCGAGCCGGCTGCCTCCCACAACTAGCTCCGCTCCCCTGACCGGCGCCTGGCTGTTCATGGGCGCAATGTATGCGCCCGCACCCCGCTCGCCGCAATATCCTAAGCTACTTAGCCGTCTTCATCGACCGATGCGCTGCCAGTGCTCGTTCCCGCGCCTCGCGGTGGCCGATCAGCTTGGCCGGATAGACCCCGCGCTTGTGATCGGACGGGTCGTGAATCTCGGCGTCGGACATCCTGGCCAGTTCCGGCACCCATGCGCGGATGTAGCCGGCGGCGTCGAACTTCTCCGACTGGGTCAGCGGCGCCATGACCCGGGTGAACAGGTTCGCGTCGACCCCGCTCCCCGCGACCCACTGCCAGTTGACGCCGTTGTTGCCGTAGTCCGCATCGACCAGCGTATCCCAGAACCAGCGCTCGCCCTCGCGCCAGTCGATCAGCAGGTGCTTCACCAGGAACGAGGCGGCGATCATCCGCACCCGGTTGTGCATCCAGCCGGTCGCCCAGAGCTGGCGCATCCCGGCATCGACGATGGGATAGCCGGTGCGGCCCTGCTGCCAGGCTTTCAAATCGGCCTTGCTGCGCCGCCACGGGAAATGACGGAAGTCTTCGCGGTAGGACTGTTGGGCATAGTCCGGAAATTGCTGCACGACGTTCTGGGCATAGTCGCGCCAAAGCAGCTCGCCGCGGAAGGTCTCTTCGCCCTGCCCCTCCCTGCCCTCCAGCGCATCCCAGACCTGTGCCGGCGAAATCTCCCCCCAGTGGAGGTGGGGGCTCAGACGCGAAGTGCCCTCTTGCCCCGGCAAGTTTCGCTCGGCCTCGTAGCGGTCCGCACGGTCGAGGAAGTCCTTGAGCGCGAAGAGCGCCGCACCCTCGCCGCAGTTCCAGGCGTTACGCATCCCGCCGGCCCAGTCTGGCTTGGTCGGGAGGAGGTTCCAGTCGGCCAGGTCGTCCGACTTCGGCCATCTGGCGGGGTGCGAGAGCTTGGGCGGATCGAGCGGTGGCCGCGCTGGGAGCCGCTCGCGTGCCGCCTTGGCGAAGGGCGTGTAGATCTTGTAGAGCAAGCCCGCCCCGGTGGTCACGCTGCCTGGCGGGAGTAGATAGTTGCCATCGTGCAGGCAAAGCTCGACTTGCTTTGCCACAGCCGCCTCGGCCTCGCGCCACCATGGTTCGTAATGCCCGGTGGCATGGACGGTAGTCGCGCCCGTCTCCTTGGCGAGTGCGGCGATCACCTGGGCGGCGAATCCCCGCCGCAAGATCAGGCGCGAGCCGTGCTTGCGCAGGTCCTCGTCGAGCGCGGTCAAACTGTGATGCAGCCACCAGCGCGACGCGCCGCCCAATTTATGTTGGCCCGGCCCATCGTCGTCCAGGACGAAGACCGGGATCACCGGCCCCTGGCCGGCCGCCGCGCAAAACGCCGGCTGATCCGACAGCCGCAGGTCACGGCGCAGCCAGACGATGACCGGAAATGTCACGGCTTCAGTTCGACCCGAAACAGCCCCGCCTGCCGGCCCTGCATGCGCTGATCGCCGAGCACGATCGTATCGCCCTTCACCTCGGCCACCGGCAGGCGCGACCAGAACAGGAAGGCCTTCGCGCGGACATTGCCGGGCACGCGCTCGGCGATGCGGGGATCGTCCATGCCGATCGGCCGGGGCTTCATCTCTTCGCGCGGTGCGCTCCAGGGATCGACCACGAAGCTGCCGTAGCTATCCGCGGTCCGCCATAGCACCTCGCGCCGCCAGAAGGTCAGCGGAGTGGGATTGGCGACGGTCACGAGCGGATAGGGCGCCTCCTCCCGCACCCGGGCCGAAGCCGCGCCGCTGATCCCAAGGTTGAGCGCCAGGTAGGCGACGATCCCGCCGATGGCAGTCCACGCAGGCCGCCGCCAGTCGCTTCGCTGTACCTTGTCGCGCTTGCGAGCGAGCCACACGCCCGCGATCAGCATCGCGAGCAGCCAGGGGTCGACGATGAACAGCGCGTCCCCATAGAACCACTTGTGCGAGAACGGCTCCAACAGGCGGATGCCGTAGGAATTCATCCAGTCGAATAGCGGATGACTGAGGCAGCCGACATAGGCCAGCGCGAGCAGCCAGCCCGGCCGCACCGGCAGGCGGGCATCGGGACGTGTGCCTCGCCGCGTCTGCCAGCGGTCGAACCACAGCATTACGGCCGTCAGCACGATCGGCAGCAGCACCAGCGCGATCGGTCCATGCGTGATTCCCCGCCGCATCGCCAGGCTAAGCGTGCCGAACACGGTGCAGGTCGCGTCGATGTCGGGAATGTTCGCGGCGATGACCAGTGTGGGCATGGCGAGGCCCGTCTTCCGCTTGAGCCCCGCCTGCCCCAGCAACGCGCCGATCAACGAATGAGTGAGGTTGTCCATCGCCATGGCTTGGCGGGGCGCGTCGACCAAGGCAAGCTGCTTGCATGACGCTCCCCTCCCAGGCCGGCCATCGCTCGCCCGAAACTATCGTCTTGCCGGAGCGCGGATGGCGGATCGATCCCCGCCATGCCCTGGCTGCAGGCACGCTCTGCTGGCTGGGCTTCGCGGGAATCGCCGGGTTGGTGCACGGCGGCCATGCCGCGACGATCGACGCCGCCGGGCTGACGCTGTGGCGCAGCGGTGCCGACTTGCAGCCCGCCGGCCCACCATGGGTGCTCGAAGCCGTCCGTGACATCACCGCACTCGGCGGGGTTGTGCTGCGTGTGCTGTTCAGCCTGGCCGCTCTCGCGGCCCTGCTGTTCCTGCGCCTGCGCCGCGAGGCGATGCTGTTGCTCGCCACGCTGCTTTCGGGACTGCTGGTCGAACTCGCGATCAAGGCGCTCGTCGGGAGGCCGCGTCCGCAGATCGTGCCGCATCTGACCGAGGCCGGCGGGATGAGCTTTCCCAGCGGCCACAGCTTCAATGCTGCCCTCGGCTTCATCGCGGTAGGACTGGCTTTCGCTACCTTCAGCGCCCGCCGCACGGTGCGCTGGACGATCGTCGGCGCGGCAATGGCCGCGTCGCTGCTGGTGGCGTGGAGCCGGGTCTGGCTAGGCGTTCACTTCCCCACCGACGTCATCGCCGGCTGGCTGGGCGGCGCCGGCTGGGCTTTCCTGGCCGCAGCCCTGCTCTATCCGCCGGCAAAGGTCGCCGCGGACGCGAACGCGCCGCCGAGTTAGAGCTCGGGCCCACCCTCGGTCACCGTCCAGGTCTGGCCCTTCGCCAGTAGCTTGGCGAGGTCGGGGACCTTGCCTTCGCGCGCCTTGACGTCCTGGCCGAGCACCGTTTCCTCGAAGGTCGGGCGCGGGTCATCATAGAGGACGCCGAGCGCCATCGGGAACGGGCCGAAGGGAATTTCGACCAGCATGTGGGCGACCGCGCGGTTGGTCACGTCATGGACCAGCACGCCCGCCGCCTGCCAGTCGCCGCCCGGCACGTCGACGACCTCGAGGTGGAGGTGCTCGGCGTTGAGCGCGAGGCCCTTCACGCCGCCGGTCTTCTCGCTGCCGAACAGCATCGGCTCGCCGTTTCTGAGCCAGAGCTGGTTGGCCTCGGCGCCCTTGGGGGCGGCGAAGTCGTCGAAGACGTCCTTGTTGTAGACGATGCAGTTCTGGAAGATCTCGACGAAGGCCGCGCCCTTGTGGGCATGGGCGGCCTTGAGCACGTTCGGCAGTTCCTTCGACACGTCGAAGCCGCGAGCCACGAAGCGCGCACCGGCGCCGAGCGCGAAGGCGCAGGGCTGGGCGGGACGGTCGACCGAGCCGAGCGGCGTGGTCGGGCTGTTGGTGCCGGTGCGGCTGGTCGGCGAGTACTGGCCCTTGGTCAGGCCGTAGATCTCGTTGTTGAACAGCATGATCTGACAGTTCAGATTACGCCGAAGGATGTGCATCGTGTGGTTGCCGCCAATCGACATGCCGTCGCCGTCGCCGGTCACGATCCACACGTCGAGCTCCGGATTGGCCAGCTTGATGCCGGTCGCGAAGGCCGGCGCGCGGCCGTGGATCGTGTGGAAGCCGTAGCTTTCCATGTAGTAGGGGAAGCGGCTGGAGCAGCC
>JBQCGM010000025.1:0-12615 GCA_051955585.1 Novosphingobium sp.
CCACCGCCTAGGGCGGCGGTCCCCCTCCCCATCGCAAGTCGATGGGGAGGATCCAGGGCCTCACTGCCACTCGAACGTCAGCGGCGCCTCGCGGAAGGCGAAGCGGTCGAGATGCCGGGCAACCGCGCCTTTCAGGCCTTCCAATTGCCCAGGCTCGCTCGCCTCGATGCGAACCAACAGCACCTCGGGCTCGGCGGTGAAGGTCACCAGCCCGTCCCCGGCCCAAGAGGCGCCGCGCGCGTCCTTGGGGAAGACCACCGTGCCACGGTCCGGCGTGAACTCCACCGCCAGGTTGTGCGCCCAGTGCTTGCACAGCTGCTGCAGGTAGCGGCTGCCGCTGGCGGTCGGCACGCGGGCCTCCGAGGAAACCGCGCTCACAGCCGTTCGATCCGCTTGGCCGCCTCGTCGATGATGTCGACGATGGCGTTGTGGTGGTCCTCGGAATGGGCCTTGTGTTTGGTCTGGCGCAGGACGGTCAGCAGGTTGCCCAGCGCGCGGGCGACCTGCGGCGGGGGGCCGTGACGGCGTCCTTCGCCGTGATCGGCGAGGCGAGCGAGGATGCGTGCGACCTCGGCCTCCTTGTCGGCGAGTTCGGCCCGGCCCTCCTCGGTGATCGCGAAGGCCTTGCGCGAGCCTTCGCCTTCGGCCTCGGCCACGGCGCCTTCGTCGGCGAGCAGCGAGAGCGTGGGATAGACCACGCCGGGGCTCGGCGCGTAGGTCCCTTGCGTCAGGTCCTCGACCGCCTTGATCAGCTGGTAGCCGTGGCGCGGTTGCTCGGCGATGAGCTTGAGCAGGACGAGGCGGAGCTCGCCGCTGCCGAACATACGGCCGCCGCGGCGCCCGCGCCGGCCCTCTCCGTCCTCGTCCCAGCCGCCGAAGCCGCCGCCAAAAGGCCCGCCCCAGCCGCCACCGAACTTGGCGGCCCTGAGCATCGCCAGCTTGGCGAAGCGGTGGCCATGCCGGCCATGATGATCTGCATGATGATGTCGTTCCGTGCGCATCCGCGCTGCTCCTCGATATGGATTCGATGCGTCTAAGATATATCTTATAGACAATCCGACAAGCCCCCATGCAAAATTTTTCGCGGGCGCCTATCTTGCCCGGGATGGCCGATCTCTTTGCCGACGATGTCCCGCCCCCGACCCGCGAGGAAGAGCCGCGCGCCGACGCGCCGCTGGCCGACCGGCTGCGTCCCCGGACCCTCACCGAGGTCGTGGGTCAGGAACACCTGACCGGCCCCGAGGGCGCGATCGGGCGGATGGTCGCCGCGGGCCGGCTCACCTCGATGATCCTGTGGGGCCCGCCCGGGACGGGCAAGACCACCACCGCGCGGCTGCTCGCCGATGCCGTGGGCATGCGCTTCGTGGCGATCAGCGCGGTGTTTTCCGGGGTCGCCGATCTCAAGAAGGCCTTCGCCGAGGCCGAGGTCGCCGCCAAGGCCGGGCAGCGCACCCTGCTGTTCGTAGACGAGATCCACCGCTTCAACCGCGCCCAGCAGGACGGCTTCCTGCCCTTCGTCGAGCGCGGCACGGTGACGCTGGTCGGCGCGACCACCGAGAACCCCAGCTTCGAGCTCAACGCCGCGCTGCTCAGCCGGGCGCAGGTGCTGATCCTGCGCCGGCTCGACGCCGCGGCGCTCGAACTCCTGCTCGACCGCGCCGAGACCGTGGAAGGCCCGCTACCCCTCACCGCCGAGGCGCGCGAGGCGCTGATCGCCTCGGCCGACGGCGATGGGCGGTTCCTGCTCAACCAGGCCGAGACGCTCTATTCGGCGCGGATCCCGGAACCGCTCGATCCCGCCGGCCTGGGCAATTTCCTCCAGCGCCGTGTCGCGGTCTACGACAAGGACCGCGAGGGGCACTACAACCTGATCTCGGCGCTGCACAAAGCCCTGCGCGGATCTGATCCCCAGGCCGCGCTCTATTACCTGGCGCGGATGCTGACCGCCGGCGAGGAGCCGCTCTACGTGCTGCGCCGGCTGGTCCGCTTCGCCAGCGAGGACGTCGGCCTGGCCGATCCCCAGGCGCTGGTCCAGTGCCTCGCCGCCAAGGATGCCTACCAGTTCCTCGGCAGCCCCGAGGGCGAACTGGCGATCGTCCAGGCCTGCCTCTACCTCGCCACCGCGCCCAAGTCGAACGCGGCCTATGTCGCGCAGAAGGCGGCCTTCCGCTCGGCGCGGGAGACCGGCTCGCTGATGCCGCCGCAGAATATCCTCAACGCCCCGACCAAGCTGATGAAGGACATCGGCTACGGCAAGGGCTATGCCTACGACCACGACGCCGACGACGGCTTTTCGGGCGCCGACTACTGGCCCGAAGGGATGGAGCCGCAGACCTACTATCGCCCGGTCGCCCGGGGCTTCGAGCGGCAGGTGCTCGAACGGATCGAATGGTGGGACAAGAAGCGCAGGGAACTGCGCGGGGAATAGGGGGACGACGATGCTGAGGATTGCCCTGGCCCTGGGACTGGCCGCGATCGCCCCGCCCGCCGTCGCCGCGCCCGACGCGCGGACCTGCCCTCGCCCCGCCTCGCCCGATGGCGGCGAGCGCCAGCGGACCAAGCCTCTGCCGGTCCCCGCCGCGCTGCGTCCGACGATGGGCTCCAGCCTTTACCACTACGCGGTGGCCTCGCACGCGGGCACGCGGATCTGCGTCGATACGAGCTGGATGGAGACCGCCGAGAACGTCGCTGCCACGCCCGACCTGCGCTTCGTTTCGTTCGGCTGGCTCGGCTACGAGACCTACGGCTATATCCTGGTCGACCGCGCCGGACGCGGCAAGGTCCATGAAATCGGCGCCAAGCCGGTGTTCTCGCCTTCGCGGCGCTTCTTCGCGGCGGTCGACCAGACCGAATCCGAATTCGGCTCGCTCAGCGGGCTGAAGGTCTGGCGGGTCGATCCGGCCTCGGTGGTCGAGATCGGCGCGGTGGCGGACATCCCGCGCATGTACGACTGGCGGATCGACGGCTGGGCGGGCGAAGCGTGCCTCAACCTCTCGGCCATCACCTTCGAGGAACAGCGGCGCGACGTGCCGGTGGCCCAAATGCGCCGCACCCGCTTCGTCGCCAAGTCGGGCCGCGGCGGCTGGCGTGTCCTGCCCGCAAGCGGAGCGAACCGCTGCCCCTGACTCGTTTCCGACACTTTGTAGCCATCGACTGGTCCGGCGCGGCGGGCGAACGGCACCAGGGCATCGCCGTCGCGGTCTGCCCCCACGGCAGCGCCGCGCCCGAACTGGTCCGTCCAGGCCACCGCTGGTCGCGCCGGGAGGTGCTCGACTGGATGGTCCACGGACTGCGGCCGGACACCCTGGTCGGGCTAGACCTCGGCATTTCGCTGGCCTTCGCCGACCGCGGCGCCTTCTTTCCGGGCTGGGACCAGAGCCCACCCGATGCGAGATCGCTCTGGGCACTGATCGAACGCCTATGTGCCGACGATCCGCATTTCGGCGCCTCCAGCTTCGTCGATCACGATGAAGCCGCAAAGCACTTCCGCCGCCACGGCGCGCGCGAAGGCGAGCACTTCGGAGGGGGGCGCGGGCGTTTCCGCGTCACCGAGATCGCACAGGAGCGCCAGGGCTGCAGACCGACCAGCAACTTCAACCTGGTCGGTGCGGCGCAAGTCGGAAAGTCCAGCCTGACGGGAATGCGGGTGCTCCACCGCCTTGCCGGGCGGTTGCCGGTCTGGCCGGTCGATCCCGTCCCGCCCTCGGGTTCGGTAGTGGTCGAAATCTACACCGCCCTTGCCGCTATCGCCGCCGGCCGCCGCGCGGCTCGCACCAAGGTCCGCAGCTACGAGGACCTCAACCAAGCGCTGGCCGCGCTCGATAGCGATCCCGTGGTCGGTCGCGGCGAAATCGACGACCATCGCAGCGACGCCCTGCTGACCGCCGCCTGGCTGCGCACCGCCGCCCACCGGCGCGACTTGTGGCACCCAGAAGCACTCACTCCCGAACTCGCCCGCACCGAGGGCTGGACGTTCGGCGTTCCATAAGGGTAAGGGCGGCGTCGGGCCGGCTTAGCACAGCGGTAGTGCAGCGGTTTTGTAAACCGAAGGTCGGGGGTTCGATCCCCTCAGCCGGCACCACCTCAACGATCCGTCACATTGCGGCCGCAGGGTCGGAGATACAAAAACGCGGCCGGCGCACAGGCGCCGACCGCGTTTCGTTTAGCGCTTGGGCCGATTAGCCGTTGAGCTTGTCCTTGACGGCCTTGGCCGGCGAGAAGGTCAGCTTCTTGGCCGCCGCGATCTGGATGGTCGCGCCGGTCGAGGGGTTGCGGCCTTCGCGGGCCGGCGTGTCCTTGACCTTGAACTTGCCGAAGCCGTTCAGCGAAACTTCCTCGCCCTTGGCGGCAGCCTCGGCGATGGCGTTGAACACGCCGTCCACCACCTTGCGCGCATCGGCCTTGCTGAGGCCGCTCTCGGTCGCGACGCGGTCGGCGAGATCACCATTGTTCATTCTTCGTGCCCTTCAATCGTTGATGACTGGACCGACCTACGGCCTGATTCTGCCCGCGCCTATGGAGATTCGCGAGATTTCCCCAGCCGCCGTATCCGGAATGGACGGTCTGGAGCCTCTGCGGGGCAATGTGAACCCTTTTCCTTCCCGCCCGACGGATTTCCCGGTCAGGCGAACATTCAAGCTGCCGGTCGATCCCGCCACTCCGCACGGCACGATCCACGCGCGACCAGGACCGGGTCATAGCGACCGGGCGTCCGCGACATCTCGACCTGCTCCGTGACACCCTGATAGTCGCCGAGCGGCGTCTCCGCGGTAAAGGTCTCGGGATCGAGGTAGCTGTGCTCCTCGCTGCTGCCCGCCGTGGCGTGGGCCCAATCCTTGTCGAAGATGCCGAGCGAGAGAATCCACAGCGCGATCCGCGAAAGCGAGACGTGGACGTGGTAGGAGCCGCCCTCCTCGGCCCGGCGACGCAGAGCGGCGACGACGCCGACCTGGGCCAGCCAAGATGCGAGGTAGTCGTTGATGACGATGATCGGCGGCAGTTGGGGCTGCTCGGGGGTGCCCTCCAGGGCCATGATCCCGGTGACGCAGGCCGCCGATTGGTCGAAGCCGGGGCGCTCGGCCCAGGGCCCGGCCATGCCGTGCAGCGAGAACGAGACATAGACGATCCCCGGCCGCTCGCGCGCGGCGTCCTCGGGCGTCAGCTTGATCTCGCGCAGGAAGGCCAGGCGGCGGTTCTGGAAGAAGATGTCCGCCCCTTGCAGCAGCTCGGTCACCTTGGCGCGGTCCGAACGCGGATCGAGCCAGGCCGAGCGCAGGCCGACGTTGGACGAGGCGTAGATCGTCTCCTGCTCGCCCTCGCCCGGGCGCCAGAGGTTGAGCACGTCGGCGCCGTGCAGCGCCAGCGAGCGGCCGAGCCCGGCCCCCGCGATGACGTGACCCATGCCGAGCGCTCGGTAGCCCGAGAACGGCTGCTCGCCCAAGGGCCGCAGCGGCTCGGGCGCGCTGTCGCCGATTTTCGTCACCTCGATCAGCGGGCTGTCGGCGAGGACCTCCTTGTACTGCGCCTCCGCGAGGAATTCGGGCAGGGTCCGGGCCATCGGCATGACGATCCCGGCGGCCTCGCCCGCGGCCTCCAGCTCCAGGCCGTTCCACTTGGCCGTAGCTTCGGTGATCGCGGGCCAGGTCAGCGGAATCTTGAGCAGGTCCTGCGCGCGGAGCCGCAAGTTGGGATACATCGCCTGGGGCATGACCGAGCGGCCGTCGGCCGTGCGATAGAAGATCGCGCTCATCATGTTGCCCATTTCCAGGCTGGGGCGAACCGGATAGCCGCCGATCTTCTCCCAGCGAAAATCATAGAATGGGCTCAGGCGATGCGGCGCGCGGCGCAGATCGACGCTTATGTCCTGCCCCCCTCCGCCACGCCAGCGGTGGAAAGCAGCGGCGGCGACCGACTTGCCGAGCAGGCCGATCGTCGCCGCCGCACCGAGCCGGAGCGGGCTCTTGACTACCGGGTCGGCCCCGACATGGCTGATCGTGCCGCCGGCATCGGCGGCCGAGAGCCCGACCTCGGCCAGTACCTCTTCCAGGGCCCCGGCCAGGTCGAATTCGGCGGAGCTAAGCCGACTACGATAGGCGGCTTCGAGCCGTTTCGTCAGATGGGACATTGCCTGCTCTCCTCGCCGATGATCGTGCGGCGCGAAGTTGCAGGTTCGATGACGCTTCGCAAGCCGGGCGTGGCCGTCGCTGCGTATCAGGCGAGTTCCGGGCTGACGGCCGCGAAGCCGGCGATCCACTTGTCGAAGAAGCTCAGTATCTCGTCATGGCCGCGGGTGACCCCCATGGCGCGCTCGAACGCGATCTCCTGCATCAAGGCCGGGATCAGCAATGCAGCAGCCGATGGCGGCATCGTCGGCTCGATCCCGCGCAATGCGAAATGCCGTTCGATCACCTTGATCTGCATGTCGCGAAGGCGATCGTAAAGCTGGGTGATCTCCTCCCGAATTGCCGGGCTGCGCAAAGCGGCGGCCCGGAATTCGAACACGGCGACCTTGCGGCTTGCGTCGGTGATCAAGCGCCACAACACGCGCAGTGGCTCGTCCGAGCGCAATCCTTCCTCCAACTCAGCCAGGCCAACCTCCAGGCCGAAGCGCATGACCTCGATCAGCAGCTCGTCGATCGTGCCGAAGTGGTAATGGATGCTCTGACGGCTCAGGCCCACAGCCTCGGCCAATTTGCCCGCAGTAACCGCGTTGTAGCCGCCTTCGCGCATCAAGGCCGCCGCGGCCTCGATGATCCGCTGCCGCATCCTGGCGGTGACTTCGCGCACTTTCCGTTTGACCATCATATCCAGAATTCACCCCTTCAGTGGCGACGCCAGCCGGCGCCGAGCCTCCCGTCCCGGCGGCCTGATACGATTTGCGACAGTGTAATGAAAGGCATTGTTCGCACACAGGGGCTCGCCCGGCGCGGGCCGGTCGAGAGACGCTTGATCGCCCTGCCCCGCTTCGCGGTCGGGCCGTCAGAACTGGCCGATCAGGTTCTCGAGCCATTCCTGCCGCCCCGACCGGGGCTGCGGGCCGCGGTCGGCCTGAATCGCATGCTCGGCGACCGAGGCCAGCGTGGCCCCCTCGGCGTGGACCGACTTGCCGAGCTCGCCCTGCCAGCCGGCGTAGCGTTCCTGGCGGAAGGCATCGAGCCGGCCATCCTCGACGATCGCGGCGGCACGCAGCAGGGCCTTGGCGATCGTATCGACGCCGCCGATGTGGCCGTGAAACAAATCAACTGCATCAATGCTTTGGCGGCGGACTTTCGCGTCGAAGTTGAAGCCGCCGGTGGTGAAGCCGCCGGCGCGGATGATCTCGATCAGGGCCAGGGTCAGTTCCTCGACCGAGTTCGGGAATTGATCGGTGTCCCAGCCGTTCTGCGGATCCCCGCGATTGGCGTCGATCGAGCCGAAGATCCCCAGCGCGCGCGCCATGGCGATCTCGTGCTCGAAGGTGTGGCCCGACAAGGTGGCGTGGTTCGCCTCGATGTTGACCTTGACCTCGTCCTCCAGCCCGAAGCGCTTGAGGAAGGCGTAGACCGTCTGGGTGTCGAAATCGTACTGGTGCTTGGTCGGCTCGTGCGGCTTGGGCTCGATCAGGATCGTGCCCTCGAAGCCGATGCGGTGCTTGTGATCGACCACCAGCTGGAGGAAGCGGCCGAAATTCTGCTGCTCGATGCCGATCTCGGTGTTGAGGATCGTGTCGTAGCCTTCGCGGCCGCCCCAGAGCACGTAGTTGGCACCGCCCAGGCGGTGCGTCGCCTCGAGGCAGTCGCGGACCTGCATCGCTGCCCAGGAATAGACCTCGGGATCGGGATTGGTCGCGGCACCGGCCATGTAGCGTGGATGGCTGAACAGGTTGGCCGTACCCCACAGCAGCTTGCGACCGTGCTTGCCCTGGAGTTCCTCGAGATGGTCGACCGCCTCGGCGAAGCTCGAACGGAAACCGGCCGCATCCTCGGCGTCGGCCATCACGTCGACGTCGTGGAAGCAGTAGAACGGCAGGTCGAGCTTCTCGACGAAGGCCAGCGCCGCCTCGCGCTTGGCGCGAGCGCGGGTCGCATCGTTGGGGCCGGCGTGCCACGGGCGGCGGAAGGTGCCGCCGCCGAAGACGTCGCTGCCCGGCCAGCAGAAGGTGTGCCAGAAACAGACCGCGAAGCGCAGGTGGTCTTCCATCCGCTTGCCCAGGACGACCCGGTCCTTGTCGTACCAGCGATAGGCGAGATCGTTGGTGGTGTCCGGCCCTTCGTAGCGGACGGCATCGAACGGAGCGAAATAGTCGGCGGACATGGCTCTTCCTTTCAAAGACTGCGGACCGCGGCCGAGGCCGCGCGGAACTTGGCGAGCTTGGGAGCGAGCCGATCGGCCAGCTCGGCATTGGGCTCGATCACGGCAGCGACCGGCGGCTTGGTGCAGACCTCGCGCGCATCGGCCCCGGTCACCGCGAGCTGGGCCAGCCGCGCGGCGCCGAGCGCGGGGCCGACCTCGGCGCCCTCGCTGTAGGTCAGCCGCACGCCGAGCACGGCGGCCAGGATCCGGCCCCAATGCCGCGAGCGGGCGCCGCCGCCGATCACGGCCAGCTCCTCGACCGCCGAGCCCGCCTCGCGCAGGGCGTCCAGCCCGTCGGCATGGCCGAAGGCGACGCCCTCGAGCACGGCGGCGGCCAGCCTGCCGCGCGAGCTCTCGTTGTCGAGGCCCAGGAAAGCGGCGCGGACGTGGGGATCGTTGTGCGGGGTCCGCTCGCCCGAGAGATAGGGCAGGAACAGCTCGGGCCCGGAGGCGATCCCGGCGGCCTCGGCCTCGGCGAAGAATTCGGCCGGGCCGGCGACCCCGGTGGCCGGGGCGCCCCAGTCGATGCACGAGGCCGCCGAAAGGTGGACGGCCATCTGGTGCCACTTGCCCGGCAGCGCGTGGCAGAAGGCATGAACCGCGCGCGCCGGATTGGGGCGGTAGGCGTCGTTGGCGACGAAGATCACCCCCGAGGTGCCGAGCGAGAGGAAGGCGTCGCCCTCGGCGATCACGCCGACGCCGGCCGCGCCCGCGGCATTGTCGCCGCCGCCGCCGGCCACGGGCACCTGTTCCATGCCCCAGCGCGCCGCGACTTCGGGACGGAGCGTGCCCGTCGCCTGGCTGCCCTCGAACAGCCCCGGCATCTGCAGGCGGTGCAGGCTGCTGGCGGCGAGCATCGCATCGCTCCAGTCGCGCAAGGCCACGTCGAGCCACAGCGTTCCGGCCGAATCCGACATGTCCGAGGCCTTGTCGCCGGTCATCGCCAGGCGGACGTAGTCCTTGGGCAGCAGGACCGAGCGGACCTGGGCGAAGAGCTCGGACTCGTGATGCTTGACCCACAGCAGCTTGGGCGCGGTGAAGCCGGGCATGGCAAGGTTGCCGGTGATCTCGCGGCTGCACGGCTCGTTCGCTTCGAGCTCCGCGCATTCGGCGAAGCTGCGGCCGTCGTTCCACAGGATCGCGGGACGCAGCGGGCGGTCGTCCGCGCCGAGCAGGGTCGCCCCGTGCATCTGCCCGGAAAGTCCCACGCCCCGCACCTGCTTGCGCAGCGCCCCGTCGAGCGCCAGGACCGCCTGCTCGGTCGCGGCCCACCAGTCGGCTGGGTTCTGCTCCGACCAGAGCTCGTCCGGGCGGGACACGGTGAGCGGCGCGCTGGCCTGGGCGGCGAGGCTTCCGCGATCCGAAGTGATGACTGCTTTGACGCCCGACGTGCCTACATCGATACCCAGATACATGCGATTGCCTCCCCCGCCCTTCCGTTAGCGCTATCATCGTGGCACTGGCAAGGGACTCGCGCGTGCCAAGGGTCTTGCCGCCTCATAGTCACGCCAGGATGAGTGGGCCGGACAATCCCAAGGGACAAGACCGCCGCCGCCGCCGCGGCGGCAAGCCGACCGTCGCCGACGTGGCCCGCGCCGCCGAGGTCTCGCCGATGACCGTTTCTCGGGTCATCAACGGTGCCGCCGGGGTACTGCCCGAGACGCGTCGCAAGGTCGAGGAAGCGATCGCCGCGCTGGGTTACGTACCTAACGTAGCCGCGCGGGCGCTGGCCGGGGCGCGGCAGTTCCGCATCGCCATGCTCCACAGCAATCCGAGCGCGGCCTATCTCAGCGAGTTCCTGGTCGGCAGCCTGGCCGGGGCGGCGGACAAGGACGCCCAGCTCATCATCGAGCACTGGGACGGCAGCGAAGGAGCCGAGGCCTTGGCCCGCAGGCTCGAAAGCCACCGTATCGACGCCGTGGTTCTCCCTCCACCGCTCTGCGAGGACGCGCCGCTGCTTGCCGCCCTCGCCAACCATGATCTGCCGACCGCGCAAGTCGCGACGGGAAGCCCCGCCGCCGCCTGCCACGCGGTGAGCATCGACGATGTCGGCGCCGCGGAGGCGATCACCCGGCACCTGATCGGGCTAGGCCATCGCCGGATCGGCTTTATTGGCGGCGACCCCAACCAATCCGCCAGCGCCCTACGCCAGCAGGGATACGAAATCGCCCTGAGCGAAGCCGGCCTGCCGCGCGAAGCGGCGCTGATCGCGGCTGGCGACTTCACCTACCGCTCCGGACTCGCCGCGGCCGAGGCCCTGCTCGCCCTGCCCGAGCGGCCGAGCGCGATCTTTGCCAGCAACGACGACATGGCCGCGGCGGTCGTCGCCGTGGCCCACCGGCACCGGCTCGACGTGCCCCGCGACATCAGCGTTTGCGGCTTCGACGATACGGCGATGGCAACGACGATCTGGCCTGAGCTGACCACTATACGCCAGCCGATCTCGGGCATGGCGCGCGAAGCGGTCACCGTACTCGCCAAGGCGCTCGGCGGCGCGAAGGGTGCTGTGCAGCACCACTGCCTGCCCTTCGAACTCATCGTCCGGGGATCGACCTCGCGGCCTTCGGATTGACTCGATCCGGATCGATGATAGCGCTCACTTGACAAAATACGCAGGAGACGAGCGATGCCGGAGGGGAAAGGCTACAACGCGGGCTTCATCGGCCTGATCGTTGCAGTGGCGACGATCGGCGGGTTCATGTTCGGTTATGATTCGGGCGCCATCAACGGCACCCAGGACGGGCTGCGCCACGCCTTTGGGTTGAGCGAAGGGCAACTGGGCCTGACCGTCAGCTCGCTGCTTCCCGGCTGCGCGGTCGGGGCCTTCCTCGCCGGGCGCTTCGCCGACGTCTACGGCCGGCGCAGCGTGATGATGCTGGCAGCGCTGATCTTCATCGCCAGCGCCGTCGCCTCGGGTGCGGCCCATTCGGCCGTGTTCCTCGCCGTGGCGCGGTTCTTCGCCGGCGCCGCAGTCGGCGCGGCAAGCGTGCTGTCGCCGGTCTATATCAGCGAAGTCACCCCCGCCCATGTCCGCGGCCGTCTGTCGAGCGTGCAACAGGTGATGATCATCTCGGGCCTGACCGGCGCCTTCCTGGCCAACTACTGGCTTGCCGGGGCCGCCGGCTCCTCGCTCGGCGAGTTCTGGGCGGGACAGCCGGCCTGGCGCTGGATGTTCTGGGTCCAGGCGGCCCCGGCGATCCTGTTCCTCGTCACCCTGGCGCTGATCCCTGAAAGCCCCCGCTTCCTGGTGGCCAAGGGCCGCGTCGAGGAAGCGGGCAAGGTCATCGACCGCCTGTTCGGGTCCGGCTCCGCCGCGGTCAAGGTGCCCGAGATCCAGGCCTCGCTCGCCCGCGACCACGCGCCCAGCCTCAAGGACATCCAGAAGCCCGGCGCCACCGGACTCGGATCTTGGCGTCCGATCGTCTGGGTCGGCATCGGCCTGGCCGTGTTCCAGCAGCTCGTCGGGATCAACGTGGTGTTCTACTACGGTGCGGTGCTGTGGCAGGCGGTGGGCTTCAGCGAGGCCGACGCCCTGCTGATCAACATCGTCTCGGGCACGGTCTCGATCCTCGCCTGCCTGGTCTCGATCGCGCTGGTCGACAGGCTGGGCCGCCGCCCGCTGCTGCTGATCGGCTCGCTTGGCATGACGGTGACACTGGGTATCCTGGCTTGGTCCTTCGCCCAGGCGACAGTGGTCGACGGCCACGTCGCCCTGCCCGAAGGCGTCGGCACGACGGCGCTGCTGGCCGCCAACGTCTACGTGGTGTTCTTCAACCTCTCGTGGGGCCCGGTTATGTGGGTCATGCTGGGCGAGATGTTCCCCAACCAGATGCGCGGTTCCGCCCTGGCGATCGCCGGCGCGGCGCAGTGGCTGGCGAACTTCGCGGTCAGCTCCAGCTTTCCCTGGCTGGCCAAGAACGTCGGCCTCCCCGCGACCTATGCCGCCTACACGCTGTTCGCGCTGCTCTCGTTCGTCTTCGTCCTGCGGTCGGTGCGCGAGACCAAGGGGATCGAACTGGAGGCGATGGAAGGCTAAGCCAGCAAATCGACGCCACCGGCCGAAAGCTGCCTATCCGGCCGAGGCCTGCATTCTCCAGGATAGCGCTTTCTTGTTGACATTGATAACCATTTAGGTTATATACCCCGCCGTCGATCGTGACAGGATCGGCACGCAGCGGGTGCGGGAGGCGCGATGCGCATCGCCTTGGCAGCTCCCGCGACACGGCCGGCGTCCCCAGTCGACGTCGCACCGGCTGAAGCGAGGGAACGAGCTCGGAGTGTACT
>JBQCGM010000026.1:0-25223 GCA_051955585.1 Novosphingobium sp.
CCACCGCCGACGGCGTCCGCGAGCTCCAGAACCGCCGGGTGGAAATCACCTACGGGCCGGGCTCGGGCAACTAAGCCAAGCTCAAGCCCTTTGGGCTTAGGCAAAATGACGAAGGGGCCGGAGCCATCCGGCCCCTTTTTCGTTGTCTGGCGAGGAGGGCCGCTTTCCCTCGCCCGGGCGTCGTGGCACACTTCCGAAGGCTGGCCCCCAAAGCTGGAGACGACGATGCCGAAACCTATGATCTTCTTCGCCGGAAGCGCCCTGTGCCTGGCCTGGGGCGCCGCAGCCCTGGCCGCCGCCGACACCCCGGCCAAACCGGCCACCCTGGCAAGCGGAACTTTCGCGACCTCCGCAGGGGCAGCGGCAGGCACGGCCAGCGTCGTCGTGCCCGCCCGCGGCAACCCCGTCCTTCGCGTCAAGGTCTCGGGCCTGCCCGCCGGTGTCCACGGCATCCACATCCATACCACGGGCAAGTGCGAAGGCCCGGCCTTCACCACGGCCGGCGGCCATCTCAACCCGTCAGGCCACCAGCACGGCAAGGACAATCCCGCCGGCAGCCATCTGGGCGACTTGCCCAACATCACGGTCGACAGGCACGGCAATGGCGAACTCGCCCAGGCGCTGACCGTGGATGCGGCCACGCTGCGCGCCCAGTTGGCGGACGCCGACGGCGCCGCCGTGGTCGTCCACGCCGCCCCCGACGACTATCGCACCGACCCCTCGGGCAACAGCGGCGCCCGGATCGCCTGCGCGGTGCTGAAAATCAGCTGATCGGGTTCGCCGCGTAGGGCGTCGGATCGGGTACTCCCGCCTTGACGAAACCCTCACGGCGCAGCCGGCAGCTATCGCATAGGCCGCAGGCGGTCCCCTCGGGCTGAGGGTCGTAGCAGGACCAACTCATGGCTGGATCAAGGCCGAGGCGCGCCGCCTCGCGCACGATCTCGGCCTTGCCGAAGTATTGCAGCGGTGCATGGATCTGAAAGCGCCGCCCTTCCGCGCCCGCCTTGGTCGCCAGGTCGGCAAGGTCGGCGAAACCGGCGATGAACTCCGGGCGGCAGTCGGGATAACCCGAGTAGTCGAGCGCGTTGACGCCGATGTGGACATCGCGTGCTCCAAGGCTTTCCGCCCAGGCCAGCGTCAGCGAGAGGAATACCAAGTTCCGCGCGGGGACGTAGGTTACCGGGATATCCGAGCCGAGCCCATCCTTGGGCACTGCGATGTCATCGGTGAGCGCCGATCCGCCGAACTGGCGCAGGTCGAGCGGCAGGATCACGTGCCGTTCCGCCTCGAGCGCGGCCGCGATCGTCCTGGCAGCCTCGATCTCGCGGCGATGGCGCTGGTTGTAGTCGATGGTCAGGGCGAAGAGCCGAAAGCCGGCCTCGCGCGCCAGACCCGCCACGACCATAGAATCCAGTCCGCCGGAAAGCAGGACGACGGCGGCAGGCGCGGCTGGGGGTGCTGATGGCTGCATCGGCGCGGGCTAGACCCTCGCGCGCGCGCTGGCAATCCGGGTGACCGGGCAGGCGACCGGGCCGCCCGTCAGGACGCGCATTCTCCCACCCACCGCCCCTCGGCGACGAAGTTGAACGGCAGCCCACCGGCAATGCCCTGGCTTTCGATCTGGACGGTTCGGTCGGATTCGCGATGGATATGCGTGCGGCCATAGCCGCGCCCCGGGCAAGTGTACTGGACCGTCACGTCGCCCGGCTGATCCGAGACGATGAACCGCTCGCACTGATGCTGGGCATGGCGCAGCTGGATGAGTCGCCGTCCGTCGCGCAGGCACAGCCGTTCGACCGCTCCCCCGGGCTCCCGCAGCCGCAGTTCCCAACGGCCCGGATCGAGCTGGTCGAGCATGCCGAGTGTCGCCCGCTGTCCCGCGGCGGACATCGCGCTGCCGCCGAACACCACCGCTGCCAGTCCCACAATCGCCAGTCGCAATTTCGCCCCCTTGCAACAACCCCAAGCGCGCGCCCCGCTAGGGATTCGGCCTTGCGACGAATTGTATCATTTCACCTGCCAACGACCAAGCGTGCATTCAGAGCGATGAATTGCAATCAAAGGGCGATTCCGAAGCGCTTCGAACAAAAGGCGCAGTCCACGCCGATCAGGCCGTCGTCGCCCCGCATCTCCACCCGGTCTTCCGCCGAAAATTGACCCAGCACCGAGGCATAATGCTCTACCGAGCAGCGGCACCCGCGCGACAGCGTAGTGCCTGGTTGCACCCGCACTTCGCGCTCGTCGTGGAACAGGCGCCACACGAGCGCCTCCAGCGAGAGCGCCGGATCGATCAGTTCGTCGTACCGGGTCGATCCGGCCAGCGCGGCGACATGATCCCATTCGGGGTGATCCATCCGCACATGCAGGCGCACCCGCCCTTCCTCGCCCTCGGCCAGGTGCTGGACGAGGAGGCCGCCGGCCACGCAATGCCCGCCCTCGCAGCGGACGCCGACGCGCAGCAGGGTCGGCACTTGTTCCGACTGGGCGAAATAGTCCTGGCAGCACTCCGATAGCGTATCGCCCTCGAGCGGGACGATTCCCTGGTAGCGCTGCCCGGTCGCGGCGAGGTCGAAGGTGATCGCGAGATAGCCCTTGCCGAACAGGGCGAATAGCGAGGGATTGGCCCCGAGCATGGCCAGCCGCTCGGGATCGTGGCGGACGTAGCCCCGCACCTCGCCCGCGCGATAATCGCAGACCAGCAGGTCGACGATACCGCCCTGGGCCTGGACCTGCATGGTCAGCTGGCTGCCGGTCTCCTCTTCCCCGTCCTTGAGCAACGAGCCGATCAGCGCGCAGATCACCAATGCTTCGGCCAGCAGGTTGCGGATCGCCGGCGGATAGTCGTGCGCGGAGAGGATCGTATCGAGCACCGGCCCCAGACGTACGGCGCGGCCGCGCGCGTGCATGTCCGGAATGGTGAAGGCCAGGACCCGGTCGAAGCCGGTCTCGTCGGCGGGGATCTCGGGCTCGCTCACAACTGTCCGAGCGCCCAGCGCAGGACCGACTTCTGGGCGTGGATGCGGTTCTCCGCCTCCTCCCACACCGCCGAGGCGGCGCTGTCGATCACGGCGTCGGTCACTTCCTCGCCGCGGTGCGCGGGCAGGCAGTGCATGAAGACCGCACCGGGCGCCGCCGCGGCCATCAGCGCCTCGTCGACCTGGTAGGGCCGCATCGCCGCGACCTTGGCTTCGCTGTCGGGCTGGCCCATCGACACCCAGCAATCGGTGACGACGACCTGCGCCCCGGCCACAGCCTCGCGCGCGTCGCGGACGAAGCGGATGTCCGCGCCCGCGGCCCGGGCGCGTTCGACGAACCCGGCATCGGGATCGTAGCCCTCGGGCGAACCCACGCGGACCGTGAACTTCATCAGCCCCGCCGCCTCGATCAGCGAGTGCAGCACGTTGTTGCCGTCGCCGAGCCAGGCGAGCTCCAACCCGGGCAGCGGCGTGCCGCGCTCGACGATCGTCAGCAGGTCGGCCATGATCTGGCAGGGGTGGCTTTGGTCGGTAAGGCCATTGATCACCGGAACGTCGGCGTAATGGGCCAGTTCCTCGATCTTGGCGTGATCGTCGGTGCGGATCATGATCGCATCGACCATGCGGCTGAGCACCCGCGCCGTATCGGCCACGGTCTCGCCGCGGCCGAGCTGGGTCGAGCCGGCCTCGAGGATGATCGCGCTGCCGCCGAGCTGGCGCATCGCCATGTCGAACGAGACCCGGGTGCGGGTCGAATTCTTCTCGAAGATCATCGCCAGGACATGGCCCGCGAGCGGGGCATCGGCATCGGCGCGGCCCTTGGGCCAGCTGCGCCGCGCCGCCTTCCGCTCGAGCGCGTCGTTCAGCATCGCGGCGACGGCATCGCCGCCGGCATCGGTCAGGTTGAGGAAATGCCGGGTCATTTGGTCGCGAGCTCCTGCGGAGGGCTGGAAGCCTCCTGCGAATAGCTCGCGGCGCCGGCCGAGAGCTTGTCCATGAATTCGTCGATATGGCTGTCGTCGATGACGAGCGGGGGTACGATCCGCAGGGTGTTGTCGCCCCCCGAGACCGTCAGAAGCCCGTGGCTGTCGCGCAAGTGCTCGACCAGGCCGCGCGGCTCGACCTTGAGCTTGAGGCCGAGCAGCAGGCCCTTGCCGCGCACTTCCTCGAACAGCTCGGGATAGTTGCCGATGAACTGCTCGAGCCGGCCGACCAGCTTGGCGCTCTTGTCCTTCACATTGGCGAGGATGTCCTCGGCCGCGAAGGCATCGAGCACGGCCTCGCCCGCGGCCATGGCCAGCGGGTTGCCGCCGTAGGTCGACCCATGGGTGCCGATCACCATCCCCCGCGCCGCCTGTTCGGTCGCCAGGCAGGCGCCGAAGGGGAAGCCGCCGCCGATGCCCTTGGCCGCGGCGACCACGTCGGGAACGATGCCGTACTGCTCGTAGGCGAAGAAGGTGCCGCTACGGCCATAGCCGCACTGGACCTCGTCGAGGGCGAGGATCAGGTCGTGCTCGTCGCAGAGCGCGCGCAGGCCAGCCATGAATTCGGGCGTCGCGGTGCGGATGCCGCCCTCGCCCTGGATCGGCTCGACCAGGAAGCCTGCAGTGTGCGGGCCAACGGCGGCCTTGGCGGCTTCCAGGTCGTTGAACTCGACGTACTTGAAGCCCGGCAGCAGCGGCAGGAAGCCCTTGTGCATCTTCTCCTGGCTGGAGGCGCTGATCGTCGCCAGCGTGCGCCCGTGGAAGGCCTGGTTGAAGGTGACGATCTCGAACTTGCCGTCGTTTCCGACATGCTGGTGATAGGCGCGCGTCGTCTTGATCGCGCACTCGACAGCCTCGGCGCCGGAATTGGTGAAGAACACCGTGTCGGCGAAGGTCAGGTCGACCAGTCGCTGGGCGAGGTGCTCGCCCTGGGGGCTGCCGTAGAGGTTGGAGCAGTGCATCAGCGTCTCGGCCTGACGCTGGATGGCGCCGATCAGGCCCTTGTGCGAATGGCCCAGCGCATTGACCGCGATGCCGCTGGCGAAGTCGAGCGCGCGCCGGCCGTCCTCGCTGATGAGGTGGCAGTGATCGCCGCGGACTGGCCGGAACCCGCACCGGGGATAGACGGGCATGAGCGGGGTGATCGACATCGACGTATTCCTTTGCATTCCAAGACGCGGGGTAATGGGAATCGCAAACGACAAATGGCGGCTCCCCGGACCATGCCATGGGAGCCGCCATTCGCGCTTGCTTATGCTGTCGCTTGCCCCCGGTCAAACCCGGGAACAGGTGCGGGCAGGATCAACCCTGAAGCGGCACCAGGTTGACCGCCGAGTACTTGCCTCGTCGATCGACTTCGATGTCGAATTCCAGCTTGTCGCCCTCGTTGAGCTCCCGCAGGCCCGACCGCTCGACCGCGCTGATGTGCACGAAGGCTTCCGGCTGGCCGTCATCACGCGTGATGAAGCCGAAGCCCTTCATCGAGTTGAAGAACTTGACCGTCCCGGTCGCCTTCTCGCCGGTCAGCTCGCGCTGCGGCGCGGCCTCGCGCTTTTCGACGGGGATCACGTCGCCGACGACCTGAAGATCGCTGGCCGAAATCTTGCCGCCGCGATCGACGAGGTTGAATTCGAGCTGCTGGCCCTCGGCCAGGCCTTCGAGGCCGGCGCGCTCGACCGAGCTGATGTGGACGAACACGTCCTCGCCGCCATCTTCGCGCTGGATGAAGCCGAAGCCCTTGCCCGCGTTGAAGAACTTGACGACGCCCTTGCCGGTACCGACGACCTGGGCGGGCATGCCGCCGCCACGCGGACCGCCGCCGAAGCCGCCGCCACCGCGGGGTCCGCCACCGAAGCCGCCACCGCCGAAGCGATCGCCGCCGCCGAAGCCGCCGCGCGGGCCACCCCCACCGCCGAAGCGATCGCCGCCGCCGAAGCCGCCGCCGCCCGCGAAGGGATCAAAGCCGCCACCATCTTCGCCGAAACCATCGCGCTTGTCCCGGCCCTTGCCGCGACGTCCTCTGTCAAAACCCATAAACTCGAACGTACCTTCTTCGCCCTCAATCAGTCGCCCGGCGCGCGGACGGGATGCGCCGAACCCAAAGGGCGAACGACCGCGCAGGCGGTCGACGCTCCCCCTATAGTCGCTCGCTTATACCAAAAAAGCGACCAACGCGAATAAAATCGCGGGGACTGCCAATAGGTCCGAACTATTGCGAAGCGGTTTCGCCCGGGCAAGGAATCACACGAAAAACCGCCGACTTGCCTGCTCGGGCCGGTCTTGGCACAAGCAGGCGGATGGACATCGTCGCCCTGCTTGCCGACCCTGCCGCCTGGGTCGCCCTGTTCACGCTGATCGTGCTCGAGGTCGTACTCGGCATCGACAATCTGGTGTTCATCGCGATTCTCTCGAACAAGCTGCCCCGGCAGCAGCAGCAAAAGGCCCGGCGGCTGGGCCTGGCCCTGGCCCTGATCATGCGGATCGGCCTGCTCCTGCTGATCGGCTGGATCGTCACCCTGCAGCAGCCGCTGTTCGATCTCGGCATCCAGGGCGCGGTCGGCGCTCATGGCGAGCCCGGGTTCGAGACGGCCTTTTCGGGGCGCGACCTGATCCTGCTGGCCGGCGGTCTGTTCCTGCTGTGGAAGGCGACCAGCGAGATCCATCATAATATCGATCCGGAGGAAGACAGCGGCGAGCTGCTCGACAAGGACAAGGGTGCCGCGCCCAATGCCGTCTCCGGCGTCGCCCAGCTCACCTTCTCCTCGGCGATCGCCCAGATCATCGCGCTCGACCTGGTCTTCTCGATCGATTCGATCCTGACCGCGGTCGGCATGACCGACCACGTGCCCATCATGATCGCTGCCGTGGTGATTACCGTCGGCATCATGCTCGTCGCCTCCGATCCGCTCGCCCGGTTCATCGAGAAGAACCCGACCCTGGTCATGCTGGCCCTGGCCTTCCTGGTGATGATCGGCGTCGTGCTGATCGCCGATGCCTTCGGCGTGCACATTCCCAAGGGCTACATCTACGCCGCGATGGGCTTTTCCGCGGGCGTCGAGACGCTCAACATCATTTCCCGCAATCGCCGCGCCCGCAAACGCGCCGCGAAGGAGTAAGCACAATGTTCCGCAAGGTAACCGACGGCGTCTACGCGAGCCCCCAGATCGGCCTCGACGAGGTTGCCGAGGCCAAGGCGCTGGGCGTCACCCTGGTGATCAACAACCGCCCCGAGGGCGAGAGCGACGACCAGACGCCGGGACCGGAGATCGAGGCGGCGGCGCGTGCGGCAGGGTTGGACTATGTCGCCATCCCGGTAACCCACGCCGGATTCAGCGAAGGCCAGGTCCAGGCTATGGCCGAAGCGTTGGCGAAGAACGAGGGCGCGGTGTTGGCCTATTGCCGCTCGGGCACCCGCTCGACCCTGCTGTGGGCGCTCGCCGAAGCAAGCCGGGGCGGCGATCCGGAGACGATCGCCGCGAGCGCCGCGAGCGCCGGCTACGACATCGCCCCGATCCGCCCGCTGGTGGACATGCTGGCGGCGAAGCAGGGCTAAGTCCTCCGCGGTACGGGGAAGGGGACCGCCCCGAAGGCGGGTGAACGAGCGCGCGCCGCGATAGCGCCGCTGCGCCGTCAAGGACATTCGCGCCTGCGGGCTTTTGCCCACCGCCGCCCTCGCCCCCCTTGGAACAATCGGCACGTGCCCATCACCACCTGCGGTGGTCCCCCTCACGGCGCCGGAGGGCATGAAAAAGGGGCCGGAGCGGCTGGCTCCGGCCCTTGAGTTGGTGTTCGCAGGAGGAACATCGGATGGCGGGACCGGGGAGGAGGAGAGAGGATCTCCGGTCCCGCCAAACTCGTGAAGACAGATCAGTAGTTGTAGGCGCGCTCGCCGTGTTCGCTCAGGTCGAGGCCCTCGCGCTCGGCTTCCTCGCTGGGACGCAGGCCGAAGATCTTGTCGACGATGAAGAACAGGATCGCCGAGCCGATGCCCGACCACAGCAGGGTCAGCAACACCGCCTTGATCTGGACCAGCAGCTGCGCGCTGATGCTGTAGGCTTCGGGAGTGACGGCGACCGCCGGGAATACCGTGTAGTCGAAGTATCCCTGGCCGCCCAACGAAGGCGCCGCGACGATCGCGGTAGCGATCGCGCCGACGATCCCGCCGACGCAGTGGACGCCGAACACGTCGAGCGTGTCGTCGTACTTCAGCTTGTTCTTCACCGTGCTGACGAAGAAGTAGCAGATCGGCGAGACAACCAGGCCGAGGACGATCGAGGTCATCGGCGCGGCATAGCCGGAGGCCGGGGTGATCGCGACCAGGCCGGCGACCGCACCGGTGGCGCCGCCCAGCATCGAAGGCTTGCCGTGATGCAGCTGCTCGACGATGGCCCAGCTCACCGCCGCCGCGGCGGTCGCCACGAAGGTGTTGATGAAGGCCACCGCGGTCACGCCGTTGGCTTCGAGGTTGGAGCCGGCGTTGAAGCCGAACCAGCCCACCCACAGCAGCGAAGCGCCGATCATGGTCATGGTCAGCGAGTGCGGCGGGGTGGCTTCCTTGCCGAAGCCGACGCGCTTGCCGATCATCCGGCAGCCGACCAGGCCGGCGATGCCCGCATTGATGTGGACCACCGTGCCGCCGGCGAAGTCGAGCGCGCCCATCCCGAAGAGATAGCCGGCATCGGTCTTGGCGTCAGGCAGGAAGTCCGGCCCGGCGAAGTACCAGACCATGTGCGCGATCGGGAAGTAGACCACCGTGAGCCAAAGCACGACGAAGATGATCAGCGGGGTGAACTTCACGCGCTCGGCGAAAGCCCCGACGATCAGCGCGGGCGTGATGCACGCGAAGGTCATCTGGAAGCACACGTAGACGAACTCGGGCAGATAGACGTTATTGGACCAGGTCGCCGCGTAGGTCGTACCGGAGACCCCTGCCAGGAACGCCTTCGACAGGCCGCCGAACAGCGACGGGAACGGCGAGCCGCTGCTGGTGAAGGCGATCGAATAGCCCCAGCAGCACCATACCAGCGCCGCGACCGAGACGATCATGAAGACCTGCATCAGCACCGACAGCATGTTCTTGGTGCGGACCAGGCCGCCATAGAACAGGGCGAGGGCCGGAACGCTCATCAGCAGGACCAAGGCGGCCGAAACGAGCATCCAGGCGGTATCGCCCTTGTTGACCATCGTGGCCATCTGCTCGGCGGTCGGTGCCTTGATCAGGGTGGTGGCCGCGGCGGTGGCCGTGGCGGCCGCCGAAGGAGCGGCGGAAGCGACGGCGGCAGCCGCGTCGGATGCGGCGGCGGTCGCCTCTTGGGCGAAGGCGGCGGTGGCGGCGAAGAGCGAAGTGCCCAAAGCGCCGGCGCCGCAGAGAATCTTGCGGATCATGGTGGGTTCCCTCCTGTGGGTCACAGCGCGGTGTCGCCGGATTCGCCGGTGCGGATGCGCACGGCCGAACCGAGGTCGAGCACGAAGACCTTGCCGTCGCCGATCGCTTCGGTGCTGGCGACCTGCTGGATGGTCTCGACGATTTGCGGAGCCAGGTCGTCGCTGGCGGCGATCTCGATCTTCACCTTGGGCAGCATGTTGGTGGAATATTCGGCGCCCCGATAAATCTCGGTCTGCCCCTTCTGACGTCCGAAGCCCTTGACCTCGGAGACGGTCATACCCGCCACGCCCAAGGCGCCGAGCGCCTCGCGCACTTCGTCGAGCTTGAAGGGCTTGATGATGGCGATGATGAATTTCATGCCGATCCCCTGTTAGCCAGCCGGCCCCATGCCGGCGTGTGCCCAAGCTCTGCAAAGGGCGTGCCAGTTTACCTTTGAGTAGGGATTCCGCGGCGCGGCGCGAATGCCGCGCCCGCGAACCGGCCCGGCCGCGCCCGAATCTTCGGCAGATGCCTAAATTTTAGGCAAGTCCAGCCGCGCCAGCACCGGCAAATGGTCCGAAGCGACCGCGGCGAGTGGGCTGTGGTGGACGGCGCAGGCCGCCACTTCCCATTCGCCCGAAACCGCGATGCGATCGAGCTGGGCTACCGGACGGCGCGACGGAAAGCTGCGGCCTGGGGCGAGCAGGCGCCAAGGCGCGACGAACTCGCGAAAGCAGCCGCCGCCGCGCGACCATTCGTTCATGTCGCCCATCAGTACGGCGGGCGCCTGCTTCTTCCCGGGGCCGTCGCAGCCGCGGCAGTGGTCGAGCACGGTGCGGACCTGCCGGCGGCGGCGCAGGCCCGACAGGTCGAGGTGCATGCCGACCACCCGCACTGTCCGGCCGCCGACGACGAGGTCGGCGCGGATCGCCCCGCGCGGCTCCAGGGTCGGCAGCGGGACCATAGCCGCCGCCGCGATCTCGATCTCGCGGCGGACCAGCAGGGCATTGCCGTGCCAGCCCATCGAATCGGGGCGGCCGAGATGGCCGTGGTCGATCGGGACCACGCGGTAGGGGGTATGGTCGTCGAGGCTCTGGCGCGGCAGCACGCCTGCCCGCGTGCCAAAGCGCAGGTCCGCCTCCTGCAGCGCGATCACGTCGGCATCGATCTCGCGCAATACGGCGATGATCCGATCGGGATCGCGCCGCCGGTCGAGGCCGACCGCCTTGTGGATGTTATAGCTGGCGACGGTGAGCTGCATCGTTTCGAGGGTAGGTAACGCACGAAAGCCCGGCAAGGGTGCGCCGACCGCCGGCGCCGCGCGCCCGGCAATGTTGGATTTGAACAAGGGGGTCCACACGAAGCCACGAAGATCGAGCGCTGGCGGCGAAGCCGCTCTCGCCAGTCCGGCGCCGGGCTGGATTCACTCCGCCTGCGGCGGGACGCGGCAGCTTCGCGGCTTCGTGTGAACCGATCTTCTTTCTTCTCTTCCGGACCCGCGCCTACCGCTCCTTGGTGGCGCTGAAAGTCAGGTCGGGATTGCGTTCCTGCTGGTAGGAGACGTCCCAGGCCGAGCGGGCCATGAACACCGGATCGCCGTCGCGGTCGCGGGCGAGGTTGGACATGTTGAAGTCGGTGAAGCCCTTGAGCGCGACATCGCTGCCCTTGAGCCAGCGGGCGGTGTCGAAGGGGGCAGGCTCGAGCACGGCCTCGACCTTGTACTCGGCCTCGAGGCGGCTGATCAGCACTTCGAGCTGGAGCTGGCCGACCACGCCCACGATCCACTGCGCGCCGATCTCGGGGTAGAACACCTGGATCACGCCCTCTTCGCTGAGGTCGTCGAGCGCCTTCCTGAGCTGCTTGGTCTTGGTCGGATCCTTCAGCACCACGCGGCGCAGGATTTCGGGCGCGAAGTTGGGCAGGCCGGTGAAGCGGACCTCGTTCTTCTCGCTCAGCGTATCGCCCACCCGCAGGGTGCCGTGGTTGGGGATGCCGATGATGTCGCCGGGCTCGGCCGAATCGGCAATCTCGCGGTCCTGGGCGAAGAACAGGATCGGCGAATGGACCGCGATCGGCTTGCCCAGCGCCGAGGGGGTCAGCTTCATGCCGCGCTTGAACGTGCCCGAGACCAGCCGCATGAAGGCGATCCGGTCGCGGTGCATCGGGTCCATGTTGGCCTGGACCTTGAAGATGAAGCCGGTCACCTCGTTCCGATCGGGGCTGATCTCGCCCGCCGCGCTGGGCTGCGGCCGCGGCGGCGGGGCATATTGCGCGATCGCCTCGATCAGCTCGGTCACGCCGAAGTTCTTGAGCGCCGAGCCGAAATAGACCGGGGTCAGGTCTCCGTTGCGGTAAGCCTGCAGATCGAACTCGGGATAGCCGCCGCGCGCCAGCTCGACCTCGTCGGCGATCTCGGCGGGCAGTTCCGCCACCTCGCGCTTGCCCAGGAACTCGCGGCTGTCGCCCTCGGGCCGGCTGATCTCGCCGCTGGCGAAGTCGAGCACGCCCTGGAACTGGCCGCCCAGCCCGACCGGCCACGACATCGGCACGACGTCGAGCGCCAGGGCGTCGGCCACCTCGTCGAGCGTCTCGAAGGGCGAGCGGCCCTCGCGGTCGACCTTGTTGACGAAGGTCACGATCGGCACCGAGCGCATCCGGCAGACCTCGAACAGCTTGCGGGTCTGCGGCTCGATGCCCTTGGCCGCGTCGATCACCATGATCGCCGAATCGACCGCGGTCAGCGTGCGATAGGTGTCTTCCGAGAAGTCCTCGTGGCCCGGGGTGTCGAGCAGGTTGAAGGTGATGATCGTTCCATCAGGGTTGGCACGCTCGAAGGTCATGACCGACGAGGTCACCGAGATTCCGCGCTGCTGCTCGATCTTCATCCAGTCCGAGCGCGCGCGCCGCGCCGCGCCGCGGGCCTTGACCTGGCCGGCGAGGTGGATCGCCCCGCCCTGGAGCAGGAGCTTCTCGGTCAGCGTCGTCTTGCCCGCGTCGGGGTGCGAGATGATGGCGAAGGTGCGGCGATTGGATGTCATGGCCGCGCGGTTAGCGCCGATGGCCCGGCACGTCCATTCCGGGCGAGCGAAACGACGGCGCATCCGTTTCGGTTGTGACAGGCCGATCCGCGGCAACCCGGCATTAAGTATTTTTCGGCATCCCTGCCCGCGACCTTGGATATGGGTTGGGGGACTTCACGATGCGCATCTTCCTGACTGCTGCGGTGCTGACCGTCGCGCTCGCCGGTTGCAACGATACCAAGACCTATCAGCTCTCCGCCGGCAAGGTGCGCAGCACGCTGCTTTCGACCCGTGTCCCGTCCGTCCTGCTCGGCATGGGCGCCGGCAGCAGCATGGTTACCCCGACCGGCGACGACGACGTGCGCTGGACGATCCTGACCCGCGACAACAAGCCGCTGATGTCGCTGGTCGGCAACATCCATGCGAAGAACGAGAACGAGACCCAGGTCTGGGTCACGGCCGAACCGGTCCAGGGCAATAGCGCAGCCGCCAAGGGCATGGAAGAGAACCCCGCGATCGTGAAGCTCTACGTCAAGGGCATGACCGAACAGATCGCCGCCAAGCTGGAAAAGCGCGAGTTCAACATGGCCGCGATACAGCGCGAAATGACCGCCGCCGCCTTCGCCACGATCCCCAAGATGCAGAAGGAAGCGGCCAAGGCGATGGACGAATACGCCAAGATGTCGCGTGACGTGGAAGACGCCGACAACGGCACGCCGGGCCAGCCCGACAACGCGCTGGCCTCGAGCAAGCGCTCCTACTGAGCTGGCTCCGTCTGGAGCGAATTCAACTCGACACGAACGGGTATTTTCAAGCCAGCCGAAAGGGGGCGGTGGGTAGCGTCACGTCCATCCTGAAGACCTGCGCTTCGCCCGGCCGGAGCGTGACCACGCCGGGCTTGTCGCGGAAATCGCCGGTATGGCCGAGCGGATCGGCGATGCCCTGCCACGGCTCGATGCACAGATAGTTCGCGCCCGGCTTCTGCCAGATGCCGAGCATCGGGGTGTCGGGGAAGGCGATCTCCAGGCCGCCGCCCGGCACGCCGTAGCTCAGGCTGCGGCTAGTGAGTTCGTCCCAGATCAGCGCGTCGGCCTCGAACAGCGCGGCGTCCGGAATGAGGATGCGCCCGTCGACCGGGCTGGGCTGCGGCTCCGGCAGCAACAGCCCGCTCGCCGCGTCGATCCGGCGGATCGGCTGCGGCTCCTCCTCGGCGAAGACGATCCGGTGCGCGGCCTTCTCCCCGCCGCCCGGCAGCGGCCAGGCGAAGGCGGGGTGGAAGCCGAAGCTGAACGGCAGCGGCTCGTCGCCGGAGTTCTCGACCGTCGCGGTCATGCGCAGCATCGCGCCTTCGATCCGGAACGCCATCTCCAGCACGAAGGCGAAGGGATAGACCGCCCGGGTCGCCCCGCTGTCGGTCAGGCGAAAGCGCGCCTCGTCCGCCCGGTGCGCCGCCAGTTCGAACCGCGAGGTCCGCGCGAAGCCGTGCTTGGCCAGCGGATATTCGGACTCGCCCAGCCGATAGCACCCGCCGTTCAGCGCGCCGACGATGGGGAACAGCAGCGGGGCGTGGCCGGTCCAGAACGCCGGGTCGGCATCGGTCATGTACTCGCGCCCGGCCGCGTCGGTCAGCGACCACAGCTCCGCGCCCAGCGGATTGATCCGGGCGGTGAGCTGGGCGGAGGCGATGGTGATCAGATCGCTCATGCTTCAGCCCCCAGCCCCTCAACCGCGCAATTGTGCCCCGAGCTTCGCCGCCGCCGCGGTGACCTTGTCGGCAATGGCCTTGAGCTCGGCCTCGCCGTAGCTCTTTTCACCGGGCTGCAGGGTGACCTCGATCGCGAGCGACTTCTGCCCCTCGGGCACGCCCTGGCCGCGGAAGTCGTCGAACAGCCGCGCCGCGACGATGTTCGCCTTGTCGGCGCCCTTGACCGTGCGGACCAGGTCGCCCGCCGGCAGGTCGACCGGCACCAGGAAGGCGAAGTCGCGCGTCACCGCCTGGAGCGCCGGCGGCGCATAGGCCGAGCGGGCGAAGCCCCCCCCCTTCGCATTGGCCGCCCCGCGTTTCGCCGGGAGCGCATCGAGGAACAGCTCGACCGCCGCCACCGGACCATCGATATCGAAGGCCTTGAGCGTCGCGGGGTGGAGCATGCCGAAGCGCGCCAGCACGGTCTTGGGGCCGAGCCGCAGCGTAGCCGACTGGCCGGGGTGAAACTGCTCGCCCGCTTCCCCCATGACCTGCAGGGAGTCGACCGGCGCCCCGGCCTCGGCCAGCCGGGCCAGGGCCTCGGCCTTGGCGTCGAAGGCGTCGAAGCTCACCGCTTTCCCGGTGGCGTGACCGCGCGCAGTCTTCTCGCCCGCCAGCACCACCGCGAGCGACAGGCGCTCGTCGCTCGCGCCCTTCTCGCCACGCAGATAGCGGCGGCCGATCTCGAACAGGCGCAGCCCGGCCGCGCCGCGGTCGAGGTTGCGCTTGGCCGCCGAGAGCAGCCCCGGCAGCAGCGAGGGGCGCATCACCTTCATGTCCTCGCTGATCGGGTTGGCCAGGGTCCACAGCTCGGCGCCGTCGGCAAAGGCCTCGGCCTCGGCGCTGGACAGGAACGACCAGGTCACGGCCTCGTGGCTTCCCCGCGCGGCAGCGGCACGGCGCAGGCGGCGCTCCAGCTTCTGCGCGGCGGTAGCGGTCGGCCTGGCGATCCCGTCGGCGCGGGGCAGCGGCACGGACTCGACCCGATCGATGCCGTGGATGCGGACCACTTCCTCGACGATGTCGGGCGCACCGACGATGTCAGGCCGCCAGCCAGGGGCGGTGACGGTCCAGTCGGGAGCGACGCCGAAGCCCAGTGCTTCGAGGATACGGCGCTGTTCGTCCTCGGCCACCGCGACACCGCCGAGGCTGCCGGCGAGCGCCGGATCATAGGCCACCTTCGTCGCGCCCTGGGGCGGCGTGCCGGCGCGGACCACCGCGGAGGCCTCCCCGCCGCAGAAGCCGGTGATCAGCCGGGTCAGGCAGTCCATCCCGACATCGAGGAACTGCGGATCGACCCCGCGCTCGAACCGGCTGCGCGCGTCGGAGGTCAGATTCAGCTTGCGGCCCGTGGCGGCGATCGTCTCGGGATCGAACCAGGCGACCTCGAGCAGGACATCGGTGGTCTCCTCGCTGCAGCCCGAATGCTCGCCGCCCATGATCCCGGCGATGTCGTGGACGCCGTTGTCGTCGGCGATCACCGTCATCGTCTCGTCGAGCTCGTATTCCTTGCCGTTGAGCGCCAGCACGGTTTCGCCGGCGCGCGCCTTGCGCGCCACCACCGGGCCGCTCAGCTTGGCCAGGTCGTAGACGTGGCACGGCCGGGCATAGGCCAGCATCATCAGGTTGGTCAGATCGACCAGCGTGGAGATCGGGCGCTGGCCCGCGGCCTTGAGCCGGTTCTGGATCCACTCGGGCGAGGGGCCGTTCTTCACGCCGCGGATGACGCGGGCGTAGAAAGCCGGGCAGCCCTCGGGATCGCCGGTGCGGACCTCGACCGGGCAGGGAAAGGAGCCGGGATCGTGGTCGACGGTGATCGGCCGCAGTTCGCCGAGACCGGCGGCGGCAAGATCGCGGGCGATGCCGTAGACGCCCAGGCAGTCGGGCCGGTTCGGGGTGATCGCCACGTCGAACACCGGATCGTTGCCGCGGTAGTCGGCAAAGGCCGTCCCGACCGGCGCATCCTCGGGCAGTTCGATGATGCCCTCGTGGTCCTCGCCGAGTTCGAGCTCGCGCGTCGAGCACATCATGCCGTTGCTCTCGACCCCGCGTACCGCGGCGACCTTGAGCACCATGCCGTTCGCCGGCACCACCGCACCGGGCAGGCCGAGCACGCCGACCAGGCCGGCCCGCGCATTGGGCGCCCCGCAGACGACCTGGAGCGGATCGCCCTCACCAGTGTCGACGGTCAGGACCTGGAGCTTGTCGGCATCGGGATGGCGCACGGCGGTGAGCACCTTGGCGACGCGGAAGCCGGCCAGCTTCTGCGCCGGATCCTCGATCCCCTCGACCTCGATGCCCACGGCATTGAGCTTGGCGGCGATCGCCTCGACCGAGGCCTCGGTATCGAGGTACTGCTTGAGCCAGGAGAGCGCGAACTTCATGACGCAGTCCCCACACCGGCGGAAAGGGTGGGCACGTCGAGCGCCCCGAAGCCGTAGTGCGCCAGCCAGCGCTGGTCGCCGTCGAAGAAGGCGCGCAAGTCGTTCATCCCGTACTTGAGCATGGCCAGGCGATCGACGCCGACCCCGAAGGCGAAGCCCTGCCACTCGTCGGGATCAAGCCCGCCGGCCTCCAGCACGCGGCGATTAACCATGCCGCTGCCGAGCAGCTCCATCCAGCCGTGGCCCGGCTCGTCGCCGCTGCCACCGACCACGCGGCGTCCGTCCACGAAGGAGAACCCGGTATCGACCTCGACCGAGGGCTCGGTGAAGGGGAAGTAGGAGGGGCGCAGGCGCAGGACGATGTCGTCGCGCTCGAAGAAGGCCTTGAGCAAGGTCTCCAGCGTCCACTTGAGATGGCCGAGGTGGATGCCCTTGTCGATCACCAGGCCTTCGATCTGGTGGAACATCGGCGTGTGCGTCGCATCGCTGTCCGAGCGGTAGACGCGGCCCGGGGCGATGATCCTGAGCGGCGCGCCCTGCGCGAGCATCGCGCGGATCTGCACCGGCGAGGTGTGGGTGCGCAGCAGCATCCGCCCGCCGTCCGCGGCTTCGTCGGGGAAGTAGAAGGTGTCGTGCATCGCGCGCGCCGGATGGCTTTCGGGCATGTTGAGCGCGGTGAAGTTGTGCCAGTCGTCCTCGATCTCCGGCCCGGTGGCGACCGAGAAACCGAGGTCGGCGAAGATCTCCGCCAGCTCGTCCATCACCTGGCTGACCGGATGGACCGAACCGCGCGGGCTTTCGGGCGCGGGCAAGGTCAGGTCGATCTTCTCGGCCGCCAGCCGCGCCTCGAGCGCCGCGCCCTCGAGCGCGGCCTTGCGGGTCGCCAGGGCCGCGGTGACGCCTTCACGCAGCGCATGGATCTTCGGCCCCTCGGCCTGGCGTTCCTCGGGCGACATCCCACCCAGGGTCTTGAGCAGGCCCGAGATCGAGCCCTGCTTGCCGAGAAACTCCACGCGCAGGCCTTCGACCGTATCGAGATCCTGCGCCGCCGCAATCCGGACCAGCGCGTCAGTGCCAAGGTTTTCGATGTCGCTCATGGCGCCGCTCCTTAAGAGCGAACTGCGCGGCCTGCAACGTTCACCGCCGCCCCGCCGGGCTGTGCAGCGCCTGCACCGCTTGGCCGGCGATGCGGGCGCGTTCGTGGAGGACGGCGTTGAGCACCGGCTTGTCGAGCGCGCCATATTCGCTCGGCGTCATGCCCATGAACTGGCGGAAGTCTCGGACGAACTGCGCCTGGTCGTGATAGTGGCCGTCCATCGCCCCGATCCACTTCAGCGAGGGGTCGAGCAGGTATTGCGCAAGGCTCCGCATGAAGCGCTGGCGGCGCAGCAGTAGCTTCGGGCTGAACCCGAAGGCGCGGTCGCAAATCCGTTCGACGGTGCGCTGGCCAATCCCGGCGCGTTCGACCAACTGGCCCACGGTCGCCACGTCCGGGTCGAGCAGCGCGAGGTGGATCGCCGTGATCCGCGCCTCGTCCGGCACCGGCTCGGCCATGCGCCCGAGGAAATGCGCGGTGACCCGGGCCAGTTCCCCCGCCTCGTCGCGATCGGGTCCGAACAGGGTGGCCGCGAGCGGGGCGAAGCAGGCGAAGGCGGGATGCGTGTGCCCGTCGGCCACGGCGTCGGCAAGGTCGGCGGCGGGTGCGTGAACGAACTTCGCCCAGCCGAGCGGCAGCAAGCCGACGCCCCAGAGCCGGGCGTCCCCGGCCTCGAAGCGCACGGCCTTGCTGCTCGGACCGGTGGCGGGAAAGGACGTGCCCTTGAGCAGGTTCCCGTCGGGCCGGTCGGCGATCGGGTCGCCGTAGTCGTAGAAGCGCAGGTTGGCCCACTCGGGATGCAAGCGGTCCACCACCCGCTTGCCCGCGGGCACCTTGATCTCGACGTGGTAGAAGGTGGTGAAGTAGGGCTGCAGTTCCGGCGGCGGCAGATGAAACCGCACCTGCACCTGGCATTCGCGCGACACCGAATTCCCCCGTTACACTCCAACACTACGGAGTTTCACAGATACTTAGACCCGCCATCGGGCAAATGGCAATCGGCTTGCGCGCAAACAAAAGGGCGCGGAAGCCGAAGCCGCCGCGCCCCTTGTGCGTTTTGGTCGCAGCGATCAGGCCGCGGGTAGAGCCGCCTTGGCCTGGGCGATGATCGCCGTGAACACGCCGCCCTCGTTCATCGCCAGGTCGGCCATGATCTTGCGGTCGAGCGTCACGCCGGCGAGCTTCGCGCCGTGGATGAACTGCGAATAGGTCAGGCCCTCGGCGCGAACCGCGGCGTTGATGCGCTGGATCCACAGGGCGCGGAACGAACGCTTCTTAACCTTGCGATCGCGGTAGGCATACTGCCCGGCCTTTTCGACGGCCTGGCGAGCGACGCGGATCGTGTTCTTCCGGCGGCCGCGGTAACCCTTGGCCTGTTCCAGAATGTTCTTGTGCTTGGCGCGGGTGGTAACACCCCTCTTGACGCGTGCCATGTCTCAGTACTCCGAAATTGCTTGAATCAGCCCAGCCCGTAGGGCGCCCACTTCTTGATCACCTTCGCATCGGCGTCGGAGATCACGTCGGTACCGCGGTGCTGACGGATGTACTTGGCATTGTGGCTGATCAGGCGGTGGCGCTTGCCGACCGCGCCATGCTTGATCTTGCCGGTGGCGGTGAGCTTGAAGCGCTTCTTCACGCCGCTCTTCGTCTTCAGCTTGGGCATTTTCGTCTCCTTGTTCAGGGACACGTCCAACCAGCCCTGGCAGCCCTTGTAGCCAGGCCGGCGGCTTGAACCGTGTCGTGAAGGGCGGGCCCCTAATCGAGAGTCGGGCGAAAGGCAAGGCCCCCGGGCGATCTACCGGGCTCTTCCCGTCATCCGGAGAGCCCGCTATGCATCAGTTCAATAGGCCCGCCAAGGGCTGCAGCAATGGGGTAAGAGGCATGACGAGAGCGTTCGGGCGCCGGGCCCTGGCATTTTGCGCGGCAGGCATTTTCGTTCTGGCCGGGCCGCTGGCGGCGCAGACCGGCGGGGCAACCGTCACTGCGGTGCCGGGCAAGTCCAACGTGGTGCTGAGCACCTACGACCTCGGCGAGCTCGGCTACCGGGTCGACGAATCCTTCGTCGCCGGCACCGCCGCCTCCTACCGCCTGACCGGACCGGCGACGACCGACGGCATGTGGAATGCCCGACCCGCAGCGACCGCCCCGTTCAAGACCCGCGTCGTGGTCGCCCGGCCGACCGATCCCGCCAAGTTCAACGGGACGGTGCTGGTCGAGTGGATGAACGTCACCGGCGGGCTCGACGTCGGGGCGAGCTGGACGGTCGCCCACCGCGAGATCCTGCGCAAGGGCTATGCCTGGGTCGGCGTCTCGGCCCAGGCGGTGACGATCGAGGGCGGCCGCGGGGTGATGGGCCCGGCGCCCGCGCTCAAGAAAACCAACGCCGCGCGCTACGGCACCCTCTCCCATCCCGGCGACGCGTTCTCCTTCGACATCTTCTCGCAGGTCGGCGCGGCGCTGAAGCGGCCGGGAGCGAGCGGGCTGCTCGGCCCCCTCGTGCCGCGGCGCCTGATCGCCAGCGGCGAATCGCAGTCGGCCACCTTCCTCACCACCTACATCAACGCCGTGGACCCGCTGGCGCGGATCTACGACGGCTTCTTCGTCCACTCGCGCTTCGGCATGGCAGCCCCGCTCGACGGCAGCGGCATGGGCATCCGGCCTGAGGACCCGGCCTTCGTCCGCTTCCGGCCGGACCTGCGGGTTCCGGTCCTGGCGCTGATCACCGAAACCGACCTGATCGACGGCCGCCGCCCCGGCTACAACCACGCCCGCCGCCCCGACGACCGCCGCCTGCGCGTCTGGGAGGTGCCCGGCGCCGCCCATGCCGACAACTACATGTTCGGCGGCGGCAACCGCGACAACGGCCGCCAGCCGATCGCCGAACTCGCCAAGGTCTTCGTGCCGACCCGCCAGGGGCCGCTCTCGCTCGAAGCCGTCCCGCTCAATCCCGGCATGCCGCACCACTACGTCGGGCAGGCCGCCGTCGCCGCGCTGGATAGGTGGGTGCGGACCGGACGCCCTCCGGCTATCGCGCCGCGAATCGCGATGGCACCGAACGTTCGCGACGACCCGCGCCGCGACGCCCAGGGCATCGCGCTCGGCGGCATCCGCACGCCCTGGACCGACGTTCCGGCCATCCGCCTTTCGGGCAAGGGCGATCCGAAGTCCTTCGTCGGCTCGCTCGCCGGCTCCGGCCTGCAGCTGACCAAGGCCGAGCTCGCCGCGCTCTATCCGGGCGGCAAGGCGGAGTACCTGCGCAGGTTCACCGCCGCGCTCGACGCGGCGATCCGGGCGGGGCACATTCTCCGTGAGGACCGGCGCGAAATTCTGGAGATCGCGGCGATCAACTACGACGCGGCACCCTAGCCGGCAAAGATGGGCATCCCGTTGCGCGCCGCCCAGGAAGCAAAATCGCCCTCGGGAATCGGGCGCGAGCCGTCCGGCAGCGGCTGGTTGAACAGATAGGCCTGGGCGCCGTTCGCCAATATTTCACGCCGATAGAGCGAGCCTGCGGGGTCGCCGGAATCGCAGTCCTCGTAGGCGTCCAGCGCGGCGAGATCCGCCCCGGCGAAGTCCGGTCCCGCCACGTATAGCCTGCCGCTTGCCCTGCCCTCGCCGGCGACCAGGGCCGGATACCATCCCTGGGGATCGGGGATCGCATGGAGGCGGCCCGAGACCTGTGCCGGTCCGAGATCGCGCAGCCTGGCGAGAGCCTGACGGATCGGCGCGCCAAGCGCCGCCCCGCCGATCAGCGTGCCATAGAAGAAGAACCGCAGCGGCGGCTCAGTGACCACAGGCGAGGGCTTCGACCACGTCCTCGAGCCGAGCCGGATCGCCCAGGGCCAACACGTGCCCGGCCGAACCGGAGTGCAGCGGCTCGCCGTTCCAGTCGCACATCAGTCCGCCGGCGCCCTCGACCACCGGCACCAGCGCGGCCCAGTCGTGGAGCTTGAGCCCAGCCTCGCAGACCAGGTCGAGGTGGCCCGAGGCGAGCATGGCGTAGTTGTAGCAGTCCCCCCCCATGACCATCCGCTTGTGGTCGGTCTTGGCGGCAAGGCCCATGAAATGCTGGCCCTCGTGGTCGTCGAAATAGTGCGGCCCGGTGGTCGCCAGGGTCGCGTCGCCAAGCGTCCGGCAGGGCCGGGTGCGGACCGGCTGGCCGTTCAACGTGGTCGGCCGGCCGCTGGCGCCGACCCAGCGCTCGCCGGCGATCGGCTGGTCGATCACGCCCAGCACCGGCCAGCCTTCGACCACAAGTGCGATGAGCGTGCCGAAGATCGCGCGGCCCGCCAGGAAGCCGGCGGTCCCGTCGATCGGATCGAGCACCCAGCTACGGCCCGAAGTCCCGGCTTCCGAGCCGAATTCCTCGCCGATCACGGTGTCGCGCGGGACCTCGGCCTTGAGGATCCGGCGCATCGCCTCTTCCGCCGCGCGGTCGGCCAGGGTGACGGGGGTGGCGTCCTCCTTGCGCTCGGGCGGAAGCTCGCTGCGGAAATAGGGGCGGATCGCGGCGCCCGCAGCGTCGGCGAGCCGCAGGGCCAGGGCGATGTCGTCGTTGAGCTTCATCCCGACGCTCTGCCCGGTTTGCTCCATTCCGGTCAAGGTTATGGAGCGCGGGATGCCGGGGCCGCTTCCCTTTTCCGCAAACCTGACCAATAAGGATAGATACGGGGATGGCACCGCCCTGGGGGCGGGCCAAGGAAACGACGGGACGCGGGTATCTATGCAAAGGCGGATTACGCCGGCCGTCGACGCCACCGTCGCATCCCGCGGCGGAATGACGCGCCTCGGCCAGCCGCTGTCCTACAACCGGGCCCCCAGCGCCGACCTCGCGCCCTGGATTGCGCGACTCTATGCCACCGTGGTCGAGATTCCCGAGGGGCACCGCCTGCAATGCGGCCTGTTCAACGACACCTCGATCTTCCGTATCCAGCTCAAGGGCCATTGGTCCGGGCAATCCGTCGACGGCGTGGTCGAAGGAGAGCGGATTGCGCTCTATTTCGGTCCGCAGACCCGCCTGATGCCCGTCACCGTCACCGGCAGCTTCGTCAGCGTAGGAATCTCGCTGCGCCCGGGAACCGGCCACGCGCTGCGCCGCGCCAAGACCGCCGACTACCTCGACCGGATCGTCCCGTGCGAAGAGCTCGGCCTGCCTGGTGAGGCGGTGCTGCAAACGCTCGAACGCCTAGACGATCCCGAAGCCTGGCTGCAGACGCTGGAAGACGTGATCCGCCGCATCGTCGAGGCGGCGGGGGGCGAGATACCCGACCCGATCACCCAGCGGTTCGAGACCCTGGCCTTCGTGAATCCCAGCGCCAGCGTGGCGGACTTCGCGCGCGAATGCGGGATCGACCAGCGGCGGCTGGAGCGAATCGTGCTCCGCGACTTCGGCATGGCTCCCAAGCAGATGTTGCGCCGCGCCCGCGCGCTCGACATGGCCAGCTACCTGCGCGGCGTCGCCGATCATGCCGAGGCGGAAGAACTGCAGCTACGCTATTACGACCAGAGCCACCTGATCCGCGAGTTCACCGAACTGTTCGGCATGTCGCCGCGTCAGTTCATCGCCTCACCCCAACCGATCCTCACCCTGGCCCTGGAATCGCGCCAGGCACGGCGGCTGGAGATGATCGAACGGGTCGCCCCGGGGGCGAGGCGGCCGTGGCAGTAGCTTGTCCCGCCTGACGGCGGGGTGCGGCACCCGCCCACTCCCCCGTGCCGCGCGAGGATCGAGCGAAGCTCGATCCGGTCAACGCATCAATCGAGCAGCGAGCTGACCGAGCTCTCGTCCGAGATCCGCCGCACCGCCTCGCCGATCAGTGGGGCCATGGTCAGGATGCGGATCTTGTTGGCTTGGGCGGCCGCCTCGGTCGCCAGGATCGAATCGGTGATCACCAGTTCCTTGAGCGCCGAGCCCTCGACCCGCGCCACGGCCGCGCCGGAGAGGACGCCGTGGGTGATGTAGGCGGTGACGCTCGCGGCGCCTGCGTCCATCAGCGCCTGGGCGGCGTTGCACAGCGTGCCGCCCGAATCGATGATGTCGTCGATCATGATGCAGGTGCGGCCCTTCACGTCGCCGATGATGTTCATCACCTCGGACTGACCCGGCTTGTCGCGGCGCTTGTCGACGATCGCCAGCGGGGCGTTGTCGAGCCGCTTGGCCAGAGCCCGCGCACGGACCACGCCGCCGACGTCGGGCGAGACCACCATCAGTACCTGCTCGCCGTAGCGCGTCAGGATGTCGTCGGCCATGACCGGCGCGGCGTAGAGATTGTCGGTCGGGATGTCGAAGAAGCCCTGGATCTGCCCGGCGTGGAGATCGACCGCGAGCACACGGTCGGCGCCCGCCGTGGTGATCAGGTTGGCGACCAGCTTGGCCGAGATCGGTGTGCGCGGCCCGGGCTTCCGATCCTGCCGGGCATAGCCGAAATAGGGCAGCACCGCGGTGATCCGCTTGGCCGAAGCGCGGCGCAGCGCATCGATGCAGATCAGCAGTTCCATCAGGTTGTCGTTGGTCGGGAACGAGGTCGACTGGACTACGAACACATCCTCGCCGCGGATGTTCTCGTGGATCTCGACGAAGACCTCCTCGTCGGCGAAGCGCCGCACGCTGGCATCTACCAATGGCATTTTCAGATAGGCGGCGATCGCCCGCGCCAGCGGCAGGTTGGAGTTGCCGGCCATGATCTTCATTTCGCGTGCCCTTCCCGCGGCTGAGTCGATGGCGGCAGCCTCTAGCCGGGAGTCCCGGGATTGCAACATTGGGGTGTGGGTAACCGAGGTGATCCGTCTCGGATCAACCTCCCTTGTGGTGCTCGCCCTTGACCCAGCGCACGGTACCCGAGCTGGCGCGCATCACCACGCTTTCGGTGGTCATCTTGCCGCCCTTGAGGCGTTTGACGCCCGACAGCAGCGAGCCGTCGGTGACGCCCGTCGCAGCGAAGATGCAATCGCCCTTGGCGAGCTCCTCCAGCTTGTAGATCTTGTTCAGGTCCTCGATCCCCCACTTGGCGGCACGCAGGCGCTCGTCCTCGTTGCGGAAGACCAGGCGGCCGTTGAACTGGCCCCCGACGCAGCGCAGCGCGGCCGCGGCGAGGACGCCCTCGGGAGCGCCGCCCTGGCCCATGTAGAGGTCGATCGTGGTCTCGGGATCGGTCACCGCGATCACCCCGGCGACGTCGCCGTCGGGAATCAGCCTGACGCCGCAGCCGAGTGCCCTAAGCTCTGCAATGATCGCTTCATGCCTGGAGCGATCGAGCACGCAGGCTGTGATGTCGTGCGCGTCGACGCCCTTGGCCCGAGCCAGGGAGCGAACATTGTCGGCAACCGAGCTGTTGATGTCGATCGTTCCCACCGGATATCCGGGCCCGATCGCCAGCTTTTCCATGTACGTGTCGGGCGCATTGAGAAGGCATCCCTGCTCGGCGATGGCAAGGACTGCGAGCGCATTCGGACCGGCTTTCGCGGTGATCGTCGTTCCTTCGAGCGGGTCGAGCGCGATGTCGATCTTGGGACCGGAATCCTGTGCCGAGCCGACGCGCTCGCCGATGTACAGCATCGGCGCTTCATCGCGTTCGCCCTCCCCGATCACCACGGTTCCGTCCATCGGGAGCTCGTTCAAGGCCGCGCGCATCGCCTCGACCGCCGCAGCATCGGCCG
>JBQCGM010000027.1:0-19088 GCA_051955585.1 Novosphingobium sp.
CCACCGCCGACGGCGTCCGCGAGCTCCAGAACCGCCGGGTGGAAATCACCTACGGGCCGGGCTCGGGCAACTAAGCCAAGCTCAAGCCCTTTGGGCTTAGGCAAAATGACGAAGGGGCCGGAGCCATCCGGCCCCTTTTTCATGGGCGACGGAAACCCTTTTTCCTACATGGCGATGGTCTATCGTCGAGGAAGCCGGTCTTTCTCAGCATGGACCGTCCCCCTCGTTCAAGCGAGCGGAGCCCTGCGACCAAGGCATGCGATCCGCGCATCGGACGTGACGTCTTCGGTGGAAGCCACGAGGGAGACCGTGAGCTTGGCAATCTTCCCCTTCAAACCCGCCAGTCGATGGCCCCGCGCCCCTTGCCCTCGAGAAAGGCATTGGCCTGGCTGAAGTGCCTGCATCCCAGGAAGCCCGAATGGGCCGACAGCGGGCTCGGATGCGGGGCGGTCAGCACAAGGTGACGTCCGTCGGCCAACCCCGGCACCCGCATCGCCTTGTTCCGCGCATGGCTGCCCCAGAGCAGGAAGACGCTCGGCTCCTCGCGCGCGGCGACGGCGGCCACGGCAGCGTCGGTGATCGCCTCCCAACCCAGCTTCTGGTGGGATCCGGCGCGGCCGTCTTCCACCGTCAAGGCATTGTTGAGCAGCAGCACGCCCTGCCGCGCCCAGTTTTCAAGGTTGCCGTGCGCGGGCCGGGAAAGCCCAAGGTCGCTTTCCAGCTCCTTGTAGATGTTGACCAGGCTGGGCGGCACGCGCACGCCCTGGGGCACCGAAAAGGCCAGCCCGTGCGCCTGGCCGGGGCCGTGATAGGGGTCCTGCCCGAGGATGACCACCTTGACCTGGTCGAGCGGGGTCAGTTCCAGCGCGCGCAGCCGGCTGCCGCGCGGCGGGTAGATGCGCTTGCCCGCCTCTTCCTCGGCCTTGAGGAATCCGCCGAGCGCGCGCGAAGGCTTCTCCGCCAGGACCGTGCCGAGCGCCTCTCGCCAGCTTTCGGGCACCGCATCGCTGCCAGCCATCGTGCTTCCTTCCGTTTCGGCGCAACCGGGCTTTCCCTTGGCCGCGGATAAGCCTAAGCACGGCGCCAACATGGCTGTCCATTTCCACGAAGAAGATCTCCCCGAAGGCGTGCTCGCCCCTGGCCCGGTTGCGGTCGATACCGAGACGATGGGCCTGATCACCGCGCGCGATCGGCTCTGCGTCGTCCAGATCTCCGACGGGCAAGGGGACGAACATCTCGTCCGCTTCGCCCCCGGCAGTGCCTATGCGGCGCCGAACCTGAAGGCGGTGCTGGCCGATCCGACGCGGCTGAAGCTGTTCCACTTCGCCCGGTTCGATCTTGCCGCGATCGAGTATTACCTCGGCGTCGAGGCGACGCCGGTGTTCTGCACCAAGATCGCCAGCAAGCTGACCCGCACCTACACCGACCGCCACGGCCTGAAGGAACTGGTCCGCGAACTCCTCGGCAAGGAGATCTCCAAGCAGCAGCAGTCGAGCGACTGGGGTGGCGGCGAACTGTCCGAGGCGCAGCGCGAATATGCCGCCTCCGACGTTCGCCATCTCCACGCGATGCACGCGATCTTCGTCGAGCGGCTGGAACGCGAGCACCGCACGGCCATCGCCCAGGCCTGCTTCGAATTCCTCCCGGTCCGAGCTCGGCTCGATCTCGCCGGGTGGCCCGACAGCGACATCTTCAGCCACGAATAGGCCAGGCGAATGACGGCCCGGGCCGATCTCATCCGCGACAAACGCCGGGCCTTCGCCGCACCGGGCAGCTCGCACGACCGGCTGGTGCAGTTATTGAACAAGATCCTGCCCGCCGGGGTCGGCATGATCGCCGCGGTCATGATCCTCGCGCCGTTCACCCCGCGCGGCGAGATCAGCTTCCTGCTCGACCGCAACAAGGTCGCCGTGACCAGCGAGCGCCTGCGCGTCGACAAGGCAATGTACCGCGGTTCAGACAATCAAGGCCGGCCCTTTTCGCTCACCGCCGGCAGTGCGGTCCAGCGCTCGGCGAGCGATCCGACCGTCGAGATGAGCGATCTCGTCGCCCGCATTCTGCTGTCGGACGGTCCGGCCGAGATCTCGGCGCGGCGAGGCAATTACGACCTCGCGCAGGAGCGCGTCAGCGTGGCCGGGGCGCTCGATTTCCGCGCCGCCGACGGCTACCGCATGGCCGCCAGCAACGTATCCGTCGATCTGAAGAGCCGCCGCGTCGAAGGGGCCGGCGGGGTTTCGGGTGCCATTCCCGCTGGCACCTTCAGTGCGAACCGGATAGTGGCGGACCTGTCGCAGCGGACCGTCGCGCTCGACGGCCGGGCACGGTTGCGGATGCAGGGCGGAAGGTTCAGGATGCCATGATGAGAGAGTTCTTCCCGATCGCTGGTTCCCTCCGCACCGCCCTGACCGCCTTCGTCGTCACCGGCTCGGCGATCGTCGGGATTTCGCAGCTGGGGGCCCAGGGCATCGCCGGGCACGACAGCAATGCACCGGTCAATTATGCGGCGGACCGCATCGAGCTGCAGGATCGCCAGAACCGCGTGGTCCTTTCGGGCAACGTCGACATTACCCAGGGCGGATTGAACCTCTAGGCGGGACGGACCACCGTCGCCTATACCAACGCCGGATCGGTCAAGATCCAGCGGATCGACGCGACCGGCGGCGTCTTCGTCCAGCGCGGCGGAGAGACCGCGCGCGGCGACGTGGCGATCTATGATTTCAATCGCCGGGTGATCACCATGGCGGGGAACGTCGCCTTGCGCCGCAACGGCGACACCCTGAACGGCGGCCGTCTGGTGATCGACCTCGCCAGCGGGATCTCCAGCGTCGATGGCCGCGCGGGGGGATCCTCGTCGGCGCTCGGAAGCGGCGGCTCGGGCGGCGGCCGCGTCTCGGGCACCTTCTCCGTCCCGAAGCGCGATTGATCCGACCGACCGGTCCGCCGTCACCCCTCGACCGACTGCCACCCGCTCGCTCGACCTGCCCGAGCGCGGACCTGCCGATGGGCCGGGCGCTCGCGGAGACCTGCCCGGCAAACGGCACGTCCTGAGCGATGTCGGGCCACCCTTTCGCCTCGCCCGGGCCGTAAGTCACGCAGCGGTCACAAAAGCCACCTTAAAGCGTGGACCAGCTCTTCGTGATCAATGACCCTGGCCTTCAGCGCGGCCGATGGCTTTACGCCGCATCGGCAAAGCACTCTCTACAGATCGAACTGGGTTGGAACAATTGTTCCAAAGTTCCTTGCCAGTTTCAATATCACCAAAATGGACACGAAACCCCCTCGACCCTCTGTTCACCGAAAAACCATCGATCTATAACTTGTTTCAAATTTGAAACATATTGAATTTGCCAGATTTCTATTGGGAAGAGCGGGCTAAATATGTAAGAGGCGCTTGGGGAAGAGTGATAAAGCGAGGGGGTATGGCTGAGAAGAATGGTTCAGGTAAATTCAGCCGACTGGCATGTGGGATTATCCAGCCATGTCGCTGAATGCAGTCCGCAAGGCGGTGCCTCCGGCTGAGGCAGAGGATCGGGAGAGCGATCAAGGCGCGCGCATCGCGATCGCGCGCTGGCTCTATTGGAGCCGCGGGATCAGGCTCACCACACTGTCCCCTGGACTGTTCGGTGAACCGGCCTGGGACTTGCTGCTCGATCTGTATATCCGCGATAAGATCGGGTCGCGCAGTTCGGTCACTTCGGCATGCATCGGGTCCCGCGCGCCGCATACGACGGCGCTCCGTCATATCGAGGGGTTGCGCCAGTCGGGCTGGATCAAGCGGATACCGGACGAAGCGGACAAACGCCGCTTCTGGCTGGCCCTGACGCCAGCGGCGATCGACAAGCTGGACCGCCATTTCGATAACCTCGCCGCGGCTACCGCGTTCATGCCGGTCAACCTGCCCGAGTTGGACTGATCCTTCTTGCGGTCGGAATCGTGCGGTCCAGCGGAGCGCCGCCCCTGGTCGCTCGAAAAGCTGACGAGATGCCCGGGATCGCGACGTAGATGGGCCGGATCGTCGCCCCCGCCTAGCGTTGGCCAGTTGCTCCAACTCGCAGCCCATCACCGCGAAGGTGCGGCACGGAAGCCGTGAAGGCTGGTTACGGCGAGCCCTTGGGCCTTGGCTCTTGTCCTTCGCGCCGCCGGGCGATAGGCGCAGCGCTTACTTGAGCCATCCGTACGTAAGGATCTTCCGATGTCCCAGCTTGCCACCGCGATCGAAGCCGCCTGGGAGATCCGCGACAGCGTCACCTCCGCCAGCGACGATGTGCGCGCGATCGTCGACCAAGCCTTGGCCATGCTCGATTCCGGCCAGGTCCGCGTCGCGGAACCCGACGGCAACGGCGGCTGGCAGGTCAACCAATGGCTGAAGAAAGCCGTGCTGCTCTCGTTCCGCCTCAACGACAACGGCGTCCTGCCTGGCTACGCTTCGGGCGCGCCGGCCTTCGACAAGGTGCCCCTGAAGTTCGAAGGCTGGGACGATGCCCGCTTCCGCGAGAGCGGTTTCCGCGTCGTTCCCGGCGCCGTCGTCCGCCGGGGCTCGCACATCTCGAAAGGCGTCGTCCTGATGCCCAGCTTCGTAAACATCGGCGCCTACGTGGACGAAGGCACCATGATCGACACCTGGGCGACGGTCGGCTCCTGCGCTCAAATCGGCAAGAACGTGCACATCTCGGGGGGGGCTGGGATCGGCGGGGTACTCGAACCGCTGCAGGCCGGTCCGGTGGTAATCGAGGACAACTGCTTCATCGGGGCTCGCTCCGAAGTCGCCGAAGGCGTGGTCGTCGGGACCGGTGCGGTGCTGTCCATGGGCGTCTACATCGGCGCATCGACCAAGATCGTCGATCGTGCCACGGGCGAGGTTCATGTCGGCAAGGTCCCGCCGTTCTCGGTGGTCGTGCCCGGTTCCCTGCCCGGCAAGTCGCTGCCTGACGGCACCCCCGGTCCGTCGCTCTACTGCGCGGTGATCGTGAAGACAGTCGATGCCCAGACCCGCTCCAAGACCGGGATCAACGAATTGCTGCGCGATTGAGCGGAACTGGGCTCTCCTCCCGGCGTTCTTTGCAACGGACGCAATTCACGGGAGGAGCTTCCATGGAACGCCAAGGCGACGAAGTTCACATCGAAACCAACGAAGCGCGCAGCGGCAGCACCCCGCATATCGTGCGCTACGTCCTGGCGATCAGCCTGGTCCTGGCCATCGCAGCCCTGTCGTTGATCTGGATCACCGGCGCGCTCAACAGCAATCCGCCCAATGGCGGATCGGGCAGCCCCCCGTCGTCGGTCCAACAATCGCAATGATTCAGAACGCCGCGGGGCTCTCGATCGGAGAGTCTCCACGGCGCCGTGCGGCATAGTTTTCGGCCTCACGCAGGACCCGTAGCATGTTGCGGCTGGCGATCTTCTCCAAGTCGGCCCGCGAATAGCCCCGCCGCGCCAGTTCTGCGAATAGGGCCGGATAGGTCGAGACGTCCTCCATTCCTGCGACCGTGTTGTCCATTCCGTCGAAGTCGCCGCCGATGCCCACGTGATCGATGCCGGCCCGCTTCACCACGTGATCGATGTGGTCGGCGACTTGACCGATAGTCGCGCGGGGAAAGGGATTGGCCCGCTCCCATGCAGCCAGTTCGGCCTTGGCGCTGGCGGGATCACCGATCCGGCTCGCCTCGATCCGCGCCTTCTCCCCCGCCTGGCGCGCAACCCAGGCCCGCACCTCCTCGCTGACATAGGAGGGCAGCGTCACGACCATGACGATGCCCCCGTTGGCCTGGAGCCGGTCCAGCACCGAATCCGGTACGTTGCGGGGGTGGCCGTCGATCGCTCGAGCCCCCGAATGGCTGAACATGACCGGGGCCCGCGCCACCTCCAGCGCATCCAGCATGGTCTTTTCGCTGACGTGGCTCAGATCGACCAGCATGCCGAGCCGCTGCATCTCGCGTACCACGTCGCGGCCGAACGGAGTCAGCCCGTTATGCTCGGGCACGTCGGTGGCGCTGTCCGCCCAACCCGTATTCCGGGTATGGGTCAGCGTCATGTAGCGCGCGCCGAGGGCATACATCTGGCGCAATACCCCGAGTGACGTGCCGATCGAATGGCCGCCTTCCATGCCGATCAGCGAAGCGATCCGCCCCGCTTTCAACGCCCGTTCGACCTCGTCGGCACTGGCCGCGAATTGGAGATCGGCAGGATAGCGCGCGACGACCCGCTTGGTCAGGTCGATCTGCTCCAGCGTCGCCTGGACCGCTTGCTGCTCGGTCAGAGTGGTCGGAATCCAGACGGACCAGAACTGCGCGCCGACCCGCCCGCGTCGCAGCCGCGCAAGGTCGGTGTGCATCGCCTTCTTGTCGCGAGCGGCATCGGCGGTGCGGGTCGTGTCGCGGAAGTCGAAGTCGGCGATCAGTCCCTTGCGGCGGTCGCGAAGCTGCTCGGGCATATCATTATGCCCGTCCCAGACCGGCGCGGCCTTGAGCGCCGCCTCGGCCACCTGCTCGGGGGCCGTCGCCCGCGCCGCCCCCACCGGAGCGGACGCAATCGCGAGAGCCAGCCCGAACAGTCCGATCCGCAGCCTCATCGATGTCCCCCTCGCCCCGTACCGACCGGCACCGAATCCGGCCGAGAGCGGTTTGGCTAACATTCTCCGAGGAGGCGCGCCATGGCCAAGACCCGCTTCGACATTTCGGGAAGGATGCGCGACATCGCCTCTCGCCTCCGTTCGCCCGCGGCTCGTCGCCGAACTCAATGCCGGCCGGACCGACACGATATTCCTTGCCGCTTCGCGCCCGATCGTGTTCCCACGGGCCTATGGAAGAGTTCGATTACGTCATCGCCGGCGGCGGCAGCGCGGGCTGCGTCCTGGCAAACCGGCTGAGCGCCGATCCGCGCAATCGGGTCCTGCTGCTGGAGGCCGGCGGAAAAGACGACTATCTGTGGATCAGGATTCCGGTCGGCTACCTTTACTGCATGGGCAATCCTCGCACCGACTGGTGCTATTCCACCGACCCCGAAACGGCGCTGAACGATCGAAAGCTGGCGTTCCCGCGCGGGCTGGGGTTGGGCGGGTCGTCCTCGATCAACGGCATGATCTACATGCGCGGACAGTCCGCTGACTACGACGGCTGGCGCCAGGCGGGATTGGTGGGCTGGGGCTGGGACGACGTTCTGCCCTATTTCACCCGCGCCGAGGACCACTGGTCGGGCGCTGGGCCGTTCCACGGGGAAGGCGGCGAGATCCGGATCGAACGGCAGCGGCTGCGCTGGGACATCCTCGACGCCTTCCAGCGCGCCGCCGAGGAGTTCGGCATACCGCCGATCCCGGACTTCAACACCGGCGACAATCTAGGCTCGAGCTTCTTTGAAGTGACCCAGCGCCGCGGCTGGCGCTGGAGCTCGGCCGATGCCTTCCTCAAGCCCGTCCGCGGCAGGGCCAACCTCAAGATCGTGACCGGAGCGCTGGTCGACCGCGTACTGTTCGAAGGCATCCGCGCCGTGGGCCTGGCCTATCGGCTAGGCGGCGAGGAGCACCGGGTCCGCTCGCGCGGCGAGACGATCCTCGCCGCCGGGGCGATCGGCTCGCCAGGTCTGCTCGAACGCTCGGGCGTGGGTGAGGCGGCCCGCCTGAAGCAGCTTGGCATCGCTCCTTTGCTCGATCGGCCAGAGGTCGGCGGCAACCTCCAAGATCACCTTCAGCTGCGGTGTTCGTGGAAAGTCTCGGGCGTCCTGACGCTCAATCAGCGGGCGGGAAGCCTGCTGGGCAAGGGGCTGATCGGCCTCGAATACATACTCCGCCGCGCCGGGCCGATGGCGATGGCGCCGAGCCAGTTGGGTCTGTTCGTCAAAAGCGACGCGCATCTGGCGACGCCCAACCTGGCCTATCACATCCAGCCGCTCAGCCTGGAAAAGTTCGGCGACCCGCTCGACCCGTTCCCGGCCTTCACCGCCAGTGTCTGCAACCTGCGCCCGGAGAGCCGGGGCCGGGTCGGCATCGTCAGCGCAGACCCTGGCGAGGCCCCCTCGATCCGGCCCAACTACCTCGCCTCGGCCGAGGATCTGCGCGTGGCGGTGCAATCCATCAGGATCACCCGCCGGATCGTGAGCCAGCCGGCCCTGGCGCCTTACCGCCCCGAAGAGTGGCGGCCAGGCATGCAGTTCGAGACCGATGCGGAACTCGAGCGCGCAGTTGCCGGCTTGGCCTCGACGATCTTCCATCCGGTCGGCACGGCGGCGATGGGGACAGTCGTCGACGCTCAGCTGCGGGTGAACGGCCTCGAGGCCCTGCGAGTGATCGACGCCTCGGTGATGCCCAGGATCGTCTCGGGCAACACCAATGCTCCGACCATGATGATCGCCGAGAAGGGCGCCGAGATGGTGCTGGCCGCCGCGCGCTAGAATTCGCTTCAGCCTTTTGGCGAACCGGTTGCGGGCACCGGCCGGCTTCCACCTAGGTGGATCAACTCTAGCGCCGCGCGAGCCGCGCCTTGGCCGCGTCGCCGATCGAAGGGATGCCCCGCTCGCCCCGCGCGAAGTCCGCGATCTTGCCGCGCACGAAGCCGTCTGGCGACCCGGCCCAGCGCGATAGGATGTCCCGCCCGACCGGATCGGAGGGCACGAGCACTGCGCCCTCGGCCATGGCGTCGGACAGGACGACCGCCACGTCTTCGGGCAACATCAGTTCCAGTTCGGCGCCTGGTCCGCGCATCGGGCAGTCGTCCGTCCAAGTGGTCATCGCGTCCATCACCTCGGTGAGCACCGGCCCCGGCACTAGGCAGGTTACGCGCAGGCCCTGCGGCTCCAGGTACAAGGCCAGGTTCTGGCTCAGCGAAATTACCGCCGCCTTGGCCGCGGCGTAGGGTATCCGGCTTGCGGCATAAGGATAGAGGCCGGCGAAAGAGGCGGTGTTGACAACATGGCCGCGTCCGCGCGCCTGCATCCCCGGCAGGACCGCCTGGATTCCCCGCAGGGTGCCGAAGTAGTTGAGATCCATCATCCGCTGCCATTCGGTCATCGGAATGTCCTCCGGATGGCCGTTGAGCATGGCTCCGACATTGTTGAGCAGGATGTCGAGCTCGCCCAGCGCCGCTTTGGCCTGCGCTGCCGCGACTGTCACGGAGGAGTCGTTCAGCACGTCCGCGACCAGGGCGACCGCCGTGCCGCCCATCGCGGTGATTTCCGCGACGGTCGCTCGTGCTGCATGCTCGTCGATATCGGCAACCGCCAGGCGCACCCCGCGCCGGGCCCATTCATGAGCGATGGCGCGGCCGATCCCCTTCGCCCCACCGAACAGCAGCGCATTGCGCCCGGCGAAAGGCGCAGTCGGACTATCGGACATCTCGTATTCTCCTCCCTTTCGGCCGTATGGCGGGCTCGCCGAGCGGCGTCAAAGGGCCTCAGCCGGCGGGCAGGACCTTCTCCACGCGCGTAAGCGCGCGGTGGCCGTACGACTTGAGCCGGTTATTCGCCGGATAGAGCCGCGGTGCGGCAGGGCGCAGGCCGATCTTACGCAATCGCCGGTTGAACCGGCAAGCGTCGGCATGATGGAACGACCATTCGCTCCGCCAGGTCAGCGACAACGAAACCGATACTTCCTCGTGCGTCTGAACCCAGTGCGGCGCCAGGATCGGCACATAGATCGCCTCGCCGGGCTTGATCGAGATTGGCCGGGCCCGCTCGCTCCACTCGTCCCGCCACGGCAGGTTGCGGGAACCGCCGGCGAAATAGGCCTCGAAGAATTCCTGGCTGACGATGTCGGGATCGGCGGTCGGGAACAGGGTCATCGTCTTCGATCCGCGCGCCTGGAACAGGATGTTGTATTCCGGATCAAAGTGCAGCGGCGTCACCGCGCGCGGGCTTGAAATGAAGATGAAGCCCTCGAAACGCATCATCTCGCCGGTCTTCGGCCTCACGATGTCTTCGATCTGCTCGAGCACGTCACGCATCAGCGCGGCATAGGCCGGATCCTGCTCGACGTATTTGAGCAATACCCATGAGCCGCACTGGTCGATCCGTGCAATCGTCTCCTGCGCGGTGAGGCCGTTTTGCGGAGTGTCGGCATAGGCGATGCCCAGCGGCAGATCGGTTGCGGCGTTGTGCTCCAAGGTTTCGGGCCGCATCCGCGCGGCCAGGTCGCCCAAGGCATCCAGGCTCAGCAGGGGATGGTCCGCGATGGTATGGGTCAGGTGCGTTGGCGCCTGCGGATAGACCGCAGCGAGCGCTGCGCGCGCACTTTCGGGAAATACCGGTTCCACTTTCGTCCTCCTCCGACCGTCGCTCCCAATAGCCGCAGGACGGTAAAGGAAGGGCAAAGGCGCCTAATCTTCCGCCTCGTCTGCCTCCATCGGCCCGACGTCGTGACCGTCCCACTTCGGATCGGCATCGATCTTGGCCATGATCTCGCGGGCATGCTCGGACAGCTTGCCCGCATGGGGGTTGTAGGCGACTGGCGCGAGGTTGCGCTTGGCCTCTTCACTGCGGCCGTCACGCAGCAATTGCATTGCCAAGGTCATCCGCAGCCCGACGTCGAACGGCGCCAACTCGGCGGCTCGGGCCAAGCCGTCGACCGCAAGCTTGGGTGGTTTCGCTCCGGCGCGAACGAAGCTCTCGTAGTAAAACAGCAGGGGCAGCGGATGGTCGTTCTCGATCCGGTTGAGTGCCATGAACGGGGCTCGGGCGGCCTTGAACCCAGCCTCGCGGTCGCTCGCGGCGGCGGCCAGACGGAACCGCGCATAGCCCTTCTGGACATAGGCGTTGACCCTGGCAGGATCGAGCGCGATCGCCTTGTCGGCGGCGGCGATGGCCGCGGTGTCGTTGCCGGCGTCGTACTCGGCTTCGGCCAAGGCGGTGAGCACCCCGGCGTCGTTCGGGAAACGCCCTGCCACGGCGCGCGCCGCAATCACGATTTCGGCCGCCTGTTCCTTGTTCACCCCGCGATTCGAGCGAATCCGCAGGGGCATCACCTCCCCCTCCCCCGCGCTGAGTTGGAGCACCTCGACCGGACCGATTTCCAGCATCGATGCCGGCAAGCGGAGCATCTTGATTTTGGGGCGGCGCGAATAGGCGTCCAGTTCTCGCTCCAACACGTTGAACGGGCCGAAAGCCTCCAGCCCGGCGTCGCGCACCGCCTTGCCCTGGGCCAGCAGCAGGAGATAGCGTTCGAATTGTCCCTGCCGCGCGGGCTCGAAGGTCAGGTAGTGGTAGAGCAGCCAACTTTTTCCGTAGAACGCATCGTACCCACGGCCGCGATTGCGTCTTTCGTAAACCTCGGGGTCGAGCAGGTCCGTGACGGTCACCTCACGTGCGTAAGCGAGCTCCCCCGCCCGATGAACGGCAGGGCGGCCGAGTCCCACGCCGCCATCTTTGCTGAAGCTGGCCGAAGCGAAGAATTCCGCGCCTCCTTCGGACATCCAGCGCGGGACGGCCCAAGCCCGCGTCGAGATTGTAAAGTGATGGGCATATTCGTGCAGCAGCGGGAGCATTGCATAGTCGAGCTCATTGCCGGTGGCGCCCGGGTCCTCGACTTGGGGCACGATGGCAATGGATCCACCGGCGCGCGGAATGTAGAATGCCCCGACGTTTCGGCTGTTCTTGCCATAGAGCTGCTGCACGACACGCTCGTTTCTGACGACAAAAACGGTGACGCGGCTCGAAGGGCTCGGCGCGGCCACCGTCCTGGCAAAGATCTTCTCGAGGGCCGCGTGGTACCGCTCCAGCTTTTGCGAGAACGTGCGAATGTCCCGCTCGCTGTCCTCGGCATAGACGACGAAATGGGCGCTCGACGCCCGGTACCAGGCGGCCTGCGCCACCCCTGGCACGAGCGCCAGCAGGCAGGCTGCGATCAACAGGCGCATCTTTTCCCCCACATTGCTCGATCCACCATATCTGCCGAAGGTCGCCGCGCAAGCCGGCGATAATCCATTTCGGACCTCGCGCGGTTACGGCTTGCGCTTGTCCTCACGATCGCGGCAAACGGCGGCATGACCCCGATCCGGATCCTCGTCGACGCCGATGCCTGCCCGGTGAAGGAGGAAATCTATAAGGTCGCCTTCCGCCGCGGGGTGCCGGTACGGATCGTCAGCAACGCCCGGCTGCGAGTGCCCGAGCATCCCCTGATCGAACGGGTGGTGGTATCCGACGGCTTCGATGCGGCCGATGACTGGATCGCCGAAGGCGCGGACGGCCGCGCCGTAGTGATCACAGCCGACATTCTCCTTGCCGACCGTTGCCTCAAGGCGGGGGCTATCGTGCTGGGACCGACCGGGAAACCCTTCACTACCGCTTCGATCGGCGGTGCGATCGCGACCCGGGCGATCATGGCCGACTTGCGAGCCGGAGGCGACGTCGTCGGCGGCCCGGCGCCTTTCACCAAGGCCGACCGTTCGCGGTTTCTCCAGGCACTCGACGAAGCGCTGGTGCGGCTCGAACGCTCGCCCTCCTAGCGCCGCGCGACGGAACGTTCGTCGGTATGCGACGTTTCGATCGAGTAGCTGATGGAGGCCGCAGTGAACGACACGTCGAAGCTGCTACTGACCGTCGCAGTCGGCGGGATGCTTCTCGGCGCAGGCTTGAGCCGGTACGCCTCTCCCACCATGAACCAGGCCTCGGCGGCCGATTGGCGCGAGCGCTATCGCCCGTCCTATTCGGAAACGTCCATGCAGTACGTCGACGCCGGCCCCGTCGACCTGACACCCTCCCTGGCTTGGCCCGGCGCACCCTTCGGGCTGCACCAGCCCATGATGCAAATGCCGGCGGACTTCGGACCGTATTATGGAACGGGATATACCGATACCCGGATTTCCATGCCGGAGGACGATGAGGATTCGGCCCGCTATCCTTCCTATGAGACCGAAACGTCCGCTCCCCCCGTGGAGCAAGCACTCCAGGCAGCGATCGTCGCCGCAACGACGCTGGACCAGGCGACCGGCGAACGATCGCTGGATTCGGCGCCCCATTCCAATCCCATGGCTTTGCCCGACGGTTCGGGGTCCGTCGGCACGCCTTCCAACAGCAGCTTCCCAGCCACCTCGTGATTGCGCTTTCTGCGCACCGAATTCCGCGTATAGTTTTCCTCCGCGTTTACTTCCTATTCGTCCAAACGATGGAGCTGGTTATGAAAAGACTGGTCTTGGCATGTGCGCTCGGTGTTTCTGCGGCCGTCGCGGGCGGATACTTGATGGGGCCGGTTTCGGCCCAGCCGTGGGCCGGCGGCGATTTTCGCGGCTTGCCGGACGGATCGTGGCGGGAAAGCTGCCGCTATCCCCAGTCGCGTGGCAGCTATCTCTCGGCCGAATGCCGCACTTCCTACGACAGTTGGGTTCAGACCCAGATCAACGTGAACAACTGCCGCTCGGGGCGCGTCGGCAACAGTGACGGCCGCCTGGTCTGCGAGAACCAAGGCGGCGGCTGGTACCCGGGCGGCGGCTGGAACCTGCCGGGAGGATCCTGGCGCCAGACCTGCCGCTATCCGGTGATGCGCGGCTCTTACCTTTCGGCCCAGTGCCCGACGATGGGCGACCGCTGGACCAATGCGACGATCGACGTGCGGCAATGCCGCGGCCGCGACATCTCCAACCAGAACGGCCAGCTCTACTGCGACGGCCGCGGCCCCGGTTGGGGGGGCAACAACGGCGGCGGCTGGAATGGGGGTGGCTGGAACGGCGGCCGCTATCCCGGCGGATCCTGGCAGGAAACCTGCCGCGATGGCGATCTGCGCGGCAGCACCTTCTCCGCCCAGTGCCGCAGCGGCGACGGATATTGGAGCGGATCGAGCATCGACCTGCGTGACTGCCGCTCGAACCGGCTCGGCAACAGCAACGGCAGGCTGACCTGCGAATAGCCTGGCCAAGCGGGGCTCGCCGCAGGTTCCCGGCGGGCTCCCGCATTCCGGCCCCGCTCCCTTTCTGAAAAGGACTTCTTGATGCCCACTCATACCGGTTCCGCGCGCTATCAAGGTTTCGGCAAGGACGGCAAAGGCCAAGTCTCGACTCAGTCGGGCGTTCTGAGCGATGAACCCTACGGCTTCGCCACTCGTTTCGAGGACGCCCCAGGTACCAACCCCGAGGAATTGATCGCCGCGGCCCATGCCAGCTGCTTTACCATGGCGACCTCCTTTGCCCTCGCTCGGGCCGGCCATTTGGACGGTACGCTCGAGACCGACTGCGCCATCACCCTCGAGAAGGACGGAGATGGCTTCAAGATCTCGAAGTCGGCCTTGACGCTCAAGGCCAGGATCGCCGGCATCGACGAGGACGAATTCTTCCGCATCGCCGACGAAGCCAAGGCTGGCTGTCCGGTGTCCAAGCTATTGAACTGCGAAATCACCCTCGAGAGATCGCTCGACGCCTGACGGATCATGCGCGATCGTCCAGCCGGGCGATCAGCGCTTGGGCCGCCGCCGGATTGCGGATCTTGGCGCCGGAGATGAAGAAGAGGAACACATCGCGGCCGCCTTCGGCCCATGCCCGCGCCTGGTCCGCCAACCGATCGAGCTCCGTCGCGGCGTAGCCTTCGGTCAGGTCCTCGCGCGCGGTCTGGATCCGGGCATAGGTGAAGTCGGCGGTCTGCTCCGCGAACTTGGGATAGGCCTCGGCCTCGGCATAGACGACGGCTACGCCGGCCTTGCGGCACAGCGCAAAGAACGCGGGGTGGGCGAAACTCTCGTGCCGCGGCTCCAGCGCGTGACGCAGCTTCACGCCGTCGTGCTCGGCCGGCAGCAGGTCGAGGAAGGCGGCGATATCCGTGGCATCGAACTGCTTGGTCGCAGCGAATTGCCACAGGATCGGGCCGAGCTTGTCGCCCAGTTCGGTGATGCCCTGGGCGACGAAATTGGCGATCGATTCCCCGGCCTCGGCGAGGACCTTGCGATTCACCGCATAGCGGCTGGCCTTGACCGCGAAGACGAAGCCCGCCGGCACGGCCTCGCGCCACTTGACGAAGCTCGCCGGCTTCTGCCGGCCGTAGAAGGTGCCGTTGATCTCGATCGCGGTGAGGTGCCGTCCGGCATGATCGAGTTCCTTCGCCTGCGGCCACTTGTCGGGATAGAACACGCCCCGCCACGGCTCGTAGGTCCAGCCGCCGATACCGACCCGGATGCGCCCGGTCTTTCCCTTGCCCATTGCCTCGTTCTCCCTCGGCCGGCCGGTATTACCGGTTGCAAAAACCGCACATGTTGCATCGCACAATGCAATTGTGCTGCAATGCAATAGTCATATTCTAAGTCCACTGCTCGAGCACGCCCACGGCAACATCTCGAAACGTAAGGAATTAGTTATGACCTTTACCGCCAAGACCATCAAGAATTTCGCAATTGCAGCAATCGCTCTCGCCGTTCCGGCCGTTGCCCACGCCGGCACCGAAAGCGAAGTTCGCACCTTCACCCGGGACGGCGTGAAGTATGAATACACCGCGACCACCGAAGGCAACCGCGAAATCCTTCGCGGTACGGCGGACGGCGTGCCCTTCCGCTTCGTCGTCCGCGGCGACTACGTCACCGGCTACAACGGCAACCAGCCGGTCGAGTTCACCTTCCGCGGCGCGAAGAAGACCGGCCGCACCGACATCGCCGCCCGCTAAGCCGAGCGCCATCGAACGAAGCCGCGGGGGCGGAAGGCACAGGTATTCCGCCCCCGTGCTCGTTCTCGCGCCCGGAGATCGGCCGGAGGATCAACCGGCCGCCGCCCGCTCGCCCTCCAGAAGCTTCCGCAGCACCACGACCCGCGCGCGCTGCGCGGTCAGATCGTGCGACGGGTGCGTCTCGATATGGTCCAGCAGGGCGCTCAATTCCTTGCGCCATTCGCCGGCAAACGATGCGGTCATGTCCGCCTCCTTTGGATCCAGGGGCGAGCGGAAACTGCCCGCCCCTGCCCTTTCCAACGCTTCAGGTCTCGCGTGGGTCCTGACCCACGTTGCCGGGGGTTTCGCCCGGGCTGAGCACCAGCCGCCAGATCGCCCCGCCCAGCGCCGCGCCGACGAGCGGCGCCGCCCAGAACGCCCAGAGCTGCGCCAGTGCGCCGGTCGTGGCGAACAGGGCCACCCCGGTCGAGCGCGCCGGGTTGACCGAGGTATTGGTCACCGGGATCGACACCAGGTGGATCAGCGTCAGCGCCAGGCCGATCGCCAGCGGCGCGAAGCCCGGAGGCGCCGCGCGTGAGGTCGAGCCCAGGATCACCATCAGGAAACCCGCGGTCAGCACGACTTCGGCCACCAGCGCCGCCTGCAGCGAATAGCCGCCGGGCGACAGCTCGCCGAAACCGTTGGAGGCGAAGCTGCCCGCCTCGAACCCCGGCTTGCCCGACGCGATGCAATAGAGCACCGCCGAAGCCGCGATCGCGCCCACCACCTGGGCGATCCAGTAGGGTACCAGGTCGCGCCACGAGAACCGGTTGGCCACGGCCAGCCCCAGCGACACCGCCGGGTTGAAGTGCCCACCCGAAATGCCGCCGACCGCATAGGCCATGGTCACGACGGTCAGGCCGAAGGCCAGCGCCACGCCGGCAAAGCCGATCCCCAATTCGGGGAAGGCCGCCGCCAGCACCGCCGAGCCGCAACCACCCAGCACCAACCAGAACGTACCGAAGAATTCCGCTGCAAGATTTCGCATGCCTCTCTCCTCATTCTCGCGACCCGGGGCGAAGGCTATCGCGCATGCCCCCTCGCGTATAGCGCTTTGCCGTCGGACCTGCCAAAGCACCGCGAAAGGAGCATGACGATGGCGGGCGACGACGAAGACTATGTGTTCGACGAGGACAGCGGCGAATGGCTGCCCGCCTCCGAACTGGCGGCGAAACGCGCCGCTGCCGAGCGGATCGAGGTCCGCGACGCCGTGGGCAACCTGCTGGCCGACGGCGACGCGGTCACGCTGATCAAGGACCTCGAGGTCAAGGGCGCCGGCCGCACGCTCAAGCAGGGCACGCTGATCAAGTCGATCCGCCTGACCGGGGACGCGCAGGAGATCGACTGCAAGTTCGACGGCATCAAGGGCCTCGTCCTGCGGGCGGAGTTCGTGCGGAAGCGGTGAGGCCACCAAGCCGGGACGGGGGACCAAGTGGACGATCCGCACAGTGTCCTGGCGAAAAAACGCGTCACTTCCCGTCAGCAAGCGTCATCCGGCGTAACCCCCTGTAAGCGGGCGTAACCCGCCGTCATCCGCCGAAACGCCTCGCGCTCCTGCCGGGCTGGCGCCAGGGCCGCATCCCAGGCCGCGACCCACGGGTGCCCGGGCAGCTTGCGGCGCAGGACATAGGCCGCCTGCCGGCTCATCCCCACACTGCGCGCCGCTGCGGCGACGCTGCGCGTCCGGCGCAGGGTTTCGATGAACCCACGCATCCGCTCGAGCGTCCAGCGCGGAGGCTCGCCTTCGGCGCTTGCGGGGTGGGGCGATGGGGCGGTTTGGCCGGGGGCTTGGTGTGTCATCCGGCAGGATAAGACACAGGCGGGGGCGTGTAGGAAAATGGTTTTTGTATCCGCCGCCTGAAGATGCGAGGGGCGCGGCCCCACGCGCTCCTGGGACGACTTTTCCAATTGGTTCAAGTTGGTTGGAAAACGCCTGGCTGGTTTTCCAATTTGCTGGCAGTTTCTGGAAAACTTGGAGGACCGACTGGCCGTGAAAGCAATCCTTGATCGCTTGTTCGGACTTTTTCGGTCTGCTCCGGTCCCGCCCGCGAACGATGTCGAATATGACGCGCTTGACGATATGCGCAGCTATATCCGGCGCGATGTAGCCTCGGGCTTTTACGATCGGACGCAGATCGTGCAGAATGCGAAGGACGCGTTCGATGGCGAACTGGACGCCGACCGCCTCTCCCGCGAAGCAGCCATCGCGACCGATCAAGCCCTGGCTGAGCATCTCGTCGAACAGGCCCATTGGCCGTCCGTGACCGACTGCGACCGGCTAGACGCAGCTTTCGCCGAACTCGAAGCCGAGGGCATCGTCGCGCGCCAGAACTTCACCTGCTGTGGCACCTGCGGCGCTGCAGAGATCTGGGACGAAGCCAAGGCCCTCGAGGAAGCCGGAAAGACGGTTGAAGGCTACACATTTTATCACATGCAGGACACCGAGTCTGCGGCGGACGGCGACGGACTGTACCTGAACTATGGAGCGGCCGAAGGCACCGATGATGCATCGGTCGAGATCGGCCACCGGATTGTCGATCGCCTGGAAGGCCACGGCCTCAAACCGCAATGGGACGGCAACATCCGCACCCGCATCCAAGTGCCTTTGGACTGGAAACGACGCAGACAAGAGGCGGCCAGTAAGGCGATCCATTGAAACGGAAGACCGAACCGCGCGGCCTCGGCGCGCTACGATGGACACGCACAGCGGATCGTCGTCGAACTCACCAGCGGCGCGACCTTCGCCTTCCCGCCCGCCATGGTCCAGTTCCTGCGCCACGCCTCGCCCGAACAACTCGCCGAGATCGAGGTTTCGGCAGCCGGCTTCGGCCTGCACTGGCCGCAGATCGACGACGACTACACCGTCAAAGGGCTGATGAACGGAGCCTTCGGCACGGCAAAGTGGATGGCAGCGCAGGCAGGACGGACGAGTTCCACCGCCAAGGCCGCAGCGGCGCGGGCGAACGGGGCGAAGGGCGGGAGGCCGCGGAAGGCGGGTTAGACCATCACCGATTAACGACAGGAACTCCGTCACCCCGGACTTGATCCGGGGTCCAACTTCTTGCTGCAAAACGCCGCGCCGAAACAAAGGCAGCGGGACCCCGGATCAAGTCCGGGGTGACGCCTATCTGTGCATCAACAGCGAGCGCGTCGACCTGCTGCCGGTCGACGCCGACTGCCGCGCGGGACGCGGTGAAGAAGGAGGCGCTGCGCAAGGCGGGGATGGGGTATGACGAGGTAGTGGCGGGGAAGACTATGCCTTCGGATTTGAACCGGTTGGCGGAGAGCGTGGTGCCGGAAGCCCCGAAAAACTCTGCTAGCTAGGGAACTCCGTCAGTTAGCCAGAGCCTCCTCGGCTACGCAGGTAGCTTTATGAACGCTGCACCATTTTGATTTTCTACTAGCTTCGCCGCACCGCTGACCGCCAAGCTATGCATGAAGCAATGGTGTACCGTTAAAACGGCTTCTTGAAGTTCTTGGTCATCCTCAAG
>JBQCGM010000028.1:0-6842 GCA_051955585.1 Novosphingobium sp.
ACGAGCCGAGCTTCATCATCCGCGGCCTGCAGGCGATGCACCTCAAGCTGACCCCGGCGGAGGGCTTCACCGGCGTCAAGGAACAGGACCTGGGCCTTACGGCCGCGCCACAGAAGGGTTCACTCGGCCTGTCGACCGCCAAGACCCGCCTCGCCGATCTGCTAGCCAATGAAGACGCCAAGGCCCTGCTGGACAAACACTTCCCCGGCACTTCATCGGACAAGCGGATTGGGCTGGCCAAGGGCATGACGCTCCGTGCGATCCAGAAGTTCGCGGCCAATCAGTTCCCCGACGACAAGCTCGATGCGCTCGACGCGGACCTTGCCACGCTCTGATCGGGCATGCTCTAAGCCGGTCGCGGGCCACGAGAAGCCCGCGACCGGATGGAGTTTGAGAGGATGGCCATAGCCGACGTTTCGGGCCGCTCGATTGCCGAGCTCGTTTCCCTGACGGGACGCAGCGCAGTGGTGACCGGCGGCGGTAGAGGGCTCGGCAAGGCCATTGCCCAGCGCCTGGCCGAGGCCGGCGCCAAGGTTCTGATCGGCGACGTCGACGAAGACCTTGCAGCCTCCGCCGCAACCGATCTCGACGGACGCTTTGCCGCCACGGTCATCGGCACCCGCATGGACGTCTCCGACGCCGCATCGGTGGCCGCGGCTGCCAAGCTGGCCGTAGACAGCTTCGGAACCATCGACATCTGGGTCAACAACGCCGGGATCTTTCCCGCAGTCAAGGTGGTCGACATGACCGCCGATCTGCTCGATCAGGTCCTGGCAGTGAACACTCGCGGCGTCTTCCTGGGCGCGCGCGAGGCGGCCAAGGCGATGATCGCCGGCGGCCACGGCGGCGTCATCATCAACATCGTCTCCACCGCCGGATTCAAGGGCATCGCCCCGGGCCTGGCCGCCTATGTCTCGTCCAAGCACGCGGTACGCGGCATGACCAAGCAGATGGCGCTCGAACTCGCCGGGCAGGACATCCGCGTGCTCGGAGTCGCGCCGACCTATTGCGTGACCGAGGGCAACCAGCTCGCCGCCGCGCAGAATCCAGGCCGCGACGCGTCGAAAGACATTCCGGTGATGCTGAACAGCAAGCTCGGCCGCGTCGGCGTGCCTGACGACATCGCCCGCGCCGTCCTGTTCTGCGCTTCGGACATGTCCGCGTTCATGACCGGCAGCACCCTGCTGGTCGATGCCGGCGAGACGATCTAGCACCCGCAACCGATGCCCGTCCTGCCCGCTCTACGCCCGTTGTTCGAGGCACTGACCCAGCCCTCCGCGCCGCGGCCGCCGGTACCGATCGCCAAAGCCCGGGCCGCGACCCATGCGATGATGGAGCGGCATATCCTGAGCCACTATCCGGCGCTGCCGCCGCTGCGGCGCGAGGCCGATCATAGCGTGCCGGTCGAGGACGGCATGATCACGGTGCGGCTCTACTACCCCGATCGCCCCGATGACCGGCCCTTGCCCTGTCACGTCTATTTCCACGGCGGCGGCTTCTGGCTCGGGACGCTCGACCACTTCGATCCGCTCTGCCGCGGCTTGGCCGAAGAGGCTGGATGCGTGGTCGCCTCGGTCGACTACCGATTGGCGCCCGAGCACAAGTTTCCGATCCCGCTGGAAGATTCCTATGCCGCACTGCTGTGGATCGCGGCCCATGCCGCCGACCTCGACATCGATGCAAATCGCCTATCGGTCGGCGGAGTAAGCGCGGGCGGCAACCTCGCCGCGGTGGTCGCCATTCTGGCGCGGGATCGCAGCGGGCCACGGCTGGCGCTCCAGGTGCTCGAAGTGCCGATCGCCGATCTGACCGATCTGGCCGCGATGCACCTGTCCGCGGAAGGGCTGACCCTGCAGACCGGCAAGGAAACCTATATCGCGCATTATCTTGCCGATCCGGCCTTGGCGGCCGACCCGCGCGTGTCGCCGGCCAGTACAGCGGACCTGCATGGCCTGCCCCCCGCGCTGATCCTGACCGCCGAATACGACCCGCTGGTTCGTGACGGACAGTCCTATGCGAAGCTGCTCAGAGCTGCCGGCGTGCCGGTGGAGTACCACTGCAGCGAAGGCCAGTTCCATGGCTCGCAGCCCATGGCCGCCTTGATCCCCGAAGAGGCCGCCGCCTATCAATCGCGCATCGCCGAAGCCCTGCATCGGGCTTGGCGCGCGCTCTAACCTCAGGACCAAAACCTATGGATTTCCGCACCAGTTCCGCGCTCGTGACCGGCGGTGCCGGCGGCCTCGGCGGGGCGACCTCGCGACGGCTGGTCGAACTCGGCGTTTCGGTCGTGATCTTCGAGCCGGAAATCTCCCGCGCCGAGGAACTTGCCGCCGAACTCGGCGAGCGAGCGCGCCCCTTCGGCGGCGATCACAACAGCGAGGACGACGTCAAGGCGGCGATCGCGCTGGCCCAGACGCTCGGGACTTTCTCGATCAACGTGAACTCGGCCGGAGTCTCGATCCCCGGCCAGGCCACCGCCAGCCCCGAGGGCATTCCCCACGAGATGGCGATGTTCCGGGAAATGATCGAGATGCATCTCTACGGCCCGTTCAACGTGTCGCGCCTGTCGGCCGCCGCCTTTGCCGGCAATGTGCCCGACGCAGACGGCCAGCGCGGCGTAATCGTCAACACGGCCTCGACCGCCGCCTATGATGGCCAAGGCCGCCAAGCGGCCTATTCGGCGGCCAAGGCCGGCATAGCCGGCATGACCCTGGCCATGGCGCGCGACCTTGGGCCGATCGGGGTCCGAGCCAACGCCATTGCGCCGGGCCCGATCATGACCCCGCGCATGGCCCGCGCGCCGCAATCCCTGCAGGACGAACTCGCGAGTAATGTGGCCTTCCCCAAGCGGCTCGGCCGCGCCGAGGAGTTCGCCTCGTTGGTGGAAGGTATTCTGAAGACGACCTTCCTCAACGGCCAGACCATCCGCCTCGACGGCGCGCTATCCACGCCGCTGACCTCAATGTAACGGGCGGGACGCCGCCGAAACCAATTCGTATCAAAGAGTATCAGTGCTCGGGTTTCAGGTGCCATTCAGCCGTTTCTTGCTTATTTGACGGCGATGTCGCACACCCCCCGGCAGCCTTTGAGTCGAGAGGGGATCGAAGGTTTTCGCGCCATCGCGCCGAATTTTCACGAATGATTTCAGAGAGAAGGTTGAATATCATGAGCCGTAATCTTTTCGTCGCCGCTGCCCTGAGCATCGCCACCGTCGCAACCCCGATCGCCGCCGTCCCGGCCTTCGCCCAGGCCGCCGCCGCCAAGTACAACACCACCGACACCACCATCGGTGATCTGCTCGCCAACGCCGAAACCAAGGCCGTGCTCGAGAAGCACCTGAAGGAGTTCGTCTCGAATCCGCAGATCGAGCAGGCTTCGTCGATGACCCTGAAGCAAATCCAGTCCTACGCCGGCGACGCCTTGAGCGATGCCAAGCTTGCCGCGGTCGACGCCGACCTCGCCAAGATCAAGTAAGCTCCGCGTCGGGGAGAGAGACGTCTTATAAAAGCATGGACCGCCGCCACTTCCTCGCTGCCAGCGCAGCGACCGCCGCCAGTGCAGCCGCGCCGGCTTTCGCCGCTGCAACGGCAAGTGAAACGATCGACGTTACGATCCGCTCGCGCGAGGAAGTGGGGCCTCTCCCCCACGTTTGGGAAGAATGCGTCGGTTCCGACCGCGCCGCGATCACGCTGCGTGAATCCTGGCGCCGCGACATGGCGCGGGGCAAGGCCGAACTCGGCATCAAACGGGTTCGCTTCCACGGCATCTTTGCCGATGAGCTCGGGGTAAACACCCGGACCATCCAGCGGATGCGGGACAACACACCCAACTTCAAGAACGTCGCCGAAGTCTATGACGGCGTCGTCGCGCTCGGCCTGCAGCCCTCGGTCGAGCTCAGCTTCATGCCGTCCAACCTGGCTTCGGGCCGGTCGCAGTTCGGCTTCTACAACGCCAACACCTCGCCGCCGAAGTCCTATGACGAGTGGGGCGCCTTCATTCGCCAGTTCGTGCTGTTCCTGGTGAACCGCTACGGCATCAATGAAGTCGCCAAATGGCCGCTCGAAGTCTGGAACGAGCCCAACCTCGGCGTGTTCTGGTCCGGCAAGCAGGCTGACTATTTCCAACTCTACAAGTCCGCCGCTGCCGCGATCAAATCGATCGACCCGCGCCTCCAGGTCGGCGGCCCGGCAACGTCGGCGACCGACTGGCTGCCGGAGTTCCTCGAATTCGCCGCCACCGAGAACGCTCCGGTCGATTTCGTCACAACGCACATCTATCCCGGCGACAACCAGGAAAAGTTGTTCGGACCCGGCCCCAAGCGGCCGATCCCACAGGTCATTCCCGATGGCCTCGTCGCCGCGCGGCGTAAGGTGAACGCCAGCAAGCTGGGTGCGAATGGCAAGCTGCCGCTCTATGTCAACGAATGGTCGTCGGACAGCCCGGCGATCATCTGCCACGTCCTCAGCGTCGCGATCGAGCAGGTGCAAATGATGTCGCACTGGGTACTCAGCGGCGCCTACGAAGAACTGGGCCCGACCGATTACATGTTCCAGGAAGGCTCGATGGGCTGGTCGCTGATGCTCGGCGAAGTACCGCGGCCCAACTACAACACCTATCGCCTGCTCCACGCCCTGGGCCACCGCCGTCTCGCCTCTACGGGCCCTGCGCTCGCCTCGAAGCGTGCGGATGGCTCCTTAGCGGCAATGGTCTGGAACCTGGCCGACGTCGATCAGCCCGGCGGCATTCCCGGCGCTGTTCCCACGCGCAACATCCGTAGCGGCTCGGCCAAGCGCATCTCGGTGCAGATCCCCGACATGCGCGCCGGCCAGCCGGTCAAGGTGCGTTTCGTGGACCAGGAACGCGGCTCGCCGATCCCGGCCTGGAAGGCGATGGGCTCGCCCAAGATTCCGACGCCCCAGCAGGTCGTGGCGCTGCGTTCCGCCGCCCAGATCGCCGCGCCGAGGATCATGCGGCTCGATCGCGACCGCAAGCTGACGCTCGACCTGCCGATGGAAGGCGTCGCCCTGATCGAGACTTGATCGGGGAATTGCCATCCAGCCTGCTTTGCTCAACCGCACCCACGCGCTAGACAACGGCAAAGGGCTGCTTGACGTCCTTATCCAGATTTCGGGAGACCCCAAGTGCACGATCTCAGCCGGCGTTCGGTTCTTACCGCCATGGGTGCAGCAGGCATGGCTGGCCTGATCGGGGGGCCTGCCTTGGCAGCCACGGCCCGCCGCCCGTTTTTCCAGCGGGTCGGCCTGCCGATCGGCTTACAGATCTATACGCTCGGCAACGTCACCGACCTCGACAAGACCTTCGCAGAAGTTGCCGCAATCGGTTACCGCGAGATCGAGCTGCCCAACCTGTTGGGCAAGCAACCGGCCGAGATCGCCGCTGCTGCCAAGCGCGCCGGACTGGCGATCACCAGCGTGCATGTCCCGCTCGCGGCGGGCAGCGGCTTGGTGCTGGGCGCCGAGCCGGCTAAGCTGGCCGAGACCCTGGGCACACTCGGCGCCAAATGGGCCGTTGCGCCACTACTGCAACTGCCCGCCAATATGCGCCCTCTGCCCGGAGAGGACTTCCCCAAGGCCATTGCTCGCAGCGTTGCCGCGGAGGGCGAAAACATCTGGAAGAAGACCGCTGCCGCGCTCAACCAGCACGGCGCAGCACTGCGTCCGCTGGGGATCGGCGTTGCCTATCATAACCACAACGTCGAATTTGCACCCGTTGGCAACAGCACGGGCTGGGACATCCTGGTGCGCGAGACCGATCCGCGACTGGTGAGCTTCGAGGTCGATCTCGGCTGGGTCACGGCAGGCGGACGCGATCCTTTGGCGTTCCTGCGCCAGAACCGGGGACGTATCAAGTTGCTCCACGTCAAGGACATTGCCGCGGGGAGCCCCACCAACGTCGCGATCTCGATGAATCCAACCGAAGTGGGTTCCGGCACCCAACCCTGGGCCCGCCTGCTGCCCGCCGCCTACGAGATCGACGTGCGTCACTTCTACGTCGAGCAGGAGCCGCCTTTCGCAATCCCGCGGATCGAGGCCGCGCGCAGGTCCTACGCCTACCTGGCAGCGCTCAGGGCCTGATCCGTCGTCCGGGACCCGCACGCTGGAGCGCGCGGGTCAGCCCAGCGGTGCGACGATGAGTTCTACTCCCGAACGCGCGACCATGGCGCGGGCTTCGTCGGATAGCCCGCCATCGGTGATCAGCACGTCGACTTCGTCCAGCCCGCAAACGATCGCGCCCGAGGATCCTCCGAACTTGGAACTGTCGACCAGCAGGATCACCTGCTCGGCGCGATCGACCAGGCGTCGTTCGGCAGCTACCAGGATCACATCCTGCTGCATCACCCCTTGGGGGCCTACCGCGGCGCAGCCCATGAATAGTTTGGGCGCATGGAACCGCGGCATGGAATCTTCGCCAGCCGGCGCGAGGACGATGTTCTGCTCGCGAAAGACCGTGCCCGAGGGCAGCAGCACCCCCGTGCCGGGCTGGGCGAGCAGCGCATTGGCGATGTGGAGCGAGTTGGTCAGGACCTGGCATTCGAGACCGGCCAGGTGACGGCACATCTGCAGCGTAGTGGTGCCGCCGTCGATCATGATCCCCTCGCCCGGGCCGACGAGTTCCGCGGCAGCCCTGCCGATCGCCTGCTTTGCGGCCAAATTCCGGGTGATCGATTCGTCGAAGGGCGTGCCCGCCAGTCGGGGCAGGGAATCGCCGCGACTCTCGCCGCGCAGCTTCGCTCCACCGTGGACCCGCGCGCTGTGCCCCGCGTGCGCGAGTCGGGGCCCCCGCCCCCCGCGCGGGGGGGGGGCAGCGGGCACGGGGGCGTG